>JAHEBX010000012.1 GCA_024642045.1 Pseudorhodobacter sp. | reverse complement strand
ACCTGGGGGTATCGGTCTGACACAGGCGGCAAACGCACGCGGTTTATCATTCTGGGCATGATAGTGCTGGGCTTGGGTGGTTTTCTTGCTGCTTTAGGATTCGTACCGATGTCCGAGAGTCTCAAGCTGGGTCTTGCGGTTTCGATCCTGGCTTATGGGCTGATCGGGGCGGGCGTTGGGGCGTCGGGCACGTCTTTGCTCGCGCTTTTGGCGACCACCACCCATCCGCGCAGGCGCGCGGCGGCGGCCACGATCACCTGGCTGATGATGATCTTTGGCATTGCAGTTACAGCGACGATCGTCGGCAAACAGCTTGATCCCTATTCGCCAGCATTGCTGTTGAAACTGGTGGCTTGGGTGGGGGTGATTGCGGTTGGCCTGACCACCGCAGCTGTCTGGGGGATCGAGGCGCGTCACGCCCGCGCGCCCACGCCGCAAGCGCAGCCGCTGCCGTTCCGCGAGGGGATCGCGCAGATCTGGGCCGAGCCGCGCGCGCGCAATTTTACTCTGTTCATCTTTCTGTCGATGGTCGCCTACTTTATGCAAGAGCTGATCCTTGAACCCTATGCGGGCCTTGCCTTTGGCTTTACGCCCGGTCAGTCGACGCAGCTTTCAGGTGCGCAGAATGGTGGCGTGTTCTTTGGCATGCTCACCGTCGGGATTGCGGCCACGGGTCTGCGGATCGGATCGCTGCGGGCTTGGGTGGTCGCAGGCTGTGCGGGCTCGGCACTGGCGCTGTTGGTTATCGCCGCGGCGGGGCAGATGGCGCAGGGCGGTGCGATCATCCAGCCGGCCACGATGGGCTTGGGCTTTTTCAACGGCATGTTTGCCGTGGCGGCGATCGGGTCGATGATGGCCCTGGCGGGCGAGGGGCGCGAGGCCCGCGAAGGCACGCGCATGGGGCTTTGGGGGGCCGCGCAAGCCGTCGCAGCCGGGCTGGGCGGGGTGTTGGGCGCAGGCGCCGTTGATCTGGGACGCCATCTGATGGACACGGCCACTGCATTCGGGGCCGTCTTTACCTTTGAGGCGGCGCTTTTTGGCCTCGCTGCCCTGATGGCGGCACAGATTATCGAAAAGCGTCCACAGCCCGCGATGGGCGCACTGGTTCCGGGGGAATGACATGTTTGATGTGATCGTGATCGGTGGCGGACCCTCGGGTGCCACGGCGGCGAATGATCTGGCGCAGGCGGGCTGCTCGGTCGCCTTTCTGGACAGGGCCGGGCGGATCAAGCCCTGCGGCGGGGCCATTCCGCCACGGCTGATTGCCGATTTCTCGATCCCCGAAAGCCAGCTTGTCGCCCATATCCAGACTGCGCGCATGGTCTCGCCTACGGGGCGCGCGGTGGATATTCCCATTGAGAACGGCTTTGTCGGCATGGTCGACCGCGAGCATTTCGACGAATTTCTGCGCGCGCGTGCCGTCAGCAATGGGGCTGCGCGGCTGACCGGGACCTATGTGCGCATCGAGCGCGACGCGGCAGGCACGCATGTGGTCTATCGCGACAAGGCCCGCGGCGAGGAGATGCGCGCCACGACCAAACTGGTGATCGGCGCGGATGGTGCGCGCTCGAACGTCGCCAAGACCGAGGTGCCGGGAGGCGACCGCATTCCCTATGTGATCGCCTATCACGAGATCATCAAGGCCCCGTCGGCCAATGCACTTTATGATCCGATGCGCTGTGATGTGATCTACGACGGGCGGATCAGCCCTGACTTTTACGGCTGGGTCTTTCCGCATGGCGATCAGTGCAGCGTTGGCATGGGCACCGGCATTGACGGCATTGATCTGAAGACCGCCACGGCGGATCTGCGCGCGGCGTCGGGGTTGAGCGGATGCGAGACCCTGCGGCGCGAAGGTGCGCCGATCCCGCTGCGCCCGATGGACCGATGGGACAACGGCCGCGACGTGGTGCTTGCGGGCGATGCGGCGGGGGTGGTCGCACCTTCGTCGGGCGAGGGGATATACTACGCGATGGTCGGCGGACGGGTGGCGGCAACGGCGGCGCAGGCGGTGCTGGCAACAGGGCGCGCGTCCAAACTGCGGCTGGCGCGCAAGCTGTTCATGAAAGAGCATGGCACCGTGTTCAAAGTGCTGCGCTCGATGCAGGACGCCTATTACAAATCGGACGAGCGGCGCGAACGCTTTGTCAGCCTGTGCCATGATGTCGATGTGCAAAAGTTGACCTTCGACGCCTATATGAACAAAAAGCTGGTCAATGCTCGCCCCTTGGCACATCTCAAAATCGGGTTTAAGAACATCCGGCATTTGCTGGGCTGGGTTGCCCCCGAACATATCTGACCGGAGCCTCAATGTCCGAAATGGTCCCTGCCTATGTTGATGGCTTGCTCACCCCGGTTGAAAAGCTCGAGGTGCATCAGCGCGGGCTGAAACATCTGGCGATCTCGGTTTTTGTGATGGATGGCGACAAGACCTTGCTGCAACGCCGGGCTTTGGGCAAATACCACACGCCGGGGCTTTGGACCAACAGTTGCTGCACCCATCCGCGCTGGGGCGAAGATAGCGCCACCTGTGCGCAACGCAGACTACGCGAAGAGCTGGGCATCACAGGCCTGCCGCTGCGGCGCGCGGGCCAGACCGAGTATCGCGCCGACGTGGGGGCTGGGTTGATCGAGCACGAGCTGGTCGATCTTTTTGTGGCCCATGTCGAGGCTCCTTTGCATCTGGCTCCGAACCCTGACGAAGTTGCCGCAACCGAATGGGTCGCCCTGCCAGAGCTTGCGCGCCGGATCGAGGCCGAGCCTGCCCGCTATACGCCTTGGCTGCGGATTTATCTGGCCGAGGGCTGGGGCAAAGTCGTCCAGATGCTGAGCTCGACCCATGTCTGAGCCCGAAGCACCCCGGCGCGTGTTGCTGCTGGGGGCAACGGGCACGATTGGCCGCGCCACGGCGGCGGCGCTGTTGGCCAAGGGCTGTGAGGTGGTCTGCTTCATTCGCCCCGATGCCGCCGATCCGCGCAGAGGCCTGCCGCCAGCCGCAATTCTGCGCATTGGTGAGGTGTCAGATGCAGCCTCACTTGCGCGTGACGGGTTTGCGGGCGAAGGATTTGATGCGCTGGTATCCTGCCTTGCCTCGCGCACCGGCGCGCCAGCAGAGGCTTGGGCGATCGACCATGACGCGCATCTGCACGCCCTGCAGATTGCGCAGGCTTTGGGTGTGCGACAGATGGTGCTGCTGTCTGCGATCTGCGTGCAGCGACCCCAGCTTGGCTTTCAACACGCCAAGCTGGCGTTTGAGCACGCGTTGATCGGCTCGGGGCTAACCTATTCCATCGTGCGACCCACCGCCTATTTCAAATCCCTCTCGGGGCAGGTGGAGAGGGTGCGGCGCGGTCAGGCATTTTTGCTGTTTGGCGACGGGCAATTGACGGCCTGCAAGCCGATCAGCGACGCCGACCTTGGCCAATATCTGGCCGACTGTCTCGACACGCCTGCGCGTTACAACCAGATCTTGCCCATCGGCGGTCCCGGTCCTGCGATCACGCCGCGCGAGCAGGGGCTGGAGTTGTTTCGTCTGACCGGCCAGCCGCCGAAATTCCGCCGTGTGCCGCTTGCCTTGATGGATAGCATCATCGTGGGGCTGAGCGTGCTTGGCCGCGTCGTGCCGCGCTTGCGTGACAAGGCCGAACTCGCGCGCATCGGGCGGTATTATGCCACGCAATCAATGTTGGTGTTGAACCCGATTACCGGGTGCTACGACGCCGAGGCGACGCCCAGCACCGGCAGTGAGACGCTGTTTGATTTCTATGCAAGGCTTTTGCGTGACGCGGCGAAGGTCGATCTTGGGGATCATACGCTTTTTGAGCGCCGCAGAGCCTGAACCTCAGCCGCCTCTGGCTTCGCGCGCCAGCCGTTCCATGTAATCGAAGGCCGGATCAAAATCGGCCGAGGCAAAATCTGCGCCTGTGATCCCGTCAAGGTTCAGCCCAAGCGAAGCGATGCGGCCGCAAACCATGATGCGCGCCTTGGGGTTGCTCAGACGCACCGAAACGATCAACTTGACAAGAGCCGGCAGAGCCTCTTTGCCGCTTGCCGACAGACCGATCAGCCCTGTGTCACTGCTTAACAGCTCGCGCAACAGCTCATCATGTGTCCGCCCCGTCAACAGCTCGATATCCCAGCCCCGATCCCGCGCCAGATCTGCAGCGAAACGGATACCAAGACTGTGGTCATCGCCCGGCACACTGGCAAAAACCGCAAACCGCCGCCCATCCGGTTCGGGCAGCTGCCGGTTCAGCCGCAGAGTGCGCAGGATGGCATAGATGCGCCCGGCTGCAATCGTGACCTTGTAAAACGACACCTTGTCGTCGGTCCACCATTCCCCCAAACGCGCCGACGCTGCGGCAAGGTAATACTGGCAGAGCGAGTCGTAGGTTGCGCCGTCTTGTTGCGCGCGATCGATCAGTGCCACGGCCTGAACCGGATCATGCGACAACAAGGCTTCGCTCAGAGCATCAATCTGTTCAGAGCTTGGGCGCAGGGCCGGTGGCAGCACGACGCGCAAATTGGTTGCGACCCGCTTGACCACTTCTTGCGCCAAATCTGCCAGCACAGGTTCCGGTATTTTGTCGCGGATCGACTCAACCTCGGAAAGCGCGATGGTCAATCTGCGCCGATCTAACCGCGCTGGTTGCAGCATGATGACCTCCCCCAAAGTCAGCGACAGCTTTAGACTCAGAGAACGAAGCGTCTCTTTTTCATCTGTGGCAAAGAGTAGCGCAGTTCCGCTTTTTGGCAAGTGGGTGTCCGTGCGATCTCACCGGCCCATTTCAACCATGGCTTGCGGTGCGGCTCTGTCACTGAAACTTCACGCCCAAGATACCTGACTGTCACGCAGGTGCGCAAAACTGCGTAGTGAAATGTCACGGGAGGCGGCGCGATGCTGGAAATCCGAAAACTCTCGCGCCACTTTGGTGCGAAGGCTGCGGTCGATAGCGCCAGCTTTACGCTGGAGCGCGCCGGGTTCATCGGGGTGATCGGTCGCTCGGGCGCGGGGAAGTCCACGCTGCTGCGCATGATCAACCGTCTGACCGACGCGACCACAGGCGAGGTTTTGTTTCACGGCCAGAACGTGCTGACGCTGCAGGGGGCGGCCAAACGGCGCTGGCAAGGCCAATGTGCGATGATCTTTCAGCAGTTCAATCTGGTGCCGCGCCTGGATGTGGCCTCGAATGTGCTGCACGGCTTGTTGAACCAACGCTCGACCTTGACTGCGATGTTCAGCCTGTGGTCGGACGCCGATATCGGCCGCGCTTTGGCCATTCTGGACCGCCTTGGCATCGCTGATCAGGCGGCCAAACGTGCCGAGGCGCTGTCGGGAGGCCAACAGCAGCGCGTCGCGATTGCGCGGGCGCTGATGCAAGACCCTCAGATCATTCTGGCCGACGAACCGATCGCCAGCCTTGACCCGATGAATGCCCAAGTGGTGATGGACGCCCTGCGCCGCATTCACGAAGAAGACGGCCGGATGGTGATCGCCAACCTGCACACCCTTGATACCGCGCGCCGCTATTGCGACCGCGTGATCGGGATGCGTGACGGGCGCATCGTCTTTGACGGCACGCCCGCGCAACTGACCACTGGCGTCGCCCGCGACATCTACGGAGCCGACGCCAGTTTTTCCGAAGCAACCACCTCGACAGCCCTTCCCGCCGACCGCGCTTATGCCGAGGCGATGCTGTCCTGACCAACGGCCGCATTGCGCCAAAACCGGAGACGACTATGAAAAAGCTGCTTGCCCTTCTGGCTGCCACCACCTGCATCGGCGCTGCCCATGCTCAGGACATCAAAGAGTTCAACATCGGTATTCTGGGCGGCGAGAACGCTCAGGACCGCATTTCGTCCAACGAATGCTACCGCAAAAAGATTGAGGATGCGCTGGGCGTGCCCGTCAAGGTCTTTACGCCTGCCGATTATGATGGTGTGATCCAGGGTCTGTTGGGAGGCACCATTGATATGGCATGGCTGGGTGCTTCGTCCTACGCCAAGACCTATCTCACCGACCCCAACGCCGTCGAAGTGCGCCTGACCAAGGAAAACCTGAACGGGGTGACCGGCTATTATTCGATCGGTTTTGCCCGCAAAGACTCTGGTATTACCTCGATGGATGATGCCAAAGGCAAGGTTTTCGCCTTTGGCGAGCCGAATTCAACCTCGGGCTATCTTGTTCCCGGCGCAGAACTGATTGCGAAATACGGCCCGCTGGAAAACTACTTCAAAGATGTGAAATTCTCGGGTGGCCACGAGCAGACCATCGTCGGTGTCAACAAGGGCGATTTTGATGCAGGCGTGTCTTGGGCGGACGGTGTGGGCAACTGGGAGGACGGCTATTCGTCGGGCGCCTTCCGCAAGGCCGCGGACGCGGGCCTTGTCGACATGAATGACCTTGTGGAAATCTGGCGCTCCAAACTGATCCCCGAGGGTCCTATGGTTGTTCGTTCGGCACTTCCGGCGGATGTGAAAGACAAGGTCACCCAAGTAACGGCTGATCTGTGGGAAACCGATGCCAAATGCGCCTATGGCGTGGCCGCCGGTGACGCTAAGGATTTTGTGCCCGCCACACACGACATGTATCTGGGCATCATCGACGCGCGCAAACTTTCGGGCAACTAAGTTTTCAGCACCGGTCGCCGGGCCCTCTTGCGGAGGGTCCGGCAATTTTATTGAGGACCTGCATGGTTGATATCTCCTTTGGCCCAACGCCCGGCAAGCGGCCTGATCCGGCATCACTGCAGGGGGGCTATCTGCTGCAATCCCGACGCAAGCGGCTTTACAGCACCATTCTGCTGGTGTTTTTCGTGGCGTTGATGGCTGCCGGGTTTCAAACCGCGCAAGACCGCAATGCGGGTGATTTCCTTGCCGGTCTGCACCGGCTTGACGATTTCCCGCGCGAAGTCTTCTCCGAGGCCTGGACCAACCGCGCCAATCTGCCTGCGCTGTTTCTAAAATTCCTGCCCTCGCTGATCGAGACCCTGAACATTGCGGCGGCCGCGACAATTCTGGGCGGGTTGGTCGGCGCCCCTTTGGCAATTTTGTCGACACATGGGCTTGCCCGTTGGCCTCGCCTTGCCCCGCTTTTTCGCCGCTGCGCTGACGTGATGCGCGCGGTGCCCGAGATTGTGATCGCGCTTGTGTTGATCTTTGTGCTGGGCGCAGGGCCCGTGCCTGCGGTGATCGCGATTGCCTTTCATACCGCAGGCGCGCTGGGTAAGCTTTTTTCCGAAACCGCCGAAAATGCCGATCTGAAGCCCGTCGAGGGGTTGGCCTCAACCGGGGCAAATTGGGCGCAGCAAATCTGGCTGGGTATCCTGCCGCAAGTCGCGCCAAACTGGCTGTCCTATGCGCTGATGCGCTTCGAGATCAATGTGCGTGCCTCGGCCATTCTTGGCTTTGTGGGCTCTGGCGGCATTGGCTATGACCTCAAGATCGCGATGCAGTGGGGCGGGGGGAAATACGATCAGGTTGTGGCGATCTTTCTGCTGCTGTTTCTGGCGATCGTTGCGATTGATCAGCTCTCCAGTATCGCGCGCAACCGTCTTGTAAAGGGTCGCTGAGATGACAACTGTCCCGCTTCGCGCGCTGCGCTCCAGCTTTCGTACCCGCCGTCTTACGTCACTCGCCATCCCGGCCGCGATCCTTGCCTATCTGATTTATCTCGCGATCAGCTTTGATGTGATCGGTCTTGCGCAGCGCGCCTCGCTCGAGAATGCCAAGGTGCTGTTGTCCGATTTCGTCAGCTATAAAACCCATGTCACCCGATCTAACCGTGATGGCCATCTGAGCGTGGCAATTGAAGGAGAGGCCAAGGGCACCTATCCGGCAGGCCGGCTGCCTGATTGGGTGACGGTGGCGGGCGATACCACGCGGATTGATCTGGGCCGTGGCCATATCGTAACCTACAGTCCCGATGCCGCCCGCTATGTTGTGCCGGGGTATGGCGCGATCGACATCCACAGCGATGGCTCCAAGCTGACACTGACCGCGCCGAAGCCGATCCCGGACTGGATCAACGTCGCCGACACCCGAATCTCGGTTACCACGGGGCAGGGACGGTTTTCCTATTCGCGCTCCAAGGTCGAAACCTTTCGCTATCAATTCGGGTGGGAGCTTTTCTTCTTCACGCTCGACAGCCCGTTTTATGGCAAAAGCTATGGCCAGCTGACGTCGCTGCTGACAGCGCCCCGTATTGACTCCACGCAAAGCAATGCCGCGCTGATGTGGCACGACTTTTGGCACAACGCGCTGTGGCATCATTCCGATGTGGCTTGGGCGATGGGCGAGACGGTGCTGATGGCCTTTCTGGGCACCTTTGGTGCGGCACTTGTGGCGCTGCCGCTGGCCTTCTTTGCCGCGTCGAACTTTGCCCCCTTTCGGGGTCTGCGGTTTGCGTTCCGACGCCTGTTCGACTTTTTGCGCGGTGTTGACGGGCTGATCTGGACAATCATCCTTTCGCGTGCTTTCGGGCCGGGCCCGATGACGGGGGCGCTGGCGATCTTGACCACCGACAGCGGCACCTTTGGCAAGATGTTTTCTGAAGCGCTTGAGAATATTGATGAAAAGCAGGTTGAGGGGCTGCGCTCGACGGGTGCCAATGCCCTGTTGCGCGCGCGTTTTGGCGTGCTGCCACAGATCGCTCCGGTCCTGCTGAGCCAGGTGCTCTACTATCTGGAATCCAACACGCGCAGTGCCACGGTGATCGGGGCAATTGTCGGCGGCGGCATTGGGTTGTTGCTGACCCAAGCCATCCAGACCCAAAAAGACTGGGAGGATGTCGCCTATTACATGATCCTGATCGTGCTGATGGTGATGTTGATGGACAGCTTTTCCGGCTGGCTCCGACGGCGCTTTATCAAGGGCTGAGCGATGCAGAAACTCAGCGCAACTACACCTTTGATCCATTCTGATTGCGAGATTACGGCCAGTGATTTTGGCGCTTATTGCGAGGTCGGGAGGGGCAGTCGCCTCGTGCGGACATACTTTGCCGACTATGCCTATTGCGACCAATACGCCGATATCGCCAATACCTCGGTGGGTAAATTCGCCAATATCGCCGCGATGACCCGGATCGGGCCGACGGATCACCCGATGGCACAGGCCTCGTTGCACCATTTTTTGTATCGCAGCAGCTCTTACTGGGACGACATTGCAGACGATGCCACGTTCTTTGCGGCCCGTGCCGCGCGCCGCACCGTGTTGGGGCCCGATTGCTGGATCGGCCACGGGGCAATCGTCAAACCCGAGGTGACCCTGGGGGCAGGGGCGGTTGTGGCCGCCGGTGCTGTTGTGACCAAGGATGTGCCGCCCTATATGATTGTCGCAGGTGTGCCGGCGACCGTTTTGCGTCCGCGCTTTGCTAAGGGTGTTGGCGAGCGTTTGCTTGCTTTGGGATGGTGGGATTGGTCGCATGCCGCGTTGCGCACCGCGCTGCCAGACTTTCGCAACCTGCCTGTCGAGGCGTTCCTAGAGAAATATGCAGGCTAGCGCTATTCTGCCGCCAAGGCCCGTGGCAGGTCAGCCCGAGCGATAAACCGCGCCGCAGCCTCGCCCGACAAATGCGCCAACTGTCCGCCGCTGATCGTGGCCTCAATGGCGCGGGTGGCTTCATGTACCACCACCAGATCTGCCCGCAGTCCGGGATCAATCCGCCCACGATCCTGCAGGCCCAAAACCGCTGCAGGGTTGGTCGAAATCAGCGCCCAGGCGCGCGGCAGATCCAGCAGGCCACGGTCGACCAAAGCCCAGACCGCCAGTGGCAGCGCTGGCAGGTGATAGTCCGAGACCAACACATCACAAAGCCCATCCGCCACCAGATCACAGGCCGAGACATTGCCTGCCTGCGATCTGCCGCGCAGCACATTGGGTGCGCCCAGGATCACCGGATTGTCCATCGCCCGCGCCGCAACGGCTGCGTTGCGCGTGGTGGGGAATTCGGCAATCGCGGCCCCGATCATCGCGTAATAGCAGCGCGTCTCGGCATCGGGATCGTCATGGCTGCCAAAGCGGACGCCCATGGTGTCAAAGGCCTCGGCCAAGATCCTCAGGCTGCGCGGAACGGATTTGCGCTGCGCAGCGGCCGCTTCGACGGCGCGGCCCAGATCTTGCGGTGTGCTGCCGATCTTGCGCGCCCAAACCGCAAAATCCGCAGCGGCCATGCGTGCCATCTGCTGCGCTTCGCCCAAATGGTTGTTGAACACCACATAGCCGACGCCATAGCGTCGCACGGCATCGATCAGACGGGCGGTTTCCGCCACCAGATGCGTTTCGGCGCGGATCTGAACCTGCAGATCGGTTGCCGCCTGCCCGCGATAGGCCGCCACCGCCGCCAGCAGCGCCTCGGCCTGATCGGGGCCGCGCGGGCCGCCCTCCCAGCTCCACCCCTGCGCCAGATAAGCCGTGGTGATCCCATGCGCTGCGGCCTCGCGGTCAAACGAGGCAAGCCCGACCGCCAGCGGCAAGCGCGCCTGCGGACGTGGGGCCAAGTGATGCTCAAACCCGTCGCCATGCAGATCGATGATGCCGGGCAAAATCAGAAAGCCGGTCAGATCGACCGAGGCCATCGTCCCTTGCACAATCTGGCCTTCGGCCACCCCAACCGCTTCGCGATACAGACCACCGTCGCGCAGAACACGCGCGCCGGTCAGGGTCAGGGGGGGCAGAAGTCGGGGCATGCCACGCGGTCCACTTCTCTGAAATGCGGGGTGAATTGCCCTGTGGATAACCCGGTTGCGCAACGCCTATATGACAGCTACTCCGCCTGCAGCGTCAAAGTAACGCGATCGCCCGCAAACCAGGTGATGCCATATTCGACGGGCAAGCCGCTTGCGTCCGCATTCACCGCGACCGAGCGCAACAGTGCGGCCGCCTCGGGTATCCGCAGGGTCAGTGCCTGAAGCGGGCTGGCGAGTTTGGCGGTCAGCCGCGTCGAGGCGCGGGTGTAATCGCTCAGACCCGCATCTGCCAGCGCCGCTGTGACCGAGGGTTGGCGCGCCAAAGCGGCCAGCAAATCGGGAAACCGCGCCGCTGGAAAGACCGAGCGAAACATCGCCAACGGCACGCCGTCTGCAAATGAGACCCCTTCGACCACATGCACCTGTGCGCCGATCACGAGCCCAAGGGCCTCGGCCTCGCGTGTATTGCATCCACGCGTTTCCAGCCGCGACATCTCGCGTGAGGGCGTGCGCCCCGAGGCCAGCACGTTCTGGTGAAACCGCACCCGCCGCCCCAGCGCATAATCTGTCGAGGCGATTGCCACAAATACCCCCGCGCCGCGCCGTGCGGCGACCGTCCCTGCCGCGGCCAAATCAGCCAGTGCCCGGCGCACCGTGTGACGGTTGACGCCAAAACGTTGCGAAAGCTCTGCCTCGGTCGGCAGCTTGTCGCCCGCGCGATAATGACCACTGGCAATCTCGGCCCGCAAAATCTCGGCAATCGATGTCCAGATCGCTCTGCGGGTCATGTTACGAAAAGTTCACGTGCATTGGGCGCCTCGGCTGCTATGGTTTGTCTAGTTGTATAGAGTGTTAGACAAATCCACAAGCTGTCGAGATTCCCATGCCCCAAACCTCGCATCGCCAAGACTGGATGGGCCTGCTGGCCCGTGCCAAGCCTGCGCGTCTGGCCGAACTCTTTCCCGATCTGCCTGACCACCACCTGCTGCGCGCGCCCGAAGTGGGCGCGGTGATGGTGCAGGGGCGGATTGGCGGCGACGGCGCTGCGTTCAACCTTGGGGAGATGACCGTGACACGCTGTTCGCTGGCGCTGCCGACGGGACAGGTGGGGCATGGGCATGTGCAGGGCCGCGACAAGGCGCATGCGCTGCGGGCGGCGGCATTGGATGCGCTGCTGCAATCGCCTGCGGCCGATGATCTGCGCCGCCGCATCCTTGGCCCGCTCTGCGCCGAAGAAGCGGCGCGTCGTCACACCCGCGCCGCGCGCGCCGCCGCCACCCGCGTCGAATTCTTCACCCTTGTCAGAGGAGAGGACCAATGACCCACGCCGCCCTGCAAGGTGGCTTTGCCGATGCACCCATCGCCTCGGCGCATGCCTTTCGCGCCGCGCTGGCCGCGCTGTCGCAGCCCGGCACACTGCATCAGGTGGTGGGGGCCGAGCCGCCCGCGCCGATGTCGGTGGCCGCGGGCGTGCTGCTACTTACGCTGGTGGATGCCACCACGCCGTTGCATTTGGCGGGCGCGCACGATTGCCAAACCCTGCGCGACTGGATCACCTTTCACACCGGCGCGCCACTTGTCTCAGCCGATGCGGCGGCCTTTGCCCTGGGCACTTGGCAGGCGCTGCGCCCGCTGGACCGCTTTGGCGCGGGCCTGCCGGACTACCCCGACCGCGGCTGTACGCTGATCGTCGAGATGCCCGTGATTACGGCCTCTGGGGCGCGGCTCACGGGGCCAGGGATCGCGCGAGAGGCACATCTTTCGTTGCCCGAGGTTGCGGCTTTTGCCGCCAATCACGCCCGCTTTCCGCTGGGCTTTGATGCGTTTCTGACTGCCGGTGCCACAATCGCGGGTCTGCCCCGCTCGACCAAAGTGGAGGCCGCCTGATGTATGTCGCTGTCAAAGGGGGCGAGCGCGCCATCGACAACGCCCACGCGTGGCTTGCGTCAGAGCGGCGCGGCGATACCGCACTGGCCGAGCTGTCGATAGCTCAGATCCGCGAGCAACTGACGTTGGCTGTCAATCGTGTGATGGCCGAAGGCTCGCTCTACGATCCTGATCTGGCCGCACTTGCGATCAAACAGGCGCGCGGCGATCTGATCGAGGCGATCTTTCTGATCCGCGCCTATCGCACCACGCTGCCGCGTCTGGGCGCCTCTGTTCCTGTCGATACTGCCAAAATGGCGGTGGTCCGGCGCATCTCGGCCACGTTCAAGGATCTGCCGGGCGGGCAGGTGCTGGGCCCGACGTTTGACTACACCCACCGCTTGCTCGATTTCAAACTCGCCGCCGAATGCGCGCCCGAGACCCCTGCCACCGCGCCCCCTGATCCGGCTGCCGTGCCGCACGTAACCGATTTTCTGAACCGCGACGGGCTGATCGAGGTCAACCCACAGAGCGCCGCCCCGCCATCCGATCTGACCCGCGCACCGATGGAGCTGCCCGCCAGCCGCGCGCTGCGCCTGCAAGCACTGACGCGGGGGGACGAGGGCTTTATCCTGTCGATGGCCTATTCCACCCAGCGCGGCTACGGGCGCACCCATGCCTTTGTGGGCGAGTTGCGCATCGGTTTGGTGGCGGTGGAAATGGAGATCCCCGAGCTTGGCTTTGCCGTGCAGATTGGCGAAGTCGAGCTGACCGAATGTGACAGCGTCAACCAGTTCAAGGGCTCGAAGACCGAGCCGCCACAGTTCACCCGCGGCTATGGTCTTGTCTTTGGCCAGACCGAGCGCAAGTCGATTGCGATGAGCCTTGTTGACCGATCCTTGCGTTGGGCGGAACTGGGCGAGGAAAACACCGGCGCCCCCGCTCAGGACGAAGAATTCGTGCTGATGCACGCCGACAACATTCAGGCGACGGGGTTTCTCGAGCATATCAAACTGCCCCACTACGTCGATTTCCAAGCTGAGTTGGAGCTGGTGCGCAAACTGCGAGCCGAGGCCTACGCCCAGCAAGAGGCCGCAGAATGACCGATCAAGCCTATAACTTCGCCTATCTGGACGAGCAGACCAAACGGATGATCCGTCGCGCGATCCTGAAGGGCGTCGCGGTGCCTGGATACCAGGTGCCCTTTGCCAGCCGCGAGATGCCGATGCCTTATGGCTGGGGCACGGGCGGTGTGCAGCTGACCGCCGCGTGTCTGACCCCCGACGACAGGCTCAAGGTGATCGACCAGGGCGCCGACGACACGACCAATGCCGTCTCGATCCGCAAATTCTTTCAACGTGTGGCGGGGGTTGCCGTTACCGAGGCCACCACCGAAGCGACGCTGATCCAGACCCGCCACCGCATCCCTGACACACCGCTGCGGGTGGGTCAGATCCTTGTTTATCAGGTGCCAATCCCGGAACCCCTGCGCTTTCTCGAGCCGCGCGAGGCTGAAACGCGCAAGATGCACGAGTTGGAGGACTATGGCCTGATGCATGTCAAACTTTATGAGGATATCGCCCGTCACGGCCAGATCGCGACTGCCTATGCCTATCCCGTCAAGGTCGAGGGACGCTATGTGATGGACCCCTCGCCGATCCCCAAGTTTGATAACCCCAAACTTTCGGGCAGCCCTGCGCTGCAATTGTTCGGGGCAGGGCGCGAGCAACGGATTTATGCGCTGCCGCCCTTTACCCATGTCGTCAGCCTTGATTTCGAGGATCACCCCTTTGTCGCCAGCAAGGCCGACCATGCCTGCGACCTTTGTGCGGCCACCGACAGCTATCTGGACGAGGTGATTATCGACGACGACGGCGGACGGATGTTTGTGTGCTCTGACACCGACTATTGTGGCGGGCGGCGGGCGGCGGGGTATGTCGGCAGACTGGGGGGGCAAGCATGAACGCTCTATCCCAGCACCGCCCGCTGCTATCGGTTCAGCACCTCGGCAAACACTATGGCCCGCGTATTGGCTGCACCGAGATCAGCTTTGACCTCTATCCCGGCGAGGTGATGGGGATCGTCGGTGAAAGCGGGTCGGGCAAATCCACGCTGTTGTCCTGCATGGCGGGCCACTTGGTGCCCGACGCCGGGCGTGTGGTCTTTGACACCGCCCTTGGCCCACGCGACACGGTGCAGATGTCCGAGGC
Organism: Pseudorhodobacter sp.; assembly: GCA_024642045.1. Classification (GTDB taxonomy): domain Bacteria; phylum Pseudomonadota; class Alphaproteobacteria; order Rhodobacterales; family Rhodobacteraceae; genus Cypionkella. The sequence goes on along the minus strand of JAHEBX010000012.1, from coordinate 20,269 downwards.
TGAGCGCCGCCGTATGGCGCGCACCGATTGGGCCTTTGTGCATCAGAACCCGCGCGACGGTTTGCGGATGGGTGTCTCGGCGGGCGGCAATGTCGGCGAGCGGCTGATGGCGATCGGCGCGCGCCATTACGGCGCCATTCGTGCCACAGCGGCTGATTGGCTGGGGCGGGTCGAGATCGCCGCCGACCGCATCGATGATGCCCCGCGCGCTTTTTCCGGCGGCATGCAGCAACGGCTGCAAATCGCGCGCAATCTGGTCACTGCGCCAAGGCTGGTGTTCATGGACGAACCCACGGGAGGCCTTGATGTCTCGGTGCAGGCGCGGTTGTTGGATCTGTTGCGCGGGCTTGTGCGCCAGATGGGGCTTTCGGCGATCATCGTCACCCATGATCTGGCGGTCGTAAGGCTGTTGGCGGACCGTCTGATGGTGATGAAGGATGGCCGCGTGGTCGAGACGGGGTTGACCGATCAGGTGCTGGATGATCCACAACACGCCTATACCCAGCTTTTGGTTTCCTCGGTTTTGCAGGTGTAACATGATCGAAATCGATAATCTGTGCAAAAGCTTCACCCTGCACAACCAAGGTGCCGCCACCATCGAAGTGATGCAAAATGCAAACCTTTCGGTGCGGGCCGGCGAATGTGTCGGGCTGATTGGGGCGTCAGGTGCGGGCAAATCCACGCTGATGCGGATGGTCTGGGGCAACTATCTTGCCACCTCGGGCCATATCCGGGTGGGCGGGCTGGACGTCGCACGCGCTGAGCCGCGCCAGATCATCGCCCTGCGGCGCGAAACGCTGGGCTATGTCAGCCAGTTCCTGCGCGTGGTGCCGCGCGTGGCCACGCTGGATGTGGTGGCCGAACCGCTGCTGGCGCTGGGCGTCGAGACCGCCACTGCGCGCGCGCGCGCGGCATCTTTGCTGACGCGGCTGAACATCCCCAAGCGGCTTTGGCCGCTTTCGCCCACGACATTCTCGGGCGGCGAGCAGCAGCGCGTCAATATCGCGCGCGGCTTTGCCCACGCCTATCCCGCGCTTTTGCTCGACGAGCCGACCGCCAGCCTTGATGCCGGCAACCGCGAGGTCGTGCTTGACCTGATCGAAGAGGCCAAAGCGCGTGGCGCTGCGATCTTGGGTATCTTTCACGACGAGGCCGCCCGTGCCCGCGTTTGCGATCGCCTTGTCGATGTGCGTGATTTTGCGGTGCAGGCGGCATGAGCGGGCGCTTGTTCCTTGTGGTTGGCCCGTCCGGAGCAGGCAAAGATACGCTGATTGCGGGCGTCATGGCCGACGATCCGCGCCTGCATTGGGCGCGCCGCGTGATCACGCGCCCCGAGACTGCGGACGGCGAACCCTTTGAAGGCGTCAGCCGTGCCGCGTTTCAAATCCGTCTTGCGCGGGGTGATTTCGCGCTGCACTGGCAGGCGCATGGACTGGATTACGGTGTTCCGCACGATGAACTTGCCCCTTTACGGGCTGGGCGCGATGTGGTGGTGAACGGCTCGCGCGGGGCGATAGCGCGCGCGATTGCGACCTATCCTGATCTGAAGGTGATCCAGATTACCGTGCCGCGGGCCCTGTTGGCCGCCCGGCTGGCCGCCCGAGGTCGCGAAACGGGGTCGCAAATCGCCGACCGGCTGGCGCGTGCGGATGAACCGCTGCCGGCGGGGTTGCATGTGATCGAGGTGGTCAATGATACCACCGCCGCCGAGGGGATCGCGCGACTGTCTCAGGTGCTCAGGGGATAGCGGTGCAAAAGATGAAAACGCCCTGCCTGATCCTCACCGCACAGACACAGATCCTCTACCAAAAAAGGCGCGTTCAAAGCCTGCGCGAAATGCGCAGAGGCCAGCGGCATGACCTCTTCGGCCTCGCTCTCGCTGATCGGTCCGGTCAGTGTCAGATGGAACTGGAACTCTTCCATCACAAAGGGATAGCCGTAGGCTGCCAGCAATTCACGCTGTCGCGGTGTCAGGTGCTCGGGGCGGCGGCGGGCATGGTCCGCCGCGCTGAGTGCCGCGCGATAGGGGTCCAGAAAACGGACCACCTCGGCGGCAAGATCGAGCAAGTCGCTGACATCGCCCTGTGGCACCAACGCCAGAAATCCGTGCAGGTTGACCAAGCCCAGCCCTGCCAGCTCGATGCGTGCCAACTGACCAGCCAATTCCTTGACCCCATGTCGCACATCCGCCAATTCGACGCCGGCCCCAAGCGCGAAGGGCGCTTTGATCGTGCCGTGAAAGCCGTATTTGCGCGGCGTTTCGGTCAGATCGGCCAAGGCGCGGGGCAGGGCGGCTCTGGGCTGTGCAACGGTGCAACCCGCTTGCAGGTCCCATCCCAGCCAAGCCGAGGCCGCATCGGCAAAGCCGCCCGGGCGCGGAGCATAGTAGATCGCGTATCGTTTCATCCGGTCCATTGCGCCGCCTTTAGACTGCCCGCGTCACATCCTTGTGACACGGATCTGACATTCAGCTTCAATCTGCACCGACTCATCTCAAGGCACCAGATATGACCGCAACCGTGCTCGCCAATGCCAAACTTGTTCTGGACCAAGAGGTCGTCACCGGCGCGTTGCGTATAAAGGATGGGGTGATCACCGCGATTGACCCTGGCACAGGGGTGCCAAGCGGGGCCGAGGATTGCGAGGGCGATCTGATCATGCCGGGGCTGATCGAGTTGCACACCGACAATCTCGAACGCCATATCGAGCCGCGCCCACGCGTCAACTGGCCCCACGCCAGCGCGATTATCGCTCATGATGCGGAACTCGCCAGTGTTGGTATCACCACGGTTTTTGACGCGTTGCGCGTGGGGTCGGTGGTGTCGAACACCAAGGCCAGCTACGGCGAATATGCCCGCCTTTTGGCTGATGAAATTCTTGATCTGCGCGCCAAGGGGGCATTGCGGATCAGCCATTTTCTGCACCTGCGCGCCGAGGTCTGTTCTGAAACCCTGACAGCAGAGCTGGCGAAATTCGGACCCGCGGACCGGATCGGCATCGTCAGCCTGATGGATCATACCCCCGGGCAGCGCCAGTTTCGCGACCTGAGCCAGCTGCGCGCCTATGTTTGTGGCAAGCACGGGCTGTCGGAGGATGATTTTCAAGCGCATGTCGCCAGCCAGATCGCGCTGAGCGAAAGGCTCGGGGTGCAACACGAACGCGCCGCAGTCAGCGAGGCTGCCCGCTTTGGTGCGGTGCTGGCAAGCCACGACGACACCAGCGCCGAACAGGTCGCCACCTCGGCGCGCCAAGGCGTGCATTTCGCAGAGTTTCCCACCACGCTTGAGGCGGCTCTTGCGTGCCATAAACTTGGGATCAAGGTGATGATGGGCGCGCCGAACCTGATCCGGGGCGGCTCGCATTCGGGCAATGTCGCGGCGCATGTGCTGGCCGAGGCCGATCTGCTCGACATCGTTTCGTCCGATTATGTGCCCTCGGCGCTGTTGTCCTCGGCGCTGTTGCTGGGGGATCTTTGGGAAGATCTGCCGCGCGGCGTGCGCTGTGTGACGCGCGCGCCCGCACAGGCGGCAGGCTTGCCAGACCGAGGCACGATCGCGCTGGGCGCGCGCGGCGATCTTATCCGAGTCCACCGCGCTGCGGGTCTGACCTGCCTGCGCGGCACATGGGTGCAAGGCAAACGCGTCGCCTGAGATTGGCTATTCGGCGCCCACAGCGCAAATGCTTGTGCCCCATGCCTCGCATTTCGCGACAACCTCGTCGGGCATGGGCAAGTCGGTGAAGACTGTATCGATCTCGGACAGCGATGCCAGTCGCACAGGTGCCGAACGCATCAGTTTCGAATGATCGCAGACCAGAAAGGTCTTGCGCGCTTGTCGGATGATGGCCTTGGAGGTTCGCACTTCGGCCAGATCGAAATCCAGAAGGTCGCCGTCGTGGTCCAGCGCCGAAGCGCCGATCACTGCGTAATCGACCTTGAACTGTTCAAAAAACTGCGTCGTCAACTCGCCCACAAGTCCACCGTCCGAACGGCGGAGCGCTCCCCCTGCCACCATGATTTCGCAACCAGGATTTGCCACCAGAATATTGGCGACATTCATGTTGTTGGTCACAACAGTTATATTCGAGTGCTGGAGCAATTCGCGCGCGACGGCTTCGGTGGTGGTGCCAAGGTTGATGATGATCGAGCTGTTGTCCGGGATTGCCGCTGCGCAGGCGCGCGCGATTTCCGTCTTTGCCGCTTCGTTCATGCGACGCCGCTGTTCATAGCCAAGGTTCGAAACACCTGTACGCGGCACCGCCCCGCCATGAACCCGGTCCAGATGGCCCGCGTCGGCAAGTTCGGTCAGATCGCGGCGGATCGTCTGCAAGGTCACATCAAAGCGTTGCGCCAGATCCTCGACGATGACGCGGCCATCGCTGCGCGCCAGATCAAGAATTTCGGTTTGGCGAAAACTCAGCGCCATGTGACCGCCTGCTTTGTGATTGCTCTCTCCGCGTCAGCTTTCTGCGATAAGACCCGCCTGAGCAAGCATTAAAACTGAATGCAACCGCAGCGCGAAGTCTTGCCGCAATGCAGCGCGAATATGTGCGTTTTTGCAATTATGCAGGAAATTCAATGAATTCAGGCGGAAAAAACTTCTTTAATATTCGCTTTTACAGTTTTCGCGTGAAAGCGAAGATTTCTGTTGACCGAAGTGAAGAATCTCTTCACGTTCCTGTCATCTGTTGGGGGAAACTGTTTTGACCAAAGGCCAGCAGCCAGACATGGCTGATCTTTTCATCATCGGGGGCGGGATCAACGGCTGCGGCATTGCGCGTGATGCGGTCGGGCGTGGCCTGTCGGTGGTCTTGGCAGAGCAGGCCGATCTGGCGCAGGCGACCTCTTCGGCTTCGACCAAACTGTTTCATGGCGGCCTGCGCTATCTGGAATATTTCGAATTTCGTCTCGTGCGCGAGGCACTGGAAGAACGCGAAACCTTGCTGAGTGCGATGCCTCATATCAGCTGGCCGATGCGCTTTGTGCTGCCCTATCACGCCGACATGCGGTTTGAAGGCGATACCCCGACGGGGCGGCTTTTGTCGATGGTGATGCCCTGGATGAAAGGGCGGCGTCCGGCGTGGCTGATCCGCTTTGGCCTCTTTCTCTATGACAACCTAGGTGGGCGCAAGATTTTGCCTGCGACCAGAAACCTTGATCTGACCACCGATCCCGCTGGCAAGCCACTGCAACCGCGGTTCGCGCATGGGTATGAGTATTCCGACTGTTGGGTCGAGGATGCCAAACTGGTTGCGCTGAACGCGCGTGATGCCGCCCAACGTGGCGCCAGGATCATGACCCGCACCAAGGTCATCAGCGCCGAGCGCCAGCCGGATCACTGGCGGATCACCACCTCGGGCCCAAGCGGTGAACAGCAGTTTACCGCGCGTGCTTTGGTGAACGCGGGTGGCCCTTGGGTCGAGGATATCATCCGCAACGTCGCCCGGATCAACTCGACCGAAGGCGTGCGGCTGGTGCGCGGATCGCACATCGTCACGCGCAAGCTGTACGACCACGACCGCTGCTATTTCTTTCAGGGCACCGATGGCCGCATCATCTTTGCGATCCCCTACGAGCAGGATTTCACCCTGATCGGCACCACCGACAAGGATCATACGGCAAGCCCGTCCGAGGTGAAATGCACTGACGAAGAGCGCGATTATCTGTGCCACTTTGCTTCGCAATATTTCGCCAAGCCGGTCACGGCTCAGGATGTGGTCTGGACCTATTCTGGCGTGCGTCCGCTTTATAACGATGGCGCAAAATCCGCGACGGCTGCGACGCGCGATTATGTTCTCAGCCTTGATCAGACGGCAGCCCCGTTGCTCAACGTCTTTGGCGGCAAAATCACCACCTATCGCCGTCTGGCCGAAAGCGCGCTTGCGAAACTCGAACCGTTTTTCCCGAAAGCGACGGGTAAGTGGACCGCGCGTGTCGCGATGCCGGGGGGGGATTTTCCGACCGATGGCGTGCCGGCGCTGCGTTCGGCACTCAAGGCGTCTTTCCCGTTTCTGTCCGACTATTGGGCCGCCCGCCTGATCCGCGCCTATGGCACCGAGGCCGCGACGTTACTGGGCGACGCCACCTCGGCCGCCGATCTGGGGCAGGACTTTGGCGCGACCCTGACCGAGGCCGAAGTGCGCTGGCTGATGACCCACGAATTCGCGACGCGCGCCGCTGACGTGGTCTGGCGGCGCACCAAGCTTGGCCTGCGCCTGACGCCCGAGCAAATCGCGGTGTTGGACGGCTATATGACCAAAACCGAACCGGATGCAGCAATGGCAGTCGCCAAGGGTGCAAAATGAGGACGCAGAATGGCGCTTGAACTGAAAGAGGTATCGCGTGTGGTGGCGGGGCAGGTGCATATCCATCCGACCAACCTTGCCTTGCAAAAGGGCACGATGAACGTGCTTTTGGGGCCGACCTCGGCGGGCAAAACCTCGCTGATGCGTTTGATGGCAGGGCTGGATGTGCCGACCTCGGGGCGGATCTTTTGGCACGGGCAGGATGTCACCGGCCAACGGGTCCAAGACCGCAAGGTGGCGATGGTCTACCAGCAGTTCATCAACTATCCGGGTATGAGCGTGTATGACAATATCGCCTCGCCTCTGCGACTGATCGGAAAATCCAAGGCCGAGATCGACCGCGCGGTGCGTTCTACCGCCGAGATGCTGAAACTGACACCGATGCTGACGCGCAAACCGCTCGAGCTCTCGGGGGGCCAGCAACAGCGCTGCGCTCTGGCGCGCGCCTTGGTGAAAGAGGCGGGGCTTGTGTTGCTGGATGAGCCGCTCGCCAATCTTGACTATAAACTGCGCGAAGAGCTGCGCGCCGAAATCCCGCGCATCTTTGAAGAATCCGGCGCGATCTTTGTCTATGCCACAACCGAACCCGAAGAGGCGCTTTTGCTGGGCGGCCATACCGCGACGCTGTGGCAAGGGGCGATCACCCAGTTCGGCTCCACGCCCGAAGTTTATCGCAAACCGGCTAATGCAACCTCGGCGCGGGTGTTTTCCGACCCGCCGATGAATTTCATTCCCTGCACCAAAGCCGGTGCGACCTTGCGTTTTGGCAGCGGGGCCGAAAGTAAGGCGACGGGTGATTTCTCTAACCTGCGCGATGGCAACTATACCGCCGGTTTTCGCGCCAACCATCTGGAAATCCATCAACATGCGGCGTCGGCGATGACCTTTGCCTGCAAGCTTGGGGCCAATGAGATTACCGGATCAGAGACGTTTTTGCACCTGAACTACGGCGCTGAGCGCTGGGTGGGTCTGGTCCACGGCGTGCATGACATGAAGGCGGGCTCCAAGCTCGATGTCTGGCTCGACCCCGCAGATGTCTATCTTTTCGATGCCGCGGGCCAGTTGGCCGCTGCGGGCTCTCACGCGGCGAGGGGGTAGCAACATGGCACAGATCACCCTTTCGAACCTTGCGCACAGCTATTTGGCCAACCCGACCAAGGACGCCGATTTCGCGCTCAAGCAGATGGATCACGTCTGGCAAGACGGCGGGGCCTACGCGCTTTTGGGGGCTTCGGGTTGCGGCAAGACCACGCTTTTGAACATCATCTCGGGCCTGCTACGCCCCAGCCAAGGCCGCGTGCTGTTTGGCGAGCAGGATGTGACAACGGCCCCCACCGCCGAGCGCAACATCGCGCAGGTGTTTCAGTTTCCCGTTGTTTACGACACGATGACCGTGCGCGAAAACCTTGCCTTTCCGCTGCGCAATCGGGGCATGGATGCGGGCTATATCGCGGGCCGCGTAAACCAGATTGCCCAGATGATCGGGATGGAGTCGACGCTGGACCGCAAGGCGCGTGGCCTGACCGCTGACGCCAAGCAAAAGATCAGCCTTGGACGCGGCATGGTGCGCGAGGATGTCAACGCCATCCTGTTTGACGAACCCCTGACCGTGATCGACCCGCATATGAAGTGGGAGTTGCGCACGCAGTTGAAATCGTTGCACCGCGAGTTTGGCCATACGATGATTTATGTCACCCATGACCAGACCGAGGCGCTGACCTTTGCCGATAAGGTCGTCGTGCTGCACGAGGGGCGCGTGGTGCAGATGGGCACGCCCGAAGCGTTGTTCGAGACACCCGAGCATACCTTTGTCGGCTATTTCATCGGCTCGCCGGGGATGAACCTTTTGGCGGCCGAGGTGAAGGGGGATCACGCGATGGTGGCGGGCAATGCTCTGCCGCTTGGTGCCGCTTATGGCACGCCGCAGGGCCGCATCCAGATCGGCATCCGCCCCGAATACGCCCAAATGACGGCGGGCGAGGGGCTGCCTGCGCGGATCAACCGTGTCGAAGACGTGGGCCGCCACCGCATCATCCGCGCCGACGTGGCAGGCACGCCGATCAGCGTGATCCAACCCGAGGGCCAGCCCATCGACGCAAGCCTGACGCATGTGCGTTTCGCGCCCGAGAAAATCAACGTTTACGTCGACGATTGGCGTCTGCAAGGGAGTGCCATCTGATGGAAAAGACGCAAAACAACAAGGCGTGGTTTCTGGTCCTGCCGGTGCTGGTGCTGGTGGCCTTCTCTGCCGTGATCCCACTGATGACGGTGGTCAACTATGCCTTCAACGACACCTTCGGCAAAAACGAATTCTTCTGGAACGGTATGGGTTGGTTTGAGGAAATGGTGCAATCCGACCGGCTGCACGCAGCGCTTGGCCGTCAGGTCCTTTTCACGGCGATCATTCTGGCCATCGAGGTGCCCTTGGGTATTTTCGTGGCGCTGAATATGCCGAAAAAGGGCTTTTGGGCCAGCTTTGTGCTGGTGCTGATGGCGCTGCCGCTGCTTGTGCCGTTCAACGTCGTGGGCACGATCTGGCAGATCTTTTGCCGGGTTGATATTGGCCTGCTGGGGCATACGCTTGCAGCCCTTGGCATCGACTATAATTACACCAATAACGCCACGGATGCCTGGGCCACCATTATTGTGATGGATGTCTGGCACTGGACCTCGCTGGTGGCGCTGCTCAGCTACGCGGGCCTGCAATCGATCCCTGAAGCCTACTATCAGGCCGCTCGGATTGATCAGGCCAGCCGTTGGAGCATTTTTCGTTATATCGAACTGCCCAAGATGGCGGGAGTGCTGTTGATCGCCGTTCTGCTGCGGTTCATGGACAGCTTTATGATCTATACCGAGCCTTTCGTCGTGACCGGCGGCGGACCAGGCAACGCGACGACCTTCCTGTCGATCGACCTGGTTAAAATGGCCATCGGTCAGTTCGACCTTGGGCCCGCAGCTGCCTTTTCACTGATGTATTTCCTTGTGATCCTTTTGGTCAGCTGGGTGTTTTACACCGTGATGGTCACCCTTGATAAGCAGGAGACGAAGTGATGCGCATCAAGGGCTCGACCATTGTCATGGCGGTCTACCTGCTGTTTTTGCTCGTGCCGATCTATTGGCTGATCAACATGAGCTTTAAGACCAACTCGGAAATCACCTCGGGGTTTTCGCTCTTTCCGACGACCTTCACCGTGCAGAATTATGTGACCATCCTGACCGACCCCAGCTGGTACATGGGCTATGTCAATTCGATCATCTATGTGGTGATGAACATGGTGATCTCGATCTCGGTCGCCCTGCCCGCTGCTTATGCCTTTTCGCGTTATAACTTCATGGGCGACAAGCATCTGTTCTTCTGGCTGCTGACCAACCGCATGGCACCACCCGCCGTCTTTGCGCTGCCGTTCTTTCAGCTTTATTCAAGTGTTGGCTTGTTTGACACGCATATCGCGGTGGCGCTGGCGCATTGCCTGTTCAACGTGCCGCTCGCGGTATGGATCCTCGAAGGCTTCATGCGTGGGGTGCCGAAAGAGATCGACGAGACTGCTTATATCGACGGCTACAGCTTTGGCCGCTTTTTTGTGAAAATCTTTATCCCGCTGATTGCAAGCGGCATCGGCGTGGCGGCCTTCTTCTGCTTCATGTTTTCATGGGTCGAGTTGTTGCTGTCGCGCACGCTCACGGCAGTGAATGCCAAATCCATCGCCGCCACGATGACCCGCACCGTTTCGGCTTCGGGGATGGATTGGGGTGTGCTGGCCGCAGCGGGGGTGTTGACCATCATTCCCGGCGCTTTGGTGATCTATTTTGTGCGCAACTATATCGCCAAGGGCTTTGCCCTGGGGAGGGTGTGATGAGCGCGTCTCGCTGGAACACGATCTATGTCGCAATCGTCGCGGTGATGCTGGCGGTGTTGGCGGGCCTGTTCATGGCCGTGCCGCGCAGCGAAGACGGCATTCAATGGACCGATCAGATGATCAAGGGTGGCTGGATGGCCTGGACCTTTCCGGTAGCCCTGTTTTTCTACATCATTGCATCGCTCTTGATCGTGTTCACCCTGTTGGCGATCCGCTTTCCCGAAACCCCGAGGCGTGGTGTCTTGCGGATCGAGACCACTCGTGGCGACCGGCTGTTCATCACGCTGCTGGGTTCGGCCTGGATCAACCTTGCCTGGATGTTTTTCTTCGGCCCCCCTCTGATTTGGGCGCTGATCCTATGCCTGTTTTTTGCCGTGGCGGTGTTTCGCTGGGTCTGAAAACAGCTACTACCCCGCAAAAAGGTGCGGGCAAAAGCGACGTAAAACTCAACACTTTGGGAGGAACCAAATGAGACTACGTAAAACATCAACCGCTATGGCGCTTGCGCTGATGGCCTTTGGTATGCCGGCGTTTGCCGACATGGAGGCAGCGAAGGGCTTTCTGGACAAAGAGATCGGCGAACTGTCCACCCTGAGTCGTGCGGATCAGGAAAAGGAAATGCAGTGGTTCATGGATGCCGCCAAGCCGTTTGCGGGCATGGAAATCCATGTGGTTTCGGAATCGCTGACCACGCATAAATACGAATCCGAAGTTCTTGCACCTGCGTTCAGCGCCATCACCGGCATCAAGGTCATCCACGACATCATCCAGGAAGGCGATGTCGTCGAAAAGATCCAGACCCAGATGCAGACGCAAGAAAACATCTATGATGGCTATATCAACGACAGCGACTTTATCGGCACTCACTGGCGCTATGGTCAGGTGCGCAACCTGACCGACTGGATGGCGGGTGAGGGCAAAGACGTCACCAACCCGATGCTGGACCTGAACGACTTTGTCGGTCTTTCGTTCACCACGGCTCCTGATGGCAAGCTGTATCAGATGCCCGACCAGCAGTTCGCAAACCTTTACTGGTTCCGCTATGATTGGTTCAATGACGAGAAAACCAAAGCCGATTTCAAGGCCAAATACGGCTATGATCTGGGCGTTCCGGTCAACTGGTCAGCCTATGAGGACATCGCGCAGTTCTTTACCGGGCGTGATATGAGCTATGCAGGCGGGCCTGCCAAAGTCTATGGCAACATGGACTACGGCAAGAAAGACCCGTCGCTTGGCTGGCGTTTCACCGACGCGTGGCTGTCGATGGCAGGGAACGGCGACAAGGGTCTGCCGAACGGCATTCCGGTTGACGAATGGGGCATCAAAGTTGACGAGAACTCCCGTCCCGTTGGCTCTTGCGTGGCGCGTGGTGGCGACACCAACGGCCCGGCTGCAGTCTATGCCATTCAGAAATATCTTGATTGGCTCAAGGCCTATGCGCCACCCGCTGCAGAAGGCATGACCTTTGGTGAGGCCGGTCCCGTTCCGGCGCAGGGCGAAATTGCCCAGCAAGCGTTCTGGTATACCGCTTTTACTGCTGACATGGTCAAGCCTGGCTTGCCGGTTGTGAACGAGGATGGCACGCCGAAATGGCGGATGGCACCCAGCCCGCACGGCTCGTACTGGAAGGACGGGATGAAGCTTGGCTATCAGGATGTGGGCTCGTGGACGTTGATGAAGTCCACGCCGGTTGACCGCGCCAAGGCCGCATGGCTCTACGCGCAGTTCGTCGATTCCAAAACCGTTGACGTCAAGAAAAGCCACGTCGGTCTGACCTTTATCCGCGAAAGCACGATTCAGGACAAATCCTTCACCGATCGTGCGCCAAACCTTGGCGGTCTGATCGAGTTCTATCGCTCGCCAGCGCGCGTGCAGTGGACCCCGACCGGCACCAACGTGCCTGATTATCCCAAACTGGCACAGCTGTGGTGGCAGAACATCGGCGATGCGTCTTCGGGGGCAAAGTCGGTGCAAGAAGCGATGGACAGCCTCTGCGCTGAACAGGAAAAGGTGATGGCACGGATCGAGAAGTCGGGCGTCCAAGGCGATATCGGCCCGAAAATGGCCGAAGAGCATGACCTTGCCTATTGGAGCGCGGATGCGGCTTCCAAGGGCAATCTGGCGCCGCAGATGAAGCTCGACAACGAAAAGGAAACGCCGATGACCGTCAACTATGACGAGCTCATCAAATCCTGGCAGAAGTAATCGGGTCTGCTGAACGCCGGGGGCGGGGTGAAAGCCTCGCCCCTTGGCATTTTGACCTTGGTCTTTACGGGCCGGGTGATAAGATTTAGAGGAAATCTCTGCTTAAGGCTTTGATTTCAATTCGATGATGAACCGTCCGTGCGCGGACGCTGCCGGAGGCCGCCATGACCTATATCCTCGCCATTGATCAGGGCACCACCTCGTCGCGTGCGATCATTTTTGATGCAAGGCTGCGCGTCAAAGCCTCTGCGCAAGAGGAATTTGCCCAGCATTACCCCAACTCGGGCTGGGTCGAACATGCCCCGGCGGATCTGTGGTCGAGCGTTGCCGGAACGGCGCGTTCGGCGATCGAGCGCGCGGGCATCGACGCGCGCGATATTGCCGCTATCGGCATCACCAATCAGCGTGAGACGACTTTGCTGTGGGACCGCTTCAGCGGCAAGCCCTTGCACAACGCCATCGTTTGGCAAGACCGCCGCACCGCTGACCTCTGCACCAAGCTGAAAGAGCAGGGGCACGAGGCGATGGTCACTGCGCGTACGGGCCTGCTGCTTGATCCGTATTTCTCGGCCACCAAGCTGAAGTGGTTGCTTGACACAATCCCCGATGCACGCGCCCGCGCGGCGCGGGGCGAGCTTGCCTTTGGCACGGTCGACAGCTATCTGATCTGGCAGCTGACCGGCGGGCGTGTCCATGTCACCGACGCCACCAACGCCGCCCGCACCATGCTTTACAACATCGGGACGGGGGAATGGGACGCCGAGATCTGCGGGCTACTCGACATCCCGATGGCGCTATTGCCCGAGGTGCGCGACTGCGCCGCCACTTTTGGCCATACCCGCGCCGACCTCTTTGGCCGCGAGATTCCGATCTGCGGCGTCGCGGGCGACCAGCAAGCCGCGACCGTGGGGCAGGCCTGCTTTGACCCCGGCATGATGAAATCCACCTATGGCACCGGCTGCTTTGCCCTGCTGAACACTGGCGCGAATATGGTCAGCTCGAAGAACCGGCTGCTGACCACCATCGCCTATCGGCTGAACGGCAAACCAACCTATGCGCTGGAAGGCTCGCTGTTTATCGCGGGGGCAGTGGTGCAATGGCTGCGTGACGGGCTGAAAATCATCCGCGAGGCCAAGGAAACACAGCCTCTCGCCGACCTCGCCGACCCTTCGCAAGACGTCGTGCTGGTGCCCGCCTTCACCGGCCTTGGCGCGCCCTATTGGCGGCCCGATTGCCGGGGCGCGATCTATGGGCTGACCCGCAACTCTGGCCCGGCCGAGCTTGCGCGCGCGGCGCTGGAAAGCGTCGGCTACCAGACCCGCGATCTGCTCGAGGCGATGTATGCCGATTGGGGCGCCAAGCCTGAGGGCGTGTTGCGCGTCGACGGTGGCATGACGGCCAGCGATTGGTCGATGCAGTTTCTGTCCGATATTATCGGCGCACCCGTTGACAGGCCGGTGGTGACCGAAACCACAGCGCTTGGCGTCGCGTACCTTGCGGGCCTGCAGGCCGGCATCTGCCCCGAACCGGCCGAGTTCCAAAAGTCTTGGGCGCTCGAGCGGCGTTTCGCGCCACAGATGGATGAAACCACTCGTGCCGCCAAATACGCTCGCTGGCAACGCGCCGTCGCGGCCACCATGTCGCTTTGACTCCCTTTGGCCTGATGGCGCCGGCGCGGATTTTGTTCGGGCGCGGTGAGGCAGCCAAGGCTGCGGGGTTGATTGCTGGCTTTGGTGAGCGCGTGTTGGTCGTGCATGGCGCGAGTTTGTTGCGGGCGGAAGGTTTGATCTTGGACCTGACTGCGTCTGGGTGTGAGCTGCAGCTCTACCCTTGCGCAAGCGAGCCAACTGTGGCGATGCTGGAAGAGGCGATTTATTACTGTCGAGGCTTTGAGCCGCAGGTTGTTGTGGCTATTGGTGGCGGCGCGGTGCTGGATCTTGGCAAGGCGCTTGCCGCGATGCTGCCCGCGAGCACGCCGCTGCTGGATCATCTGGAGGTGGTGGGCCGTGGCCGAGCCTTGCCACATGCGCCGCTGCCGTTTGTGGCGCTGCCGACGACCTCGGGCACTGGCGCAGAGGCGACCAAAAACGCCGTTCTTGGGGTGCCCGATCAGGGCCGCAAGGTCAGCTTGCGCGACGGCCGGATGCTTGCGCGCCTTGCCATCATCGACCCCGCGCTGACCGACCATTGCCCGCGTGGCGTGACGCTTGCGTCGGGTCTGGATGCGATTACCCAAGTGATCGAACCGTTTGTCTGCACGCGCGCCAATGCCTTTACCGATGCGCTGACACGGCCTGCGATCGGCATGGGCCTGCGCGCGCTCAGACGCTTGATGCAATCCGAAGACGCTGTCGCTCGTGATCAGATGGCATGGGTCAGCCTTTGTGGTGGCCTTGCGCTGGCCAATGCGGGGTTGGGGGTGGTGCATGGGCTTGCCGGCGTTATCGGCGGCGTTACCACTGCTGCGCATGGTGCGATCTGCGGTGCGTTGCTTGGTCCCGCGATTGCCGCCAACCGCGCCAAGGCGTCAGGGCAAGCCTCAGAGCGACTGGCCGAAGTGTGCGCGCTGATCGCAGCCGCCTTTGACTGTAGCGCACAGGCCGCACCTGAAACCTTGACCCGTTGGAGCCGTTCTGTCGGCTTGCCCAACCTTGCCGAACAGGGTCTGCGGCCCGACCAGCATGCCTCTGTTGCCGCCGCCGCCTTGGCCGCGTCCTCCATGAAGGCCAACCCTGTCGCTCTGTCCCCATCCGACCTCGTGGCTCTCCTGCAAGCTGCATCGTCGAGGCGCGGATGACAACCACTTCGCGCTCGGCTAGGATCGTGTCGCAATCAATGGACGGGCAGGCATGGCAGTTACCCTCAAGGACGTGGCGCAGCTGGCAGGGGTATCGCGCGCAGCCGTCTCGCGCAGCTATACTGCGGGCGCGTCAGTCTCGGCCAAGACCCGCGCCAAGGTCGAAGCAGCGGCGACCGAGCTTGGCTACAGCCCCAACATGCTGGCCCGCAGCCTGACAACGCGCAAGACGCAGCTGGTCGGGCTGGTGTCGAACAACTTTCAAAACCCGGTGTTCTTGCAGATTTTTGACCTTTTTACCCGTGGATTGCAAGATCAGGGCCTTCGCCCGCTGTTGGTCAACCTCACGGATGACACGGACCCCGACCGCTCGCTGCAACTCTTGCGGCAATACTCGGTCGACGGGGTGATCGTGGCCTCATCGCATTTGCCGCAAGGCTTTGCCCGTGCGTTTCATCAGGCGGACATTGCGGTCGTGCATGCCTTTGGTCGTGCCAGTGATCCGCCCGAAGTGCCTGTCGCGGCCATCGACAATGTCGCCGCTGGCCGCATGGCCGCGGCCACCCTGATTGCACGCGGCTATCGCAAGATCGGATTTATGGGCGGCCCCGAAACCGCCTCGACCACGCAAGACCGGATGGCAGGCTTTCTGGCCGAAGCTGCGCGCGCAGGCCTGACCCCGACCACGAGCTTTGCCACAGCCTACAGCTTTGAGGCCGGGCGCGCAGAAATGGCCCGCCTGATCAAAGCCACCCCAGCCGAGGCCTATTTTACCGGCGATGACGTGCTTGCCATCGGGGCACTCTCTGCGGCACAGAGCGCAGGTCTGCAGGTGCCACACGATCTCGGCCTGATCGGGTTGAACGATATGTCCATGGCCGGATGGGACAGCCATAACCTGACCACCATCCACCAACCCTTTGCCGCAATCGTCGCGGGCGCAATCGAGATGTTGCAAGCCCGCTTTGCCAGCCCCGGCCTCGCCCCCGAAACGCGGCTGTTTCCCTGCCACATCGTCGAGCGTGGCACACTGAAACCGCTTTCGCGCTTCTGACCTGACCTTTGATAAGGGCCTTTCATACTGGCCAAAATATCCTGCGGGGGCAGGGCGGCCCTGGCCGCCCTTGGGGGTGCAAAACCCCCATCCCACAGTGCATTCAGCGAAACAGCACAGGCCTTGCATCCACCCATTTGCCCTCGGACTTGGCCGAAGCCACGGCCGCGTGAATCGCTGCAATCGAGCGCAAGCCATCCTCTGCCGTCGGAAACAGTGCCGCCGCCGGATCGGGCGTGCGTGCCGCTTGATGCGCCAGGATCGTCTCGGCCAGATCGCGGTAGATGTTGCCAAAGGCCAGGGGCATGCCCTCGGCATGGCCCACCGTCACACGGCTCGCGCGATCGGCCTCGGGCGAGAGGTTCCCCTCGCCGCGCTCGATCACCTGCAAACGCTGTCCAAGCGGCATATAGAACAACTGGTTTGGCTGCTCCTGGCTCCAGCGCAGGCCGCCCGTCTCACCAAACACCTGCAAGGTCAGGCCATGCTGGCGACCAATCGCGACCGAAGAGGTCCAAAGCCGCCCCACCGTGCCGCCATCCATGCGAAAGTTGACCATCGCGTCGTCTTCCAGCACGCGGGCGGACAGACAGGAGGCAAAGTCTGACGACAGCTTCGCCACCTCTTGGCCGGTCACAAAACTCGCCATATGCAGCGCGTGGATGCCGCAATCAGCGAACTGTGCCGACACCCCCGCCTGTGCAGGGTCATAGCGCCAGCGCACGCGCGGGTTGTCCATATCGGCGGCATTGGCGTGATGCCCGTGGGCAAACTCCGCCACCACCAGCCGCACCTTGCCGATGTCACCCCGCGCGACCATCGCCCGCATGTGACGCACCAGCGCATAGCCGGTATAGCCGTAGTTCACCGCGCAAATCCGCCCGGCCTTGCGCGCCGTCAGCACCAGATCTTCGGCCTCGGCCTCGGTCACTGTCATCGGCTTTTCGCACAGCACGTTGAATCCGGCCTCAAGGAAGGCCTTGGAAATCGCGTAGTGGGTGGAATTCGGTGTGGCGACCGTAACCAGCTCCACGCGGTCGGGCCGGTTGCGCTCGCCCTCCAGCATCTCGCGCCAATCGCCATAAGCGCGGTCGGCTGCAATTCCCAACTCTTGTGCATAGGTGCGGCCTGCAGCCGGGTCGTGGTCCAAGGCGCCCGCGGCAAAGGTGTAAAATCCGTCCAGCCCCGCCGCCAGATGGTGCGCAGGCCCGATCTGGCTGCCCTTGCCGCCGCCGATCATACCCCAGTTCAGTCTTTTCATGGTCGGGCCCTTTTCAGAAACCAATAGAGGAAAGATAGCCGCGGTTCGCCCGCGCATCGTCGACGGGCGAGGTGCCGCCCGCAGGATCACAGTCCTGCTCGACTGTGCACCATCCGGCAAAGCCTGCGTCAAGCAGCAGTTGACGAACGCTGACGAAATCTACATCGCCTTTGCCCAGATTGCAGAAAATTCCCTGCCCGCAAGCGTCATAGAACCCGGTGCGGTTTTCCACGGCGCGCGCTTTGACAACGGGATCTATGTCTTTGAAATGCATGTAAGAAATTCGGTCCATATGCCGCCGCATAAAGGCAACTGGATCATAGCCTGCATAAGAGTGATGGCCGGTGTCAAAGCAGATCTTCAACAGGCTCGGATCCACCGCGTCGAGCAAACGTTCCAGCTCGGGTTCAAAATCGATGAAGCCTGCGGCATGCGCATGAATGCCCACGGTCAGCCCGTTGTCCGCGCCCAGTTGTGCGGCGCGGCGAATGCGGTCGACAAAAGCTGTCCATTCCTGCGCGCCCATCTGCTCGGCCTCCTGTGCGCGGCCTGCGGTCGGCGCGCGCCGTGGCGAGATGCTGTCGATCAGCACCAGATGCTGCGCGCCATGCGCCACCAGCGCCTTGCAGGTGCGCTGGGTTGCATCCCAAACCTCATCCCAAGCGCCCGCATCGTGAAAGGGGCGAAACACCACGCCACCGATCAGCGTCAGGTCATGCTCGGCCAGCCCTTCGGCCAGGATCGCGGGGTCTTCGGGCATAAAGCCGATCGGCCCCAGCTCGATGCCCTTATACCCCGCAGCGGCACAGTCCGACAGCACCTGCCGCCAACTGGGGTTGCGCGGATCTTCCGCAAATTCAACGCCCCAAGAGCAGGGCGCATTGCCAATCTGGATCATTTTGTTTTCCTCTAAAGATCGACCCAGACACCCGCGAGCGCCGAGGCATGGGCGGCCGCGATGACGCGGTTGACCTCCATTCCATCGTGAAAGCTGGGCCAGATCGTGGTTTTGGTGTCGATCGCTTGCAGAAAATCGCGCGCTTCGATGATGATTTGGTCTTGGTATCCCGTGCCGTGGCCTGGTCCCTGACAAAAGGGCAGATAGTCCGGATGCTCCGGCCCGGTCAGGATCTTGCGAAAGCCGCGCAGCCCTTCCGGATCATCGGCACGGTAAAGCCAGAGCGCGTTCTGATCCTCTTGATCAAAGCGGATGGCGCCCTTTGTTCCTGTAATTTCATAGGCATAGCCCATCTTTCGCCCTGTGGCCACGCGGCTGAACGACAAATGCCCCATCGCGCCATTGCCAAAGCGGCACATGAACTGGCCGATGTCGTCATTCACCTCGCGCCCCTTTGCGCCGGGTCGGTTGGCAAAAACGGTTCCGATATCGGCGCTTAGGCGTGCAATCGGCCCGATCAGCGCTAGGGCTGCGTTAATCATATGCGGGGCAAGGTCCCCCATCGTGCCGTTTGCGGCGCCAAAGTTGCGCCAGCTCGCGGGTTTGGTTCCATCGGCGTCAAAGTCCTCGGTATGCTCGCCGCGAAACCATGTCACCGCACCGATCTCGCCACTGACCACCAGCTCGCGCGCAAACTGCGAGGCGGGCGTGCGGATATAGTTGAACCCTACCATATTGACGCAGCCCGAGGTTTGCGCCGCGGCCACCATCGCGCGGCTGTCCTCAAGTGTCGCCCCTAAAGGCTTTTCGCAAAACACGGGCTTTCCCAGCGCAAAGGCCGCCTCGGCAATCGCACGGTGGGTTTCTTGCGGCGAGGCGATCACCACCGCCTCGATCTTCGGGTCGGCTACCAGATGCCGCCAGTCCGAGGTTGCGCGCGCAAAGCCATAGGCCTTCCGATAGCCTTCGGCCGAAGTGTCCGTGGTCGCGCAGATCATCTCTAGCCGGGGCCGCAGGCGCGTATTAAACACCGCCCCCACAGCCGACATTGCAACCGAATGCGCCTTGCCCATATAGCCGCCACCGATGATGCCGATCCCGATTTCGCGCATGGCGGCTCCTCCCTCAATAATGTTTGCAACCGGTTGCAAAAACGCTATCCTAACCGCATGACCAAGGTCAATCGGATTCAGAACGGCGAAAAGAGGTATCAGTTGCAAGCTCGGTGGCAGCGTATGGCGCTGAACTCATTTGTGGTCTTGGGACGGGTGGGCATGGACCTATACGCCGACCCTGCGGGCACCCAGATCGAATCGGCGACGCGGTTTTTCGCAGCCCTTGGTGGATCGGCGGGCAATATCGCCGTGGCGCTGGCGCGGCAGGGGGCCAAGGCGGCACTTCTGAGCCGTGTCTCGGCGGATGCCGTCGGGCGTTATTGTCTGGCAGAGCTGGACCGCTACGGTGTGGCGACGCGATATGTGCAGACCCAAGGTGGCGAGGCGCGCAATTCGCTTGCAGTGGTCGAGACGATTGCCCAAGCGCCGCAGACGGTGCTTTACCGCAATCAGGCCGCCGATTTTGCGCTCTGTGGTGACGATGTTGAGGCCGTGGATTTTTCAGGCGTTTCCGCACTGGTGGTGACGGGCACAGCGCTTGCGATGGACCCCTCGCGCAGCGCCACGCTCGCGGCGATGGCGGCGGCGCGCGCGGCAGGTGCGCTGGTGGTGCTGGATGTAGATTACCGCGCTTATTCCTGGCCCTCGCAGGCCGAGGCTGCCCAAGTCTGCCTTGATGCCGCGCGCAGGTCGGACATCGTGGTTGGCAACGACGACGAATTTGGCGTGATGGCGGGCGATATTGCGGCGGGGCAGGCGCTTGCCCAGTCACTGGCGCA
>JAHEBX010000138.1 GCA_024642045.1 Pseudorhodobacter sp. | reverse complement strand
GGGATGCCGGCCCAATTCGGCGGCCAAGCTGGCAAGGTCGGCTGCGGTCTGATGCATCTGCGCGGGGGCATAGCGGCTGGCGTAGCGGCTGTCTTCGGTCAGCCGCCCGACTGCGCCCGTGGAATATTTGCCTGACAACAGCCCGCCACCGAGGGGGGAATAGGGAAAAACCGCGATGCCCTGATCGGCCGCCATCGGCAAAAGCTCTACTTCTGCCTGCCGTTTGACGAGGTTATACATCGGCTGGATCGCGTCGATCCGCGTGCCCAAACGCGCGGCGATGGCTTGGGCCTTCATCACCTGCCAAGCGGCAAAATTGGACAGACCAATGTGGCGGATCAGCCCCTGCGCCTGAAATTCGGCAAAGGTTTCAAGGGTTTCCTGCAGGGGTGTGTCGGGGTCAAAGCGGTGCAGGTACAGCAGATCAACCGGCATATCCAACCGCTTGCGCGACCCATCGAACTGTTCCAGCAGATTGGCGCGCCCACCGCCCCCCATATAGCCGATCTTGGTGGCGACAAACACATCTTGCCCGCGCGCCAGATCGCCCAGAATGGTTTCGGATGCACCATCGGTATAGCCGCAGGCGGTATCGAAATGGCGGATGCCTGCGTGCAAACAGGCTTCAAACATCGCGGCGGCGGCCAGTTTGTTGGCCTTGCCGCCAAACTGCATGGTTCCGAACGCGAGGCGGGAGGAGGTGAGGGTCTGTGTCATGGCGGCAAGGTGCCACGCGAAAGGGGCGCTTGGAAAGCCCCTTTGATCAAAAGAAAAGGCCCGCAGCAAGCGGGCCTTTCCCTTGGTATCGCAAGATCAAGCGGCGGATTCGACGCCCTTGACGAACCAGTCGATGGTCGCCAGTTGCTCGAGCGTCATGACCTCGCCTTCCTTCACTTTCAGATTGCCGTCCTGATCATAGATCGGCCCGGTAAAGATGTCGTAGCTGCCGTCTTTGTAGCCAGCCTGAACGCCATCGGCCAAGGCCACGACGTCGGCGGGGATCGCTGGATTGTAGGGGGCGATCACAACGGTGCCCTCTTTCATGCCATCCCAAGTGTCTTTCGACGCCCAGGTGCCGTCGACAATCGCCTGCGCACGCTCGACATAGTAGGGGCCCCAGATGTCTTCGATCGCGGTCAGATGCGCGTTGGGCGCAAACTGCGACATGTCAGCGCCTTGGCCAAAGCCGTGCAGGCCCTTTTGCTCGAGGATCTGCAGCGGGCCGGGGCTGTCGGTATGGGTGGTGACGATGTCACAGCCAAGGTTGATCAGCGTTTCGGTGGCAGCAGCCTCTTTTGGCGGGTCAAACCAGCTGTCGATCAGCACGAGCTTGACGGTCGCGGCAGGATTTTGCTTTTGCGCAGACAGAGCAAAGGCGTTCACGCCAAGCACAACTTCTGGCACCTTGTAGGAGCCCAGATAGCCCAGCACGCCCGAAGCCGACATCTTGCCCGCGATGGTGCCCAGAACGGCGCGACCCTCGTGGAATTTCGAGTTGTAGGTCGAGACGTTGTCTGCGCGCTTGAAGCCGGTGCAATGCTCGAATTTCACATCGGGGAATTCGCCCGCGACTTGCAGCGTCTGATCCATGTAGCCGTAAGAGGTCGTGAAGATCAGCTTGCAGCCCTGCTGCGCGAGGTCACGCAGGACCGGCACGGCAGAGGCGTCTTCCGCGACGTTTTCGACATAGATCGTCTCGACTTTGTCACCAAGGGCTGCATCAATCGCCTCGCGGCCCTTGTTATGCGCCCAAGTCCATCCATAGTCGCCGATCGGGCCGAGGAAGATGAAGCCAACCTTCACCTTGTCTTCGGCGCGCGCGGCGGTGCCGATCATCGAAAGGGTGGCAGCAGCGCCAACGCCTTTCATCAGTGTGCGACGGGAAATCGTAGTCATCGAAGTCTCCTGTTGAAGAGTTTTTTGTTACGGCAGGAAGGGCTTGCCAAGGCAAGCAGGCGCAGAAGCCCCGACGTTCCCCCGAGACGAGATGAACGTAAGCGCAACCACGGTCATAAGATAGGGCATTGCGGCCCAGAACTGCGATGGCAGGAAGGAAAAGCCCGAAGCTTTTGCATAAAGCTCTAATGCCATCAGAATGCCGAAAAAATAGGCGCCAGCCAGAAGGCGACCCGTGCGCCAACCGGCAAAGACCACCAGCGCAAGCGCGATCCAGCCGCGTCCCGCCGTCATCTTCTCGGCCCACATCGGGGTGATGACCATCGAGAAATACGCCCCGCCAATCCCCGCCATCGCGCCGCCAAAGGCGATGGCCGCATAGCGCACACCGATGACGTTATAGCCGATGGAATGGGCGGAATGGTCGTTTTCCCCCACCGCGCGCAGGATCAGGCCCGCGCGGGTGGATTTCAGAAACCATGCGACAAGCGGCACCATGATGAGGGCAAAGTAAACCAAGGGCGAATAGCCGAAAAACACCTGCAGGATCGGGTGCTTGGCAAGGCTGGCCGGAAAGATAGACCCGAAGGGTGCAGCGATACGGCCCACAAACGACAGGCCGATCAGCGAGGAAAGCCCTGTGCCGAAAATAGACAGCGCAAGGCCGGTGGCGACTTGGTTGGAGTTCAGGCTCAGCACCAGAACGCCAAACAGCAGCGCCGAAAGCGCCCCGCCCGCCGCCGCCCCAAGCACCCCAAGCCAAGGGTTAAAGGTCATCACGGTAACGCCAAAGCCCGAAATCGCGCCGATCAGCATCATGCCTTCGACGCCCAAATTCAGCACGCCTGCTTTTTCAACGACCAGCTCGCCCAGTCCTGCCAGAAGAATAGGCGTTGTCAGGCCGACAACGGTGATGATGGCCGCGATGATGAAATCAAGGCTCATGTCATTCTCCTGCCACAACGGGTTTGGCGGCGGTCACAATGCGCAGCCGATAGCGGATCAGGATATCGGAGGCGAGGATGAAGAACAGCATCATCGCCTGGAAAATGCCCGCGGTAGAGTTGGGGATATGGACCGAGGTTTGTGCCACTTGGCCGCCGACATACGTCACCGCCAGCACGATGCCAGCGATCAGGCAGCCGATGGGGTGCAGGCGCCCAAGGAAAGCCACGATAATCGCCGTAAAGCCATAGCCCGAGGGAAAGCCCAGATTGATCGCCTTGAGCGCGCCGGTGAATTCCAGCGCGCCCGCCAGCCCCGCCATGCCGCCGCCGATCAGCATGGCGATCCAGACGGTTTGCTTGGCGTCAAAGCCGCCGTGGCGGGCGGCTTGCGGGGCAGATCCCACCACACGGACCTGATAGCCAAACACCGAGCGCGACATCATCACCCAGAACACAAAGGGCAGGATCAGCGCGATCAGCACGCCCAGATGCACCGTGCTGCCGCTGAACAACAGCGGCAGGCTCTGGTTTTCGGCCAAGGGCGCTGTGGCGGGAAAATTGCGCCCGTTGGGGTCTTTCCAAGGGCCACCGACAAGAAAGCCAAGGATCTGATACGAGACATAGGTCAGCATCAGGCTGGACAGGATTTCGTTCACATCCCAGCGGGTTTTCAGCACCGCAGGGATCAGTGCATAGAGCGCGCCAAATAGGATGCCCGCCAGCACCATCGCAAGGATGACAAAGAAACCGCCCGCTGTGCCTGCCGCGATCCCTATACCCGCCGCCGCCAGTGCGCCGACGATATACTGGCCCTCGGCCCCGATGTTCCAGACCTGTGCGCGGTTGCCCACCGACAGACCCAGCGCGATGATGATCAGGGGCGCGGCCTTCAACGCCACATCCTGCCATTTATAGCTAAGCAAAAGGGGCGTCAGGAAAATATCCTTGACCGCGCGGGTGCCGTCGATGCCCATCAGATCAAAGACCACCATGCCAATCAACATGGTTACGATCACCGACGCGATCGGGGTGACCACCAGCATCGTTCGGCTTGGAGAGGGGCGGCGTTCCAGTTTAATACGCATCGGCGACCTCCTTGGAGACATGCACATCGGCAGTGGGGTCGCCATGCACCCCGCCCATCAGCAGGCCGATTTCTTCGATATTGGCGCCCGCGACGGGCATGGGCGGCGAAAGGTGTCCCTCGTTGATGACCGCAAGCGTGTCGCAAAGCGACAACAGCTCATCCAGATCCTGAGAGATCACCACGATGGCTGATCCCGTTGCCGCCAAATCGACCAAGGCCTGATGAATGGCCCCTGCAGCCCCCGCATCAACGCCCCAAGTCGGCTGACTGACCACCAGAACCTGTGGTTTTTGCATGATCTCGCGGCCCATGATGAACTTTTGCAAATTCCCGCCAGACAGCGACTCTGCAAAGGCCCCGGGCCCCGTGGCTTTGACCGAAAAGGCGCGGATCACCTCGCCCGCATAGGTTTTGGCGGAACCGAAATTGATCATGCCGTTTGATACCATGCCAAGCCGGTCGCGCGCCGTCAGCACAGCATTTTCGGACAAAGTAAATTCAGGCACGGCAGCGTGGCCGTTGCGTTCCTCGGGCACGCTCGCCATGCCGCCAAGCCGCCGCGCCTTGGCGCTGGTGGCACCGATTTTGGCACCGTCAACCTGCACCGCATCAGACTGTGCCGTGACCTCGCCCGACAACGCCAGCAAGAGTGCGTTCTGCCCATTGCCCGCGACGCCCGCGATGCCGAAAATCTCACCCGCCCGGACCGAGAAATTGATCCCCTTCAGCGCCGTACCAAAGGGGCCGTCCTTGGGCACGCAGAGGTCATGCACCACCAGCTTGGCCGCGCCCATCTCGCGGCCAGCCCCCCGCTGAATATCCTTGAGACTGCCGCCGATCATCATCTCGGCCATTGAGCGCGACGTTTCTGCGGCCGGATTGCAGGTCGCCACCAACTTGCCACCGCGCAGGATCGTCGCGGTATCGCAGAGCGCTTTGATCTCATGCAGTTTGTGGCTGATATAGAGGATCGAGCAGCCCTCGGACGCCAGCTTGCGCAGCACCACAAACAGCTGTTCCACCTCTTGCGGGGTCAGCACCGAGGTGGGCTCATCCATGATCAACAGGTTTGGGTTCAGCAGCAGTGCGCGCACGATCTCGATCCGCTGACGCTCGCCGACCGAAAGCGTCGAGACAATCCGGTGTGGCTCCAGCTTCAGCCCGTATTGATCCATCACCGACAGGATCTTTTGTTCCAGATCTCGGGCCGGGATCGAGGCATCCATGCCAAGCGCGATATTTTCCAGAACCGTCATCGCCTCGAACAGCGAGAAGTGCTGGAAGACCATCCCGATACCAAGTTTGCGCGCGGCCTTTGGGCTGGGGATAACCATTCGCGCGCCGTTCCAGCGGATCTCGCCCGCGTCGGGCTGCTGGATGCCGTAGATCATTTTCACCAGCGTCGACTTACCCGCGCCGTTTTCGCCCAAAAGCGCATGGATCTCGCCCGGCCGCACTGTGAAGCTGACCTGATCGTTGGCCAAAACCCCCGGAAACCGCTTGGTGATGCCGACAAGTTCCAGTCGGGGCTGATCAGCAGGCGATGGAGAAGGCGTCATTGAGAGTCCTTGGCTTGTGCTAAGACGGTCTGTTGCATGGGTAGCGCCGCTTGGCGGAATCATTTCCTAAATTTCGAGAGAAGCACTTTCAATCTTTTCCGAAGAGTGCGGAGCGTTTTCCAAATCAGCTAAACCGACTTCTGTTTTTTCAGCAAGTCTTGCTGCACATTGCGGATCATAAATCTGTTATATTCCAGCGGGCTGAAACGGGCAAATGAGAGGCGATAGCGGGCTTAACGCCTTTGAATATATTGGTTTTCATCAGACGCCGGTGGAAGGTTCTTGTGCTAATCGCGATTTCCAGTTTCGAGGCTGTGTGAAGTTGCAAGCACCTGCGCCTTAAATTTGTGCGCATCGTGGAGGCAGCCGCAACAAGGCCGCGTGGCTTGCAATCTGTTCGATTCAGCGCAAGCTGCCAAGACAGTGTCGGGAAGAAAAGGAGACGTTGATGTCTGTTGCGCCAGAACTGGATCACATTGCGCTGCTGAGGATCGCAATTGAAGAAAGCGCCAAAGCTAAAGCGGCAGGGGTGCATCCCTTTGCGTCGATCCTTGTGGGGCCAGACGGCAACGTGCTGATGACCCAGCACAACGCTTTTATGCCTGATCACGATATGACGGGGCATGCCGAGCGGGTGTTGATGACGCGCGCCTCGACGACGCTGCCGATGGAGGTGTTGCGCGAATGCACGATCTATACCTCGGCAGAGCCCTGCGCGATGTGCGCGGGCGCGATCTATTGGACGGGTTTGAAGCGGGTGGTCTACGGGTTGAGCGAACACGCGCTCAAGGGGATAACGGGCAATCATCCCGAGAACCCGACGCTTGACCTGCCGTGCCGCGAGGTCTTTGCAGCAGGTCAGCGGCAGGTCGAGGTGATCGGGCCGATGTTGGAGAATGAGGCTGCAGAGGTTCACGACGGCGTCTGGGGCTAGGGGGCCTTCCGCCCCCTCGGCTTCGCCTCACCCCCGAGGATATTTGGGCCAGTATGAAAGGCTAAAGGTTCGGGGCGTAGTGGGCGGCGTTGACGGTTTCGGGGCGACCTGAAAGCGACAAGGTGCTGACGCGGGCGGGCGTCTGGGCGATGATCTTGCCTGATTTGATCACAGCGAGACGAGCGGGCTTGAGGCGCAGCGCTTCGGCGGGGTTTTGGGCCTGTAGCAGGACCATATCTGCCGTATTGCCCTTGGCCAAGCCGTAGTCCGTCAATCCCAGAGTGCGGGCGGCGTTGGTGGTCAGGGCGTTGAAGATGTCGATTTTCTCGTCAACGCTGGCCATTTGCGCCACATGAATCGCCATATGGCCGACTTCGAGCATATCGCCCGAGCCCATCGAATACCACGGATCCATCACGCAATCATGGCCGAAGGAGACGTTGATGCCCGCGGCCATCAGCTCGCGCACGCGGGTCATGCCGCGGCGCTTGGGGTAGGTGTCGTGGCGGCCCTGCAGCATGATGTTGATGAGGGGATTGGGGATTACGTTCATCTGCGCTTCGGCGATCAGCGGGATCAGTTTGCTGGCATAGTAATTGTCCATCGAATGCATCGAGGTCAGATGCGAGCCCGCCACCCGGGTTTGCAGACCGTGGCGGATGGTCTGGGCGGCAAGGGTTTCGACGTGGCGGCTCAGCGGGTCGTCCGTCTCGTCGCAGTGCATATCCACCGGCAAACCGCGATCGGCGGCAAGGCGGCAGAGGGTTTCGACAGAAAGACGCCCATCCTCCATCGTGCGTTCAAAATGTGGGATGCCGCCGACAATATCGACCCCCATATCCAGCGCGCGGATCAGGCTATCCAGCCCATCCTTGGCGCGAAAGACTCCGTCTTGCGGGAAGGCCACCAGTTGCAGATCAATATAGGGGGCAACGCGGCGTTTGACCTCTAGCATCGCTTCGACCGTGACAAGTCGGGCATCTGAGGTATCGACGTGGCTGCGGATGGCGAGCAGGCCTTGGCTGACAGCCAGATCGCAGTAGCGCAGGGCGCGGTCAACCAACGCGTCAATGGTCAGGGTGGGACGCAACTCGCCCCACAGTGCAATGCCTTCCAGCAGGGTGCCAGAGCGATTCATCCGCGGCAGACCCAGCGAGAGGGTCGCGTCCATATGGAAATGCGGATCGACGAAGGGCGGCGTGACGAGGTAACCGGCTGCGTCTATCTCAGCAATTGCAGCCGCAGGAATGTGTGGTGATATCTCGGCAATTTTACCGCCCTCAATCGCGATGTCCTGGCCGGTGCGGCCATCGGGCAGGTTGGCATTTCGGAGGATCAGATCGAGCATACGGACCTTTCTGCTGCGTGACGGCGGCGCAGCATTTCCGCTGCGACGCCGATGGCGATGGCTTGGGGGTGCTTGCCAAGCGCTGGGGCGCCGATCGGGCAAGTGATGCGCGCAATAGCGGCAGGGGAGTGACCCAGGACCGCGAGCCGGGAACGGAAACGCGCCCATTTGCTGGCAGACCCGATCAGGCCACAGAAAGCAAAATCATGCTGCAGCAAGCGGTGGCACAGGTCGAGATCAAGTGCGTGCGAATAGGTAACGATCAGATGCTCGGCGGAATTGGGTGCGAGAGCTGCGGCGTTCGCAGGATCGGGGACGGGCAGAACGCGGGTCTTCGCGGGTGCAGGCGGAAACCGGTCTGCCGCGATATCGACCCAAGTTATCGCAAGGTTCGGCAGGGGCGAAAGCACCGCGACCAAGGCGCGGCCGACATGACCTGCGCCCCAGATCCACAGGTTTCGTTGAGGGGCGGCCACGGGCTCCAGAAACCAGCCCTGCAGCATGTGTGCCTCGGGCAGGTGGCCTTGGTTGCGAGCGGTGGCGAGCAGGCGTTTGACGGCAAGCGGCATGATCGCAGCGCCGACGCTGCGGGCGATGAGGGGGCCAGTGGGAAGGGTGGCGGCATCATACACTTCGGTCAGCAGGCCAACGGCGCCGCCGCAACATTGGCCCAGGTCGGGGCCAAGCGCCGCGCGGTCATAGCGGCGGCCGCCTTGGCCCAGCAATGCGCGGGCGCGCACGGTGGCCTGATACTCCAGCGCGCCGCCGCCGATGGTGCCGGATTGGCCCGTCGCCCAGACCAGCATCGCTGCGCCAACTTCGCGCGGGGCCGAGCCTTTGACTTCGGTGACCACCACGCGGGCGACGGGGCCCTGTGCAGTGGCAGCGGTGAGGGCTGCGAGGTCAAACATGGCGCTGACGCTCGACGGCCGCGAGGATGCGTTCGGGTGTGGCGGGCGCATCCAGATCGGGGTAGCAGCTGCCATTGCCACAAGCGGCAATCGCATCTGAAATCGCATAGAACACCGCGATGCCAAGGTTGAACGGCGGCTCGCCGACGGCCTTGGATTTGCCGACGGTGTCTTCGCGGTTGGGGGCACCGTAAAGTGCCACATTGAAAACGGCTGGGCGGTCCGAGCAGGCCGGGATCTTATAGGTGCTGGGGGCGTGGGTGGTCAGCGCCCCCCTGTCGTTCCAGACGAGCTCTTCGGTCGTAAGCCAGCCTGCGCCTT
>JAHEBX010000137.1 GCA_024642045.1 Pseudorhodobacter sp. | reverse complement strand
CTTTGTCGGAAACCGTCAAGAAATAGTCCGAGATCTTGGCAAGTTCGGTGTAGCGCTGTTCGAGATTGGCAATTCGCGCGACCCGCTCAAGCGGGTTATAGCGATGGGTCGGATGCTCAAAATCGAAGGGCGAGAAGCGATAGACAGCATCGCCCTCGGCCAGGCGGTGGCGCGACGTAGCCTCAAAGATCTCGCCCTTCACGTCGAGAACGACGATGCTGCCGTTGAAGAGAAGGGTGTTCGGGATGACGTAGCCCACGCCCTTACCGGCCCGAGTGGGTGCCACGACAAGGCAATGCGGGAATTTCTGGAAGGTGGCGCTGACGTATGGGGCCGTTTTGACTGGCGCCGCAAGCTTGCCAAAGACCATGCCCGCACCTAGTGGCTGCAGAAGGCCGTTGGCTTTGATCTCGGGCTTCGACTGGAACTTGGCCTGGCCACATTCAGTTAGCTGCTGACGAAAGGTCAGGGCAACGGCCGCGATGGTGAAAATCACCGTAGATGCGCCAACGATCTGCCAGGGCAGAACCCATGGCACCGAGGTCAGCCGTCCAAAACCGGGGAATTCTGCGATCAAGACAAAAATGCCTGCCGCATTCGGATCGCGACCAAGGATGAGGTTCAGAACCAAACCCCCGGCGATGAGACCGACCAGCAAGCCGCAGGTGAGGCCAAGCGGCAGCAGCAAAGCAATGCGTTGCATGATCAAAACTCCCTGTCGGTGGCGCGAGTGCGATCATGGACATGCGCCCGCGCGTGTTCTGGTGTCAGAGGGGCCGCTTCTGCCGCCAGCCGACGTTCAGCGGCTTCCGCTTCATGCGCACTAATGCCAAGCGCAGGATGTTCTTTTGCCGCTGACACTACCGCCGCTGCCATTGCAGCGCGTGCGCTTGGGTCGGGCACATCTTTGGCAAGAGCTTCGGTTCGGCCAGCGGCGATGTCTTTCAGCACAGTTGCCCCGTAGCGTTCCTTCATCTCTTCCGCGAAATCCCGCGCCTGATCTTCATTGCGGAAAGAGACCGAGCCTTGATGGGCGTGAACTTTTGCCATTTTGCCCAAAGCTTCGACCACAGGATCGGGGCCTCGCGCCACTTCGATCGTTCGGGCGGAGTGAATCAACTCGGCGGCGCGTTCGTAAAAACGATCCACCCGTTCAGCGGCAGAACTGCGGCCTTGCGCGCTGCCAAGGTCGTAGCCGTGACGCTTGGCCACTTCGGCGATGTCGGATTTGACCTCGGTTTCTTCTTCGCGGGCATTCGCGGCCCCGGTTTCGAGACGTTGCCTGATTTTATCCGCATCGATCCCGACATCGGCGGCACTTAGCCTCAGGGCAAGTCGAAGGCTATCGCCGGCATGGTCCGTCAGCTCCTTCTCGTTCCCACCGACGACCAAAGACGTCGCCCCAATAGATGTGCTGTAAAGCGTCGAACGGGGCAGGGCCTCGCGATCTACCTGTTGGCGGTCCAGCCCAAAGGCCGCTGCAGCCTCTTTGGCAATACCCTGCATCTCAGACCGCAGGTCATCCCGTCGGTCCGACGGCAAGCGGTCGATCTGCGCGCCGGACTGCGCCACCCACGTGGAGATTGCGCGGGCTGGGTCGGAGGCAAAATCACTGCGCACCCGTTTAGACTCAACATAAGCCGCCAAGACCGGGCTTTGCGTCAGATGCTTGGCCAAGGCTTCACTGAGCGGCCCTTCATCGGGAAGCTTCGCCAAAACCTCAGCGCCGCCATCGCGGCCATAAGAGGTGACGGCAAGCAACTCGTCGGGCAAAAATCCGGCGGAGCCTTCGCCATCGACAAACCGTCCTGTTCCAAGCGTGGCCTCGGCATCTGGGATGTGCGCGGCCACTATGTTTCGGAAGTCGGGATCAACAACCAGCCGCTCGGCCAGATCGCGGGTGTTTTCGGTGTCCCGACCAAGGGTCAGGACAAGTTGTGCCTCCTCCCCCACATAGATTGCCGTCTCTGGCCGGGCCAATTCGGGCTGCGGCCGGTGTTCCAGAACGAGACCTTCCGGCCCGCGGTCGGCAGCTTCGATCACCTCGCGGTCCATTTCCGCTGCGTGCTTGACTGCGATCTCTAACCCGTCCTCGGCGCCTTCGTAGAAATCAAAGGCATGGCGCAGCGCCTCGCGGGAATTCGGAAAGGTGCGTTCTGAGTGAGTTATGACCTGGTCACCCTCGGGCAAAACGGCCTCATAGCCGGTATGAACACCCTTTTCGGTCTCAATGGCCACGGGGCGCAACTCGACATTGGTATCGGTGCTGACCCAATCCCCTGCGGCAATCACCGCCGGCCTTTCCGCGACGTCAGCATGGTTTGATGCAACCTGTTGATCTACCCCCACTTCTCGGGAATGGACCGTCGCCTGCACCTCAGAGCCAAGTGCATGATCGGAGCTATGATCTGCCCAAAGAGCTCCGGCCTTTTCCGGCGCGTGACGTGTGAAGGCCGCAAGATCATCTCTAAGCCCTGTATCCGCCCTCTCAATTTCTGCCGGACCGTCCTTGCCCCATTCCAGCTTTCCCAACCGCTCGGTCAGCGAGGCTTCCATCGCATTGAGAAACCCGGCGCGGAATTCGGCGTCAGGTGCATGCGAGTCCGGCAGGGTTTTGAAATACCGCGTCTCGCCGCTCTCATGGACCCCGTGGATTTCGGTGCGGGCCATGGTGCGCGCTGTGTTGCCATCGATATGGGCAACCGAAGGTCGCTCGGCGGGACTCGCGCGGAAAAACGCCTCGCCCGCTTGACGTGGATCCTCGAAGTCTTGCGCCTCCCCGGAAAATGCCTGGCGCACAGAGAAGAATTCCTTCAGCCGCTCGGACACGCCGCGTTCTTGCGCGGCAGGTTCAGATTTTGGGCGGTCGGTGACCGGATCAGTATCGTTTTCCATGTGTAACCTGCGGGCAGAAGGGTGGATTTTGGGGGCGGCGCTCGACGAGATCAGTCGTCGAGCCCAGGGAAATACATCTCCATGATGCCGCGCTGGTCGCCGATGCGGCCCATCTGCAGGATCACGTCGATCGAGGTTTGGAGGTAGCGAATGACTTCGGCAAAGCTGAGCTTGGTGCCTTGCGCCATCACCAGAAGCGCGAGCCTGGCCATCGCCTTGCGAGCCGAATGGGCGTGCAGCGTGGTGAAAGACCCCGAATGGCCGGTATTGATCGCATCGAGGAAGGTCGAGGCGTCGGACCCTCGCAACTCACCAACGATGATCCGGTCGGGCCGCAGACGTAGTGTGGCCTGCAACAGTTTTGCGGCAGAACGAGGAGAGGCCTCATCGCGCTGCGCGATCAGGCTGACGGTATTGGGTTGTCCTGGCAGAAGCTCGAGAGAATCTTCGATGGTGACAATGCGCTCATCAGAAGCCACCATTTCCAAGAGTATGCGACCCAACTCGGTCTTGCCTGTCGATGTGCCGCCCGAAACGATGACATTGAGCCGCTCAGACACGAGCTTGCCCAAGAAAGCATCAACATCAGCGCCCTCGGACCCCGCACGAATTTCCGCCACCATCGCGCGGCGTTCCTCTTCAAGGGAGTTCTCCTGTCCGCGCAAGAAATGAAACGTCCGTGCCACGCGCCGCGTATCGCCAAGGCGTGCGCGGAAAATCCGAATGCCAATCACGGTGCCGCTGGCCACGGCAGGCGCACCCACCACCTGACAGCGCAGCATCAAATCGCGGTAGCTCACGGCGGCAGAAACCAAGGGGCATGTTTCGGTGAAAGTGTTCGAGGTCGAGTTGGCAATCTGCGAGGCAAGATCACGCACCGCGCGCGCGGGCAGGGTGGGCAGACCGCTTGGCGTCATGTGGATTTGGCCTGTGCGCTCAACCCAGATGCTGCCATCGGCATTGATCGCAAGTTCCATCACGGCAGGGTCAGAAAGCCCCGCGTCGAGCTGGCCAAGATAGGTGTCGAGGTAGCTCATCAATAAAACTCGATATCGGCATCAACGCGGATCATCACCACAGCCCCTTGGGTGACGCTGATGGTCGGCGGGATGGTTAGGTAGTCCGCCATGACCTGGTTCACCGCATCGCCCAGGTTGGTGCCCACATTCTTGGCGGTGTCTGACGTCACCTGATTGTCCGCGTATTTCGAAGCCGCGATGTCAGGCACAGCACCGATCACCGAAATCAACGAGGCCGAACCAAATCGCTGCAAGAAGTGATTGCGCACTGTGCCCGGCAATCCAGAGCGCCCGATCCGGTCAGTGCCGTAAGCTGCAATGGTCACTGATTGCCCGTCCGTTGTGACCAACCGGTCCCAGGCGATCAAAACGCGACGTTGGCCAGTATCCACATCAGAATCGTAGCGCCCGTAAAGCTTTGAGCCGCGCGGAATCAGGACGCGGGTCATATCAAACGACCAAACATCGTGGCTGACGACAGCGGCAACATTGCCAGCGAGATCGGTGCTAAGTGCCGTCTCGAGGGCGGCCTCGATTAAGGTGCCCTGCATTACCGTATGGGCGGGGTTGGCAATGATCTTGGCTTGCTGCACTTCGGCCGCCTTGGCGCCAGCGCGCCTAAAGGCATCGTCGCCAGTGCCACCGCCTGCCGCATCGCGTGACGCAGACGGTGTGGCCCCGTCACTACCACTCGTGTCCACACTGCTACGCAGGGCCACCATATCAGAATGTATCTGCGAGTCTTTCAGCGCCTCAGCCTCTTGGCGCATGCGGGCCAGGTCTTCTTCGCGTGCCCGCCTCGCATCGGCTTCACCGTTGCCATCCATCAGGTTTTTGGTATCGAGTTCGGTTTGCAGCCGGATATTTTCGCGCTCGAGATCACCCTGCGCCGCCGCACGGGTTTTTGCATCGCTTTCAAGACTGGCGATTTGTGCGTTCAAAGCATCAAGCGCAGCTATATCGCTCACCGTGACAGGATTGGCTTCGAGATCGGCGATCTTAGCATTCAGCGCCTCAACTTCTGCCGCAAGCCTCACTTCTTCGCTGCGATCAGGGGCGGTGGGCGCAATTTGTGGTTTTGCCTTGGTGATGCTGAATCCATCGGTGCCGGTACCTTCCCCCTGAAACCCGCTGACCGAGGCGGTCTCAATTGCTGAAACCGGGGCAGGGGCATTCGGTGCTGCCAGCACCAACCAGGCCCCGACGCCGACGCCCGCGACAGCCGTCACCGCAGAAAGGGCGTAAGGGTTGATGCCACGGCGCCGCTTTGGCGCGTCAGAAGGCTTCATGCGCTCCATGCGGGCGGCAAGCTTGAAGTTGGCCTCTGGCTCGCTCATGGGGTCACCCCCGGCAGGGCGGTGACACAGACGTATTCTTCGCCATAACGCAGCACCCAGCGTTCCGACCTTGTGCTGACAGTAATTGTAGTGCCGCGCACCGACGAGTTGACGGAGTATTCCTGCCCCTTTGCATCGGCGCGAAAAATTGTCGGCATGGGCGCACCAGACGGGATCAGGAAGGTGGTTTTGCGCCCATCATCTGAGATTGAGATCGGCGCAAAAGCGGCAAGATGCTTGCCCTTCTTCATCACCTTGTAACTCATCGGCGGGGAGGCTGGGATTTCTGAAGCGGCTGTCGTGCTGCGGGCGGAGCCGGGCACGGTGAATTTCACCGAATAGTTGGGACTGCCTTTGCCGCCTTCGCTCACCTGCAGAAAATAGATATTGCGCTGGGTCTCGACGGTGAGGTTGGTTGCAGCTCCTGCCACGACAGGTTTGATGATGAAGAGGTTGGCGCGTTCCAACTTGTCGATCTTGAAGCTTTCGAGATCCCCGATGGCAATGGATTGGATTTTCTCGCCCTCGCCAAGCTCAACGAGGGTGACGTTCCTGAGCCGGGTGTTGATCCGGTAAACTTGGCCCTCTTGATAGGTGGCATAAGTCAGGCGCGCGTCGCGACTGCCGGCTTTGGGGGCGGTTTCGGCGAGAGCGGGCAGGGCTGCGACACTGGCCAGAAGGCCGACGGTGAATAGGTGAGTTCTAGAGATCATGTCAGCCCTCCTGCGGGGTCAGGGTTTCCGCGGTGATGCGGTAATCGGTCACCAAAAATCCGGTTGGATTTTGCCAAACCAGATCGAGAGCAGTCTGTTTGGTTGGCTCAAACCGATAGGTGACGGTGGCGGTGAATTTGCCTTCGCGGTCAGGCATGCCCTCACCGTCCGAAACCCAAGTCTTGGTGAAGCGCACCTGCGCGGTTGTCTGGGTCACCGGCGTGATTGAGAGGATTTTGATGATGACGCGGGAATTTTCGCCGTAGAGCTTGGGCGGATAGTTGGCATTGCCTTCTGTCCAGAGGCTGACAAGGCCTTGGCGCGCATTGGCCTCGGACCAGGTATAAGCACGCAAGATACGGCTTTCATTGTCGTGCTGGTCATAGGTTTCGCGGTCGGTGACATAGGCAAAAAGCAGGCTTTGCCGGATTGCCTCGGCCTGTTCTATCCCGGCCTTTTCCACGGCAACCACGCGCTCAGCCACGCCAGTGTCTTTGTCGACGATGGCCAGAAAGGCTTCGGTCTGTTTCAAGGGCAGCAAGATGACAACGGCGATCATGCCCATCAGGCCTATGGCGAGACCGCCGCCGGCCACGACATAGGCGATGCGTTCACGCTTTTTGACGCCGTAGAACATCTCGGCTTCAAGAAAACTTCTCAATTCAGGTGGCGAACCTGTCATTGTCTTACTCCAGAATTTGGGGAAAATGCGGCCGGTTAGACTGCGGTCAGGTATCTCTGATGAATTGGTTCAGGCGTTGCCGCGCAGCATGTCCGCGCTCAGCGTCTGATCGAATTTCGTCTCGCAATTGGTGTTGAGTGGTTTTGCCATGCACAAACCCAGAGCGAAATTCGTTTAGCCGACGCGCCGTATAGTCGGACGCGCGCTCAATCGGTTTGCCGACCACCCTCAGTGCGTGCGGTGTAAAACTTGCAAGGCTGATTTGACCGGTGATATGGGTCACGGCGTTGGGAATGGATTTCAGGGCGAAGATGCCGACGAAAACGATGACGAAGAACCCGAGAATGGACCCGAGATCTGTGACGTCCTCCGTTTCCCTGAAAACGTCATGTGCAACTGTGACAACGGCGACGATGATCCCAGCTGATGCCACTGGATACATCAAATAGCCGATCATGGCTGAAAGCCAGGCTTCAAAGATTCCCTTGGTTTTCTCGAAAATCGTAGCCCCAATTGCGATTGGCGCGACCCCGAGAAGAAAAGCGATCATCAGTTTTGAGAAGCCGACGATGAAGACGTAAATCGCCATTAAAATACCGAGCACGACATAGAGCACAGCGGCTACGAAGCCACGCATGATTGACGACATCGCTGATGAGACTGAGTCCACGTTTCCGGCCATCATATTGGCCATGTCATCCATAGCTGCTGTTGCGGAGAGACCCACACCGCTTCCACCTTGATGGAAGTATTCCAGCGCTAGGGCACTGAGACCATTACTGGCGGCATCGTAGATCTGGCTGAAGTTTGACCAGGTCAGGCCGAACATCAGAACCATTACGATGCGAAATGACAGCTGAACGGCGTCGCGCATAGAAATCCGATAGACATTCAGGGCGGAATTGATCCCCACCATAACCAAAAGCAAGCTCAGCAAGCTGGTGTAAATCGGTCCAACCGCGCTCGCTGTCGCTTCAAAGTACTGCCGTCCTGCAGAAGCAATAGCCGCGTCGAGCGTCGACAGGATGCTTGCAACACTTTCCATCAGAAACTGCCGCTGCAGAGCGTTTCGGCGATACCGATCAGCTTTTTAGCTTCTTGAGAAATTTTCTGCGTTTGTTGCCACCCAAGCCGCTCTACCTTCTCTTGCGTTCGGATTGCGGCCGCAATGGTATCGACGTCGTCCCACGACGCGACCTTTCCAGCGCATCCACAGTCCTTTGTCGAAATCACATTTCGAGCGCGGACAAAGCTATAGATATCTCGCAGGGCTCGGGCTTCCGGACCTGATCTTGCCAAAGCATAGCCCGCAGGCCAAGACGCTTGGCAGTTGCGAAACTCCTCATTCACAGCGCCTTGGATGGGCTGCACATCTTCAGGGATGTTGATTTTCGGCAAAACGTCGAGAAACGCGTCTTCCTTAGCAGTGTCCACAGGGGCAGGGGTGTCGGCCAGCGCGCCGCTTGCAAACAGCGGCATCATTGCCACCAAAGTTGCGGTCAGGAAAAGCCTATTGGTGTTACGCATTCTCATTTCTCCCCAAGGACTTTGATGAATTTCTGTTCTTCTGCGGCGGTGGCTGCGTCCATCACACCTGCCTCGCCCATGCCCATAAGCTGCGCGGATTCCATGTTCCAGATATTGGCGAGCGCAATCGACAATTCGGCCGTCACCCGCGTGTTGAGATCGACGGCTTCCTTCAACCCTTCGGTGTCGGGGATTTCTTTCACCAGATCATTGACCCGTCCAAGGCTCTCTGTGGCTTTAACGGCGGAAGTTTCTGCTGCAGCAGAAAGAAAGGCTGCGGTGTTGGCCTGCGTGCCAATGCGCGCTGCACCTGCATCCTCGCTCTTGGCCAAAGTATCTACCGTTGCGACATCAAGCCCCGCAGAGCCAAAGAACTCCGACACATATTGCGCGGCAGGCTTACCCCCGACCTTGCCCGATGTTGTCATCAAGGCATAACTGCCGCCTTTTGCGGCAATCAGCCCACCCGTCAGATCGGCCACATCCGGCAGGATATCGTCGAAAAACGTATTCATGTCAGGAATGCCAAGGTCTGCGAGAGAAAGACCATTTTTCAAGGCGTCCAGCTGGGCCTTCAGGGTCGCGATCTGCTCGATTTGCTTTAAGATCTGCTCGTCGAGCTTCAAGTTGGAAGCGATCATTTCCTTTACCTGCAGCTTTGCCTCAGTCAGCACTTGGCCAATTTTGGCAATGCTGGTCAGATCGACCGTGGGCACACCTTGCGCCTGCGCTGTGGGCGCCAGTGCAAGAGCAGTGCAGACGAGAAGGGCGCGCAAAGCCCATGTGCGATTGGCGATCATTCTGACCCAGCCTTTACTTTGATGAATGTTGA
>JAHEBX010000136.1 GCA_024642045.1 Pseudorhodobacter sp. | reverse complement strand
CCCCACCCCCTCGGCCAGCACCGGCAAGTTCTGAAACCGACCCAGATTGCCAGCAAAGATCACCCGAATGTGGCCCTTTTCTTTCAGCATTCCAGCCGATGGCACCGCGTCAGAAGCCGGCTCGTCCAGCGCCAGATTTTCGATCACCCGCAGATCGACGATGTTACAACCGCGCGCGCGCAAGGTATCAGCCATGTCGCGCGACAGCGTGACCACCTGTGAGGCCCGGCGCAGGGTTGCGTTGTCCAGCCAGCGGAAAAAGCGGCGTGGCAGCCCGCGCCCCATCGGCGCGCCGATCACCTCGGACACCTCGGGATGAATGTCCTGAATGTGGTAGATAAAGCGCGCACCGACCAGACGCGCGGCAAGGCTTGCCGTCGCAGCCGCAACGACGGGCGGAAAGCTGGCCGCCGTCACCACAGCAGGCCGCATCCACAGGATGTGCACAAACAGGCCAAGGCAATAGCGGGTCGCATTCAGCGCACGCACGATGGCGGGCGCGCCGCTTTCCTGCCAGACACCGCAGCGCCGGATAGTCAACTGGCCCATCCGCTCGCGCCGCGGCACCGTTTGCGCGGCATTTTCGGGCGGCATCGCCGAAAAGACATGCACGTCATAGCCCACATTGGCGAAATGCTCGCCCAAGGCGCGCAGCATATGGCCGTAGGGCGAGGTATCGGGCCAAAAAAACCGATGCGTCAGCAGGATCTTTGGCGACGGCGCCGCTGTGGCGTCTTGTGGCACCCCGCGCCGAAAACGTTGGGCAAGACCGGCCCGCAGATCCGCCAACGCTTGCGCCACATCAGCCAAAGAGCGCGTCAAGATGTTGCTCGCCTTCGGCATCGGGCATCCCACATCTTTCCTGTCCATCGCGCGCAATTCCGGCAGACTAGGACGCATCGGCATACCCAAGCTCGCCCAACAGCGGCCCGAGGATCGCCAGCATCTGAGACTGCTGCTGTTCCGGCATCTTGTGCCATTTCACCGAACGGCTGCGCTCGACCCGCGCTTTCCAGGCCGCAAGCGTCGCCTCGGGGTCGGGCAGGCCGAGAAACGAGATCAGCCGACGCAGGGCGCGATCATCGGCCACAAGGTCTTCATAGCGGATCTCGAACACCCGATCCTGCGGAATGCTGCGCAGATCAGCCCGCGCCGTTTCGACCGTCGTGCGCCATTGCTGGGCGCAGACCTGCGTCAGGCTCTGGGCCTGCACATCGGCGTCAATCCCCGGATAGCGCGGCCCCCAGACCTTGCCGCCTTTGCGCCCAGCCAGCAGGCCCGTGCTGAAATTCCATAAGAACCACGCCGCATAGCCCAGATTGGCAAGCGGCATGCCGCGCAGCTTGTCAAACAAGGCGCCCCAGCTTGGCGGGGCCTGCCACAGACGCATCGCGCTTTCAGTCACATCGCGCCCGTCGCGGATCAGATGCACATAGCGCGCCTGCGGCAAGACCGCCTCGACATAAGGCACCCGCAGCGTGTTCGAGACGGTCTTTTCCACCAGCACCTCGCCCGGCTGCAGATGCGCCAAGGCGGGCAGGGTCTTGCGGATAAAGCGGCGCTGACGATCGGTCAGATGCGCGGGGGTCAGGCAATCATCCGGTGCCGCCTCGGCCCCAAAGCGCCAGACGTAATTCACATCATAAGGCACCGCCGCCACGCCCGCGCCGGAGGCCAGAATATCGCGCAGAAACTTGGTACCCGACCGCGCAGCACCAATCACGATCACCGGAGCGGGGCTATTGTCCAGCATCACGACACCTCGGCGGATCGCAGGCCTGTCGGCCTTTGCGGATAACAACTTGTCCAAGGATCAAGGCGCGCACAGGCAGGAAGGGGGTGAATGGTCAATGCAGATATACTTTCTCAGCGTCGCGCGGCACCGCTGAAAGGTCCGGCAGAGGATAAGTCGTCAACGACAAAGGGTCCGATTTCAATCGCGCCCCCCTATAGCGGTGTTGTCGCGACGTTACCACCGAGAAGTTGCCGATGAGCCATCCGTGGATGCAAAGGCGTCGCCCCTCGCGCGGGACGGACCTCAGCAGGCGGCAGTGCATCTGTGCTTTCCCGCGCGGCCAATTCGCGCTAATGCGGCACAAAGGCTGCTATCGGACCCTGCTGATGTTTATCGCGACCCTGCTGACCAACCCCGCCCGCCCTGTGCTTGAAAGCGTGACCGTCGAGTCCCTGCGCAATGCCTGGGGCGGAGGCGATGCAATCTGGCTCGACCCCGGTGTCGCGGCCGAGTTTGCCCTGCAAGCCCTGCCCTCGAACCGCTGGGAGGTGTGGCAGGGGTTGCAAGGCCTTGGCGTCGATCTGGTTATTCAGCCCGCCCAAGGGCGGCGCAAGCGGTTGTTGATCGCCGATATGGACAGCACGATGATCCAACAGGAATGTATCGACGAACTGGCCGACGAAGCAGGCGTCGGCGCACATGTCGCAGGGATCACCGCGCGGGCGATGAATGGCGAGCTGGATTTTGAAGCGGCCCTGCGTGAACGGGTCGGCTTGCTCAAGGGCCTGCCGGAATCGGTGATTGCCGAAGTGATCCGCGATCGCATCACGCTGATGCCGGGGGGCAAGGTTCTCTTGGCAACGATGAAGGCGAACGGCGCCTATGCGGCGCTGGTCTCGGGTGGCTTTACCGCCTTTACGGGTGCGATTGCCGGGGTGCTGGGCTTTGACGAAAACCGCGCCAATACGCTGATTTTGCAGGATGGCAAGCTGACCGGAGAGGTCGCCATGCCGATCCTTGGCCGCGCCGCCAAGGTAGAGGCGTTGCAACAAATCGCGGCGCGTCTGGGCATCAGCGCGCGCGAGGCGATGGCGGTGGGCGATGGCGCCAATGATCTGGGCATGCTTGGGCTGGCGGGCGCAGGCGTTGCGCTGCATGCCAAGCCAAGCGTGCAGGCGGAATGCGATCTGCGGGTGAACCACGGCGATCTGACCGCGCTTTTGTATCTGCAAGGCTATGCGAAAGCGGACTTTGTGGAATGATCGTTCGCGAGGCCGGACCACAGGATGCCACAGCGATGGCGGCGATCCTGAATGAGATCATCGCCATTGGCGGCACGACCGCGCATCAGCGCCCCATGTCGGACGCCGAGGTGCAGCTGCATTATATCGACGGCGAAGAGACGATCACCTGCGTGCTGGCCGAGGCCGAGGGGGCTGTCATCGGCTGGCAGGCAGTGGGCTGGTGGCGCGGCGAGTGCCACATCGGCAGTTTTGTAAAACCGGGCACCCAAGCGCGCGGGGTCGGCGTTCAGATGTTTGCAAAGACCTGTGATCTGGCGCGCGCCGCCGGTGTCTCGGTCATCCATGCCTCGATCCGCGCCGACAACCGGCCGGGGCTTGCCTATTACGCCAAACTTGGCTTTGTCGATATCTCTGTCGATGCCAGCTTTGCGCTGAACGATGGCCGCGTCGTGGGTCGGATCGAGCGGCAGTTCAACCTGATCTGAACAAGATGGCCACGCAGACCTGTCGGTCTGGCGAGGCCGC
The DNA here is from genome assembly GCA_024642045.1 of Pseudorhodobacter sp. Lineage (GTDB taxonomy): Bacteria > Pseudomonadota > Alphaproteobacteria > Rhodobacterales > Rhodobacteraceae > Cypionkella. The sequence continues at coordinate 5,517 of JAHEBX010000136.1, read as the reverse complement.
GAGGACCCTGAAACAATTAGCCGTTAAGCTAAGTGTTTGCCGCATATTTTTGCTTGCTGCCCGTAAGGTCTGAAACTTTGGCGGGTGATGTTTGCGCCGCTGACCCACGCCCCGCAACAGGGCTTTACTTTCCCTGCAAGCGGGTGGAGTGCTTGCCAAAAAGCGGAGCCTTGGATGTTTGAGATTGCCACCCACCTCGTCGTGCTGCTGGTTTGCGCAGCCTTTGTCGCCGGCTTTGTCGATGCCATTGCGGGCGGTGGCGGGCTGATTACCATGCCGATGCTGCTACTGGCAGGCGCCTCGCCGATCGAGGCGCTGGCAACCAACAAGCTGCAGGGCAGTTTCGGGGCGGCAACGGCGGTGGTGGCCTATGCGCGGGCGGGGCATGTCAAGCCGATGCAGCAGTTGGGCATGGCGCTGATGGCGGCGCTTGCGGGGGCCGCAGGGGCGGTGGTGGCGCATCTGATGCCAGCGGATGCGCTGCGGATCATCATGCCCGTGGTTCTGGTCGCCGTGGCCCTGTTTTTCGCGCTGAAACCCGGCCTGAGCGACGCGGATCGGGTCGAGCGGATCAAGCCCGCCGTTTTCGCCTTTACCGCTGTGCCACTTGTGGGGGCCTATGACGGATTCTTTGGCCCCGGTGCGGGCAGCTTTTACATGTTGGGATTTGTGATGCTGGCGGGCTTTGGGGTGCTCAAAGCAACAGCGCACACCAAGATGCTGAACTTTGCTTCCAACATCGGCAGCCTGCTGCTGTTTGCGGTCGGAGGCGGTGTCTGGTGGGGCGTGGGCCTTGCAATGGCCGTGGCGCAGATCGGCGGCGCAGCTTTGGGCGCCAGACTTGCGATGCGAGTGGGGGCGCGGCTGATCAAGCCCTTGCTGGTGGTCACCTCGACGGCACTGGCGCTGCGCTTGCTGTGGCAGGTTTGGGGCTGACCCGAGCGCAATGCCGCTTCTAGCCCCGCGCCCCCCAATCGGCAGCCTGCATCTCGCGCAGCCGGCTTGCGGTGCGCTCGAACTCAAAACTGCCGGTTCCCTCGGAATAGAGCCGCTCCGGCTCGTCGGCGGCCGAGATGATCAGCTTGGTTTTCGCCTCATAAAGCGAATCGATCAAGGTGACGAAGCGTTTGGCCTCGTTGTAGTTGGAGGCCGAAAGTTGCGGCACATCCTCCAGAATCAGCACGCGGACGGCGCTTGCGATGGCAAGGAAATCGGCGGGGCCAAGGGGCTTGGCGCAGAGGTCCCAAAACGTGGCGCGACCGATGCCATTGGCAAAGCGCGGAAGGCCCGTGGTGCGGTTGTTGACGGTGAGGCTCAACGGCTCGCCCGCAGCATTGCCGGTCAGATCGGCCCAGATCGCGCTGATCGCCTCGCGCGCGCGGCCCGCGGGGTGAAAATAGGTCTGCGCCCCGGTCAGGCGGTGCTGGCGGTAATCCTCAATGCTTTCAATCTCGATCACCTGCAGATGGGTGTTCAGCATGTCGATGAACGGCAGGAAAAGCGCGCGGTTGAGCCCGTCTTTATACAAATCCTCGGGCGGGCGGTTTGAGGTGGTCACGATCACCACACCGGCCGCCATCAGCTTTTCAAACAGGCGGCCGACGATCATCGCATCGGTAATGTCGGTAATCTGCATTTCGTCAAAGCACAGCAGGCGCAGGTCGCGGGTCAGCGCCTCGGCCACGGGAGCAAGCGGGTCGTCGACACCGGTTTTGCGGGCCTCGTGCAGGGCGTGTTGCAGCTCTTGCATAAAAGCGTGAAAGTGGACGCGCCGTTTCTGGGTGATGGCGGTTTGCTGATAAAACAGGTCCATCAGCATGGATTTGCCACGCCCGACCCCGCCCCACAGGTAAAGGCCGCGCGGTGGCGTGACGGGTTTGGCGAACAGACCAGCAAAGAGCCCGACCTTGCGCGCGGCATTTGCCTCAAGCCAAGCGCGCAGGTCTTCCAGCATCGGCAACAAGGCGCGCTGGCCCGCATCAGCGCGCAGCACGCCGTCAGCGGTTTTGGCGTCGTAGATCTCGGTCAGGGTCATTCGCATACCGCTGTATACCGCGCTCGCAGGATCGGGGAAAGCCTTTGTCACTATAGTAAGCCGCAAGCCTCTGGCAGGGGCAAGTCTTGGGCAATCGCGATAGACTTGCCCGCGCCTTGAGCGCATATTTGCGCCATGCCCGCCCTATGCCGCGATTGCCTGACCCAGTTCGACGCCAGAGCGCGCTGCCCCAAGTGCCGCTCTCCGCGGGTGTTGGCGCATCCCGAACTCTGGGATCTGTCGATTGCTCACATGGATTGCGACGCCTTTTACGCCAGCGTGGAAAAGCGCGACAACCCCGAGCTGCGCGACAAGGCGGTGATCGTCGGCGGGGGCACAAGGGGCGTAGTGTCGACCTGCTGTTATCTGGCGCGGATCAACGGCGTGCGCTCGGCCATGCCGATGTTTCAGGCGCTGAAGCTGTGCCCGCAGGCGGTGGTGGTCAAACCCCGGATGGGCGTCTACGTCGAGGTCAGCCGGAGCATTCGCGCGCTGATGGAAGTGCTGACGCCCGCGATCGAACCGCTGTCACTGGACGAGGCGTTTCTGGATCTGAGCGGCACCACGCGGCTGCATGGCGCGCCGCCTGCCGTGATGCTTGCGCGACTGGTGCGGGATATGGAGCGCGATCTGGGCATTTCCGGCTCGATAGGCCTGTCGCACAACAAGTTTCTGGCGAAAATCGCGTCAGATCTGGACAAGCCGCGCGGCTTTTCGGTGATCGGAAAGGCTGAAACAGAGACGTTTTTGCGCCCCAAGCCGGTGCGCATCATCTGGGGCGTCGGGACGGCCGCGCAGGCCAGTCTGGAGGCGGCGGGCATCCGCACGATTGCGGACCTTTTGCGCTGGGATCGGGTCGATCTGTCGGCGCGGTTTGGTTCGATGGGCGAGCGGTTGTGGCATCTGGCGCGCGGGCTGGACACGCGGCGGGTGACGCGGGACGAGCGGCTGAAGTCGATCAGCAAAGAGACCACGTTTTTCGAGGATACCGCGGATGCAGACCTGCTGGACGGGCATCTGTGGCGGCTGGCCGAACAGGTCGCCGACCGCGCCAAGGCCAAGGGATTGGCGGGCCGGACGGTGGTTCTGAAGCTGAAAACCTCGGATTTCCAACAGATCAGCCGCCGCCAGACCCTGAGCGACCCGACGCAATTAACCGACCGCATTTACCGCGCCGCAAAGGCCCTGTTCGATCAAGCGGGCAATCGCGGGCCGTTCCGGCTTATCGGGGTCGGGATTTCTGACCTTGCCCCCGAAGATCAGGCCGATCAGGCCCGCGATCTGCTGGACCCGCAAGCGGGCCAACGCGCGGCGGCAGAGCGGGCGACCGATGCGATCCGCGCGCGCTTTGGCCATGAGGCGATCATCAAAGGGCGGGCGCTGCGCTGAGGGCTGCTATTCGGCCGCCAAGGGCAGTTGCACAGGGTTCGCCCCTGTTACCGCAGCGATCACCGAATTGATCAGGGTACGGAACACTTCGAAATCGGGGCGCGGGGTGATCGTGGCCTCGTCCATGTAAAGACTGCGGTCGATCTCGACCTGAATCACATGCCGCGATGCCGAAGGGCGCCCGTAGCTTTGCGCGATGAAGGCACCGGCAAAGGGGGTGTTGCGGGCAACCCGCAGACCCGCGGCGGCAAAGGCGGCCTCGACCCGCTCGACCACCTCGCGGTTGGCCGAGGCGCCAAAGCGGTCGCCCAGCACCACTTCGGGGCGGGGCTGGCCGGGGCGGCAATGGCCATCGATCGCCTCATGCGGCATCGAGTGGCAATCGATCAGTGTCGCCGCGCCAAATTGCGTATGGGTGTCGTCCATCAATCCGCGCAGGGCCTGATGATAGGGATGCCAGACCTCGGTGATCCGCGCTTCGGCCTCTGCCAGCGACAGCTTGCCACTATAGATCGCGCGCCCGCCGGCAACCACGCGGGGAATCACCCCAAGGCCGGAATAAACACGCGGGTTGTGCATACTGCGCGCGGCCCCTGCGACGATCGCAGGGTCAAGCTCGTCAGGCGCGCGATTGAGGTCCAGAAAGGCGCGCGGCACCTGCGCCAAAAGCAAAGGCGCACCATAAAGCGGCGCATCAGCAAACAGATCATCGACAAAAGCATCTTCCGACGAGCGGATCGTCGCCTTATCCAGCACGCTTTGACGCAAAAAAGCCGCAGGATAGTCCCGCCCCGAATGCGGCGAGGCGAAAACCACCGCGCTTGTTTGCTGCGCGGGGCGTAAGATGCGAAACACCTGCGACACGTCACACTCCTGTTGCTATTCGATATAAACCCAAAAAAAGCCGCACTGAAACCCCTTGATCACCCACCCGACTCTGTTTATAGCCCACCCATCCGACGCGGTTCCGCCCGCGTCCTTTTCTTTAGGATCGGCGGAATCACAAGGTTTGTGGGCGGTTAGCTCAGCGGTAGAGCACTACGTTGACATCGTAGTGGCCACTGGTTCGATCCCAGTACCGCCCACCATTCACCGTTTCCTTCGGGGGACAAAGGTTTAACTGGCGCGAAGACGCGCCGCGACAAGGGAGACAGCCATGAAGGTTGCAAACTCGCTCCGTTCGCTGAAGTCGCGTCACCGCGATTGCCAAGTCGTGCGCCGTAAAGGCCGCGTCTATGTGATCAACAAGACGCAAAAGCGTTACAAGGCCCGTCAGGGTTGAGTTCCGTTCAGCACATCAATGACTAGGCCGCCAAGAGTGATCTTCGGCGGCTTTTTCATGCGCTAAGGAAGTAAAATGCACCCCAATCCAGCCTTTCGCGGCGAAGAGGCCGCCGCCAATCTGGCCTTTGCTGCCGCAAGGGGCTTTGGCATGCTGACGGCGGGCGGCCCCGACGGCCCCTTGGCCGCGCATGTGCCGTTTTTATTGGGCGAGGGCTACGCCGATCTGCATCTGGCGCGCTCGAATGCCTTGGGGCGGGCGGTTACGGCCGCGGGGCGTCTGCCCGCGTTGATCGCGATTTCTGGCCCCGATTGCTATGTCTCGCCCGACTGGTATGGCGTGGCGGATCAGGTGCCGACGTGGAACTATGTCGCGGTGCATTTACGCGGGGTGCTGGAACCGCTGCCAGAGGCCACGCTGCACGCGATGGTTGATGATCTGTCAGCCCAGCACGAAGCACGGCTTTTGCCCAAGACGCCTTGGGTTTCGACCAAGATGAGCGAAGGCGTGATGGAGCGGATGCTGCGGATGATTCTGCCGTTCCGGCTGCATCTGACCCGTGTCGAAGGCACATGGAAGCTGAACCAGAACAAGCCGCCAGAGGTGCGCAGCGCCACCGTTGCGGCGCTGCAAGCCCAGACTGACCCCGGCGCGCAGGCAATCGCAGATCTGATGCGCGACCGGCTGTAATCGGATTCCACGGTTGCAGGAGCGGCGATTTCTGGCATTCATGGACCAAACCCTTGCACAGGACACGCCATGAAGCTCTATTCTTCGCCCACCACCCCTTTTGGCCGCAAAATCTCGGTGC
>JAHEBX010000011.1 GCA_024642045.1 Pseudorhodobacter sp. | reverse complement strand
CCGGTCTTTTCGGCAATTGCGGCGGTGATCGCATGGGGGACAACCTCGATCTCGACCGCAAAGGCGCCGGCCTCGGCCAGCGCCTTGCAGTGCTGATAGACCCGCTTGGCGCTTTCCAAGGTCTTGCCCACGGCCTTGAAGCCCCCCGTCCAGGTCGCTTTGGAGGGGATAAGGCCGACATGTCCGCAGACCGGCAGGCCGTGATCCGCCATTGCCCGCACGGTTTGCAGACTGCCCGAACAGTAAAAGCCATCCGCGCCATGTTTGAACAGCGGAAAGGCCCATTTCAGAAAGTCGGCGGTATCGCCAATTTCATAGAAATTGTCGCCCGGAAAGGCAAAGGCGGTCGGCGCTGCATCGCGGAACTGACGGTCATAGATCATCGCAGGCGGCACCGAGAGCAGCTCTACCCCCGCCTTTTCGGCCGCCTCGGCCTCTGCCAGCGTTTCCACCCGCAGCATGGCAAACTGATGCTTGCCGCGCTGATCGAGCAAGTCTTTCACCGTCAGGCGCCGCGCCATCACGCCACCTGAATGAAGACGCGACCGCCTTCGACCTTGACCGGAAAAGTCTGTAGATTGACGCAGACAGGCGTGCGCTTGGCCTCGCCGGTGCGATAGTCGAACTGACCGTTATGTTTGGGACATTCGATCAGGTGATCCATGACCAGACCATCGGCAAGATGCACACTTTCATGGGTGCAAAGCCCTGATGTGCAGAAGAAATCGCCTTCCGGTGAGTGGTAAATCGCAAAGGTCGCCCCGGCGTGGTCAAAGCGGATCAGATCCTCTTGATCAATGTCGTCCGTGGCGCAAGCTTCGATCCATTGGGTCATTTGGGGCTCCTATTCGGCCGCGCCAAGGGCGCTGGTGTGGAAATCTTCGCGATAGGGTTTGGCGCTTGCCGGCAGATCGCGGCGCAGGAAGTATTCCTCGTTTTGCAGTTGTCGGCGCAGGACGGGCCACATCTCGATATAGGCGGCGGTGATCGAAGGGCTTGGCGCAGGCAGATCGTCCTTTATCAACGCATGCAGACGCGGCAGGGCGTGATAAGGGACCATCGGAAACATGTGATGTTCGATGTGATAATTCATGTTCCAGTAGATAAAGCGCGAAATCGGGTTCATCAGCACGGTGCGCGAGTTCAGCCGGTGGTCGAGGACGTTGTCGGCAAGTCCGCCATGCTGCAAAAGCCCGGTCATCACATGATGCCATGCGCCATAAAGCCGGGGCAAGCCGATCACCATCAAGGGCAGGATCGAATGCATGCTCAAGGCCAGCGCAATAGTGGCGGCATAGATCGCGGTCCAGATCCGAGCGATGCGGATCACCTTGGGGGCTTCGCTTGCAGGGATATAGGTGGCCTCTTCGGCATTGAGCCGACCCGTTGCATTCAGCAGCATCCGCGACCACCCCGCATAGGCATCAAACAGGCCAAAGAAGTTGCCGATCAGCTTGAGCATCACCGGCGGGCGCATGATCGCAACCTCAGGATCGCGACCGACGATATAGGTGTCGGTGTGATGGCGCGCGTGGCTCCACCGCCAGGTCACCGGATTGCGCACAATCATAAAGCAGGCGATCTGATAGACCAGATTGTTCATCCAAGGGGTCTTGAAAGCGGTGCCATGCGATGTTTCGTGCCAGCGGCTGTCAGAGGCCGAGCCGTAAAGCACGCCATAAGCCAACCAAAACGGCGCAGACCACCATGAGGGCCAAAGTGTTATGCCCAGGACCGCAAAGCCGACCATCAGCCCGTAAAGCAAGACTGTATCGCGGATCGCGGGTGCATCAGAGCGCTGCATCAGCTCTTTCATCACCTTGCGCGGCACTTCGCTATGATACCATTCTGCCGCCGCCAGCCCGCTTTCGACCGCGCGTGCACCATCAGGGCCAAGCAGGTTGTAGTCGCGTCTTGCCATCTCTTTTACCCGTCTTTTGCCTCGCCATGACGGATAATAGAACGGAAATTCCAAATTGCAGCAACGCTGCGCTTGCAAGTTTTCGTCAATTATCGTCAATCTGATGGGCAAGCGAAAGGAACTTACGATGAAGCGCATGGGCATGACAGAGTTGGCGGCGGCAGCTGGGGTTTCAGTGGCGACGGTGGACCGTGTGTTGAATGGGCGTGAAGCGGTGCGCGAGGACACGCGGTTGCGCGTGGCAGAGGCCGCGCAGCGCATCAACCACCCCGCGGCGCGGCGCCTGATGCCACATACCACGGACCTGCCGCGCTGTCGCATCGGGGTGTTGCTGCACAAGCAGGGGCAGGATTTCTATAAGGCCTTTGCTGAACAGATCAGCCAGGCTGTTGCTTCGGCGGTGGGCGTGCGGGGTGAGTTGGTTTTGGAGTTTTCGGCCAGTCAGGCGCCAAGTGAAATGGCGGGCCATCTGCGGTCAATGGCGGGTCGCTGCGACATTCTCGCGGCAACGGCGGTCAATCATCCCGAGGTCACTGCGGCCATCGAAGACCTGAACGCGGCGGGGCTAAGGGTGTTTTCGTTGCTGTCGGATTTCGCGCAAGGTGCCCGGGCCGGCTACGTGGGATTGAATAATCTCAAGGTTGGCCGCACCGCAGGTTGGATGATGGGACTGCTCTCACGCGAGCCTGGCGTGCTGGCGATCTTTGTAGGCGGTCACCGCTGGCATGGACATGATCTGCGCGAAACCGGGTTCCGGGGCTATTTGCGCGAATGCGCGCCGCATCTGACGGTGCTGGACCCGATGGTCAATCTGGAGACGCGGCAACTGACCTATGATGCGACGCTGGGATTGCTGGCGCGACAAAGAAACCTGCGCGGCATCTATGTTTCGGGTGGTGGTATGGAAGGCGCAATCGCGGCGATGCGCGAGACACCGGTATCGAGAAGAGTGCCCGTCGTGGTGTCCGCCTTGACGCCCGACTCTCGCGCCGCCATGGCAGAGGGTGTTGTTTCGATGGTAATCGACACGCCTTTGGAAAAGCTCTGCCGTGATCTGGTCGCGCATATGGTCGATGCGGTGCAAGGCCGAATGCCGCAGAGCAACGCTCAATTTTTCTTGCCGCCCGATCTGCATGTGGCTGAATCGATTTAGTCGCGACGCAGCGACATTATCGTCAAAAAACATCAAGTGCGGGCTTGGGTTGGAATTTATTGATTGTCAGGCCTGCAATATGGAATAACAATTCCACGACGCTGCACTGTGCTGGCGATTCGTAGGAGTTTGAGCGGAATGCTGCCTTTTGCCCTGAACCATATGACCGCACCCAAGCTCGGGTGGCAAGATTTTCTGGATCTTGCAAAGGGGCTGGGCTGCGTGGGTGTCGAGTTTCGCAATGACCTCAAGCGGCCCTTGTTTGACGGCACGGCACCGGCAGAGATTGCAGCGGCTGTCAGGTCGCGCGGGCTGCGGTTTTTGGCTTTGGCCGAGGTCAAAATGTTCAATGATTGGTCCGCGGCCAAACGCGCCGAGGCCGAGGCGCTGATGCAGATCGCTGTGGCGGCTGGGGCCGAGTCGGTCAGCCTGATCCCGCGCAACGACAATGTCGCCACCTCGCGCGATGACAGCCGCGTGGTGACCGAAACCGCGCTTCGGGCGCTCTTGCCGATGCTCAAGGCACATGGGCTCAAGGCGATGGTCGAGCCGTTGGGCTTCGAAGTCTGCAGCCTGCGCTATAAGGATGTGCTGGCCGAGGTGATCCACGCGGTTGGTGGCGAGGGGACCTATTTTATGGTACATGATACCTTTCATCACGCACTTGCAGGTGGTGGTCCGATCTATCCGGAATTGACGGGCATTGTGCATGTATCGGGTGTCAAGGACACGATCTATCTGGACGAGATGCGCGATGGCCACCGCGTGCTGGTCGATGGCGATGATCTTTTGGGCAATGTTGCGCAGATCCGTGCGCTCTGGGCGGCAGGCTATCGTGGCCCGATCAGCTATGAGCCGTTTGCCGCTTCGGTTCACGATCTGACAGACCCGAAAGCGGCCCTTGCGGCCTCGATGGAATTCATTCGCGCGGGTGTAACCGACGCGTAAGAATACCGCCCGGCACGGGCGGTCTGGCAGGGAGAAAAGGTGTGCCAGACACCATATTTGTGGAGGAGATACACATGAAAAAGACCCTTATGATTGCCGGCTTTGCTGCCCTTATGGGAACCAGCGCAATGGCGGACGGCATTGGCGTTTCAATGGCGCTGTTTGACGACAACTTTCTGACCGTTCTGCGCAACGGCATGGATGCCAAAGCAAAAGAGCTGGGCGTCACTGTTCAGATCGAAGACGCAAAGAACGACGTTGCCAAGCAGTTGGACCAGATCAACAACTTCATCGCTTCGGGCGTCTCGGCGATCATCGTCAACCCGGTCGATACCTCGGCCACCCAAGCGATGACGGATGCGGCCGCTGCGGCCAATATCCCGCTGGTTTATGTCAACCGCCAGCCGATCAACGTCGATACCTTGCCCGACAATCAGGCCTTTGTGGCCTCGAACGAAGTCGACAGCGGCACGCTTGAGACCATCGAAGTCTGCCGCCAGCTGAAAGCAGCGGGCAAGGACAAGGCCAACGTCTATGTGATGATGGGCGAGCTTTCCAATCAGGCGGCCGTCCAGCGCACAGCGGACATCCATGATGTGATGGCGGCTGGCAAATGCGAAGTCGAGCTGAACATCATCGACGAGCAAACCGCGAACTGGTCGCGTGACCAGGCGCAATCGCTGATGACCAACTGGCTGTCCTCGGGTGCTCCGTTCGATGGTGTGATCGCCAACAATGACGAGATGGCCATCGGCGCGATCATGGCGATGAAAGCGGCGGGCATCGACATGAAATCGGTCGTCGTCGGCGGCGTCGATGCCACTCAGGACGCGCTGGCTGCTATGCAGGCGGGCGATCAGGATGTGACCGTGTTCCAGGATGCCGCTGGCCAAGGCGCAGGCGCGCTGGATGCCGCGATCAAGCTGAGCAAGGGCGAAGCTGTGGATCAAAAAGTCTACATCCCGTTCCAGCTGGTGACCGAAGCCAACGTGGCCGACTTCGTCACTAAAAACTGACCCTTTCGGGGATTGCGGGGGCGGCGCAACGCGCCGCCCTTTGTCTTGCTGCATTGGGGAAAGTGCGCAAGGCTGGAGTTTGAAATATTGGGGGAAAACACGTGTCCACACCGACGCATGGCCTAGGTGGCCTGAAATACGATCCGACCAAAAAGGCGCGACCACCTGAACTGAATGTGTTCATCGCCTTTGTGCTCATCGTCGCGGCCTTTGAAATTCTGGGTCGCGTCACCATTGGTGACAGTTTCCTGTTCAACACCCGCGAAAATGTCTCTGGTATTTTCAACACCGCAAGGCTGTCGATCATCATCCTGCAGGTGGCCACTGTTGGCATTATCGGGCTGGGGGTGACGCAAGTGATCATCACCGGGGGCATTGATCTGTCTTCGGGCTCGGTCGTAGGCGCCTCGGCGATGGTCGCGATGAGTTTTGCCCAAACGGCTGTGGTCAACGGTAACCCCAATCCAAAGGCGATCTTTGGCGATTGGGCAATGGATTTGCCGGTGATCCTGCCGATCCTGATCGGGGTCGGTGTGGGCGTTCTGGCGGGTCTGATCAACGGCGCGCTGATCGCCTATACCAAGATCCCGCCGTTTATCGCCACACTTGGTATGATGGTCTCGGCGCGCGGCTTTGCGCGCTGGTGGTCGAACGGCAACCCGATCTCATTTCCGACCGAAAGCTATAACGCCATCGGTCGCGGAATGAATCCGGTGCTGATCTTTGTGGCGCTTGCGGTGCTGTTCCATCTGCTGATGACCTATACGAAATATGGCAAATACAGCTATGCGATCGGCTCGAACGAACAGGCCACACGGATGTCGGGCATCAACGTCGACCGGCACAAGGTGCTGGTCTATGTGATTGCCAGCGTTCTGGCGGCGGTTGCGGCAATTGTCGTTTCGTCCAAGGGCCAGACGGCGCAAGCCAATATGGGCGTCATGTATGAACTTGATGCCATCGCGATGGCGGTTATCGGCGGGGTTTCGCTGCAAGGCGGGCGCGGATCGATCATCGGCACGGTGATCGGGGCGCTGATCTTTGGCGTGATCATTTCGGGATTCACCTTCCTCAAACTCGACGCCTACTATCAGGAAATGGTCAAAGGCGCGATCATCGTCGGCGCGGTTGTGCTGGATCAATATCGGCAACAAGGGCGGGCGAGGGCATAATCATGAGCGAGTATATTCTTGAAACCCGCGGTTTGACCAAACGCTATGGCGGTGTCCACGCGCTCGAGGACGCGAACTTTGTGCTGCGCCCGGGCGAGCATGTGGCCGTGGTGGGCGACAACGGCGCGGGCAAGTCAACCTTTGTGCGCCAGATCACCGGGGTCGAGCAACGCAGTGGCGGCGACATCTATTTCGACGGCCATCCTGTAAGCCACGCGGGCCCGCTTGAAGCGCGCGAGGCGGGCATTGAAACGGTGTTCCAGACGCTGGCCTTGGCAGATGATCTGGATGTGCCTTCGAACCTGTTTCTGGGGCGCGAACTCTATAAACTGCGGCTTGGGCCGTTTTCGATACTGGACCACAAGGCGATGCGGGAACGCACGCTCGAAGCGCTCAAGACCACTGCGGTCAAGATCCCCAATGTCGACAACCCGATCCGCAATATGTCGGGCGGGCAGCGACAATGCGTGGCGATTGCGCGCACGGCGGCTTTTGCGTCCAAGCTCGTGATTATGGACGAGCCAACGGCGGCTTTGGGTGTTCAGGAAACGGCACAGGTTGAAAACATCATCCGGGGCCTGAAAGAGCGCGGGGTGCCGCTGATCTTGGTGAGCCACAATCTGCGGCAGGTCTTTGATCTGGTTGACCGCATCGTGGTGTTTCGACGCGGCAGGATCGTGGCTTCGCTGAACAAGGGCGAGACCGACGGCAATGATATTGTCAGCTATATCACAGGCGTGAAGGGCATTCCTGACAGCGAAGCCTGAACAGCAGACCGCGCCCAGGCTCCCCTCGGCGCGGTCTGTGTCTATTAACGCAGGCGCTTTTCACTGACCGCGTCAAAACCCAGCAGATGCGCAGGGTCAAAGCGTAGGCCAACCATGGTTGCAGGTTTGATGACGGTGTCGCCCTTGGCCTCGATGACCAGCTTTTCACCGTTTGGTGCCGTTAAATGCAGGAAGGACACGCCGCCAAGCGCCTCGGTCATCTCGACGCGGTGGCTGTTGCCCGCGGGGTCGATTTCCAGATTTTGCGGACGCAGGCCAAGTGTTACCTTGCTGCCGGCGGGGGGCAGCTGCATGCCCACGGGAACCGCCGCTCCAAGCCCCGGCGCCTCGACGTGGCCCGGCCCGGTGACCTTGCCGCTGATAAAGTTCATCGCCGGAGAGCCGATGAAGCCTGCGACGAATTTGTTGTCAGGGTCGCGATACAGATCCAGCGGTGCACCGACCTGCTCGATCCGCCCCGCGCGCAACACCACGATCTTGTCGGCCAAAGTCATCGCCTCGACCTGATCGTGGGTCACATAGATCATCGTCGCGCCGATTTCACGGTGCAGTCGGGCAATTTCGACCCGCATCTCCACCCGCAGTTCGGCATCAAGGTTCGACAGCGGTTCGTCAAACAGGAACACGTCGGGACCGCGCACGATCGCCCGCCCAATCGCCACCCGTTGACGTTGCCCGCCCGAGAGTGCTTTGGGTTTGCGGGCCAGGTAGTCATCCAGTTTCAGGATTCGGCTGGCCTCGGCGACTTTACGGGCGACTTCCTCTTTTGGATGGCCCGTCATTTTCAGGCCAAAGCCCATATTCTCGGCCACGGTCATGTGAGGATAAAGCGCATAGGTCTGAAACACCATCGCCACGCCACGCTCTGCCGGATCCATCGCGGTGACGTCGCGCGCGCCGATGTTCATGCTGCCGCCAGTGGTGATCTCAAGCCCCGCTATCATGCGCAACAGCGTGGATTTCCCGCAGCCCGACGGGCCAACGAAGACGCAGAATTCGCCATCTTCGACGTGAAGATCAACACCGTGGATCACCTGCGTTTCGCCGTATTTCTTGATAACGTTGTTGAGCACGACCTCGGCCATGGCTTCTCTCTCCCTGTTCTAAATCTGTTCTGGAAAGCCCCAGCTTTCGGCTTCTGCGGCGATGCGGGCTGCGGTTTCTTTCAGGCGTGGCGCCAGTTTGCCAAGCTCGTCGAGTGTCGAGCGTGAGGTGGTCGAGGTCATCGACACCGCGCCCAACACGCGCCCGGACCCGCTGATGATCGGGGCCGCACAGCAGATGATGCCCGGCTCGTGTTCCTCGTTGTCAAAGGCATAACCGCGGCTTTTGATCAGATGCAGCTCATCCATCAGACGCGGGGCGCTATTCAGTGTTTTGTCGGTAAAGCGATGAAAAGACTGCCGTTCAATCGCCGCACGCACTGCGGCTTCGGGCATAAAGGCCAGCATCGCCTTGCCAACCCCGGTGCAATAGGCCGGGCCAACCTTACCCGCCGAGGAGTACATCTCGACAGGCTGTGCTGCGTTGCGTTTGTCGACGTAGAGCACCTGCCCATGGTCCATCTGGGCAAGATGGATGGTGTGATTGGTCTCTGCTGACAGGGCATCCAGATGCCGCCGCGCAATCGGGGCGAGTGAGCTTTGCGCCCAGGCAGAATGCGCAAGCCGCACAAGCCGCACCCCCAACGCATAGGTGCCGCGCTCGTCGTCATAACGCAGCATGCCTTGATTGGTGAGGGTCTGCAAAAACCGATACAGCGTCGCTTTGGGAAATGTGTGCTGCGCCAGCAATTCGGCAAAGCGCACCGGCCGATTTGCCTGCGCGACCATATCCAGAACGTCCAGCGCCTTGCCGACAGTTCCGTCCGAAGTGCCTTCCTGCGCCATCTGCTAAAACCCGTTTCACCGCTGTTGACACCCTAGAGGATACACTGCATAGTTTCCATTATTCAAGACTAAGTTTCACTTAATGGAACCAAAGGGGAGGAAACCATGGTCCGTTTTTCGAAAGGGGCGCTTGCGGTTGTCGCAACGCTAATGATGTCTGGCTCGGCTTTTGCCGAGCAGCGGGTTCTGAAATATAACGCTGACTTTGACGCAACGCCGCTTGCCGCTATGCAGGCGCTGATTGCCGATTTTGAAGCGGCTAACCCCGATATCAAGGTCGAGTTGAACAACTTTGACCATGAAGGCTACAAGACAGCGATTCGCAACTTTCTGACCGCTGACAGCCCGGATCTGGCGAACTGGTATGCCGGGAACCGGATGGCTCCGTTTGTCAACGCGGGCCAGTTCATGGATGTGACCGATGTCTGGGATGCCAACAATCTGGGCGACGCGCTTGGGGCGACCAAGGCTTCGATGACCATCGATGGCAAGCAGTGGGGCGTGCCCTATACCTACTATCAGTGGGGCATCTACTATAACAAGGACGCTTACAAAGCGGCTGGCGTGTCAGAGCCCAAGAACTGGGAAGAATTCGTGGCCAACTGTGAAAAGTTCAAGGCCGCTGGCATTGACTGTCTGACCACCGGCACCAAGGCGCTGTGGCCCGGAGCAGGCATCTTTGACTACCTCGACATGCGCGTGAACGGCTATGAGTTCCACATGGACCTGACGGCCGGCAAAGTGGCTTGGACCGACGACAAGGTGCGCAACGTGTTCAAGGAATGGGCGCGTATTCAGCCCTACATCACCGCGAACGCTGCTGCGATCGACTGGCAGGATGCTGCGGCCCTGCTGGTGCAGGGCAAGGCTGCAAACTATGTGATGGGTAACTTTGCGGTGGCGACCTTCAAGCAGGGTGGCATGACCAACGACAACCTTGGTTTCATGGTCTTCCCGGAAATCACCGCAGGTCTGCCGCGCGCAGAAGAGGCGCCGACCGACACCATCCACATTCCGGCTGGTGCCAAGAATGTAGCGGATGCCAAGACCTTCCTCGCTTATGTTGCCTCGGCAGAAGCACAGACCAAGCTGAACGCCGCTCTTGGCCAGCTGCCCACCAACAAGAATGCGACCGTGGACTCTGCCGACCCCTATATCTCGGCTGGCTTCGCCGAGCTTTCGTCGGCCTACGCTCTGGCGCAGTTCTTTGACCGTGATGCACCGGCAGAGATGGCCAAGGCAGGTATGGAGGGGTTCCAGGAGTTCATGGCAAAGCCTGAAAATCTGGACGCCATCCTGACCCGTCTGGAGAAAGTGCGCGGTCAGGTTTACAAGTAAACCTGTCTGACACGACCCTATCGGGCGGCGCTACCGCCGCCCGATTTCATTTTCAGCAAGCTTTGAAACATGAGGCCGCGCCATGTCCGCATCGTCATCCTGGAAGGCCAACCAGCGCAGATTGGCGCCGTGGTTGTTCCTTACCCCCGGCATAGTGATGTTCCTGATCTATGTGATCGTGCCGATTTTTCAGAGCATGTGGATCAGTTTTTACGACTGGGATGGCCTTGGTGCTAAAACCTGGATCGGGTTGGGCAACTATATCGAGCTGATCGATGATGATGCCTTTTATACTTCGTTCAAGAACAACATCATCTGGCTGGTCCTCTATATGTTCGCGGTGCCCGCCGGGTTGATGATTGCGATTTTCCTGAACCAGACCATTCGCGGCATGCGGTTTTACAAATCGCTGTTCTTTTTTCCCTTTGTGATCAGCCAGGTTGTCGTGGGCCTGATGTTCTCGTGGTTTTACGCGCCGAACTTCGGACTTTTGTACAAGTTGATCGAAATGCTGACAGGTCAGGGCGTGGCGATTTTGGCCGATGACCGCTTTGTCACCTATGGCATTATCGCAGCCGGGCTCTGGCCGCAGATCGCCTATGTGATGATCCTTTACCTGACGGGTTTGAACAATGTGGCGCCAGATCAGATCGAGGCGGCGCGCCTGGACGGGGCCAAGGGGTGGAAGATGCTGTGGTATGTCATCATTCCGCAGCTGCGCCCCGCGACCTTTATCGCGGTTGTGGTCACGGTGATCGGGGCGCTGCGCTCGTTCGACCTTGTCAGCGTGATGACCGACGGCGGGCCTTACGGCTCCAGCCGCGTGCTGTCGTTCTATATGTATGAAAAGGCGCTGTCGGAATACGGCTTCCGTATGGGCTATGGCGCGGCAATTGCGGTGGTGCTGTTCGCGATCATGATGGTTTTCATTTCGGGCTTCATCTGGAAGATGTGGCGCGACGAGACGGAGCGCTGAGATGTTTCCCAGACCGATTGAGCAAGCTTCTGCCACCAAGCAATGGCTTTATACGATTGCAGTTCCTGTCGCGTTGTTCTTGTGGCTCTTGCCGCTGCTTGGGGTGGCCGTCACCTCGTTTCGGCCGGCCTCGGATCTGGCGGCGGGAAATTATTTCGGCATGCCGACACGCTTTGCCTATGAGAATTATCTGGATGTGTTCAACAACACGCCGATGGGCAAGTATATCCTGAACTCGTTCAAGGTTACCGTGCCGACGGTGATCGGGGCGGTGGCGCTGTCGTGCATGACGGGGTTTGCGCTGGCGATCTATCGGTTTCCGTCGAACCTGATCATCTTTTTCATGTTCGTAGCGGGGAACTTTGTGCCGTTTCAGATCCTGATGGTGCCGGTGCGGGACCTAACGGTGCAACTGGGCATGTATAACACCTGGTATGGGCTGGCGCTGTTCCACATCGCGTTTCAGTCCGGGTTCTGCACGCTGTTCATGCGCAATTTCATCAAGTCGCTGCCGTTCGAGCTGATCGAGGCGGCGCGGGTCGAAGGCGTTGCCGAGTGGCGGATCTTTTGGTTCATCGTGCTGCCCTTGATGCGGCCTGCGATTGCGGCGCTGTCGGTGCTGGTGTTCACCTTTATCTGGAACGACTTTTTCTGGGCAACTGTGCTGACCTCGTCGCCCGACACACAACCGGTGACGGCGGGTCTGTCGTCGCTGAACGGGCAATGGATTGCGCAGTGGCAGCTGGTTTCGGCCGGATCGATCCTTGCGGCGATGCCGCCAGTGCTGATGTTCTTTGCGATGCAAAAGCATTTCATCGCGGGTCTGACGCTGGGGGCTGTCAAGTGAACGTCTGGCGGTTGGATGCGGGTGCTCAAACGCTTGCTTTTGCGGCCGAGGCTGGATTGCCTTGGGTCAGTTACTGGGGCCCGCGCTTGCCGCAGGACGAAGATCTTGACGCTTTGGCACAGGCCGGCGCGCTTGATCTGACGGGCGGAATGCTGGATGTGCTTGCGCCGCTCAGCCTTTGCCCCGAAGCGGGCCGCAGCTTTTCAGGCCAGCCGGGTCTGGTTCTGGCAGATGCTGGCGCGCCCGTGTTTCACTTTGACCGCGCCGAGGCAAAGGCGGGCGAGATCGTCTTTCACGCCCGCGCTGGCGGGTTGCAGTTGCGCCATCGCATCCGCGCCGAGGCGACGGGCGTTTTCACACTGCAAACCACGCTCGACTCTGATGCGCCGCTCCGGGTTATCTGGCTCGCGGCACCTGTTTTGCCAGCCTCACAGCTTGCGGATGAGATGCTGGACGTCTCGGGAAAATGGTCGCGCGAGTTTCATCTGAACCGCGTGGCCTGGACGCCCGGCATTCGCGCGCGAGAGGCGCGGACGGGGCGTTCAGGCCACGAGCACCCGCCCTATCTGATCCTGCCGGAACGGGGCTGCACGAATGGGGCAGGGGCGGCCTACGGATTGCACTACGCGTGGTCGGGCGGTCATCGGATGGTCGCCGAAGAGTTGCCAGACGGGCGACGTCAGGTGCAGTTCGGTCATGCGACCGGGGCTGAGGCGGTGGGCACAAGCTTTGCCTCGGCCGAATTGATTGCGGTCTATTCCGGCGCCGGTTTGAACGGCGTCGGTCAGGCCTTTCAGCACGACCTGCGCGACCGCGTTGTCTGCTGGCCTGATGCCCGCCGCCCACGCCCCGTGCATTACAACTGCTGGGAGGCGATCTACTTCAAGCACAATCTTTCCGATCTGACGGCCATCGCCGATCGCGCCGCCGCACTTGGAGCCGAGCGTTTTGTGCTGGATGACGGCTGGTTCGGACGCCGGGACGACGACACCAGTTCGTTGGGTGATTGGGTGATGGACCGGCACAAATGGCCCGAGGGCTTGCATCCACTGATCGCGCATGTGCATGGGTTGGGGATGAGCTTTGGTCTGTGGTTTGAACCCGAGATGGTCAACCCGGACTCTGATCTTTACCGCGCGCATCCGGACTGGCGGCTGGGCCCGGCAGATCAGGTCACGGGGCGGCACCAGATGGTTTTGAATATGGCGCGACCAGAGGTGCGCGCGCATCTGTTCGCGGCGATCTCGGCCATTCTGAGCGAATACCCCATCGACTATATCAAATGGGATCACAACCGCCTTTTGCCTGTTGTGGATGCGGATCAGACACTTGGGGTCTATGCTCTGTTTGATGCTCTGCGTGCGGCGCATCCGAAGGTCGAGATCGAAAGCTGTGCGTCAGGAGGCGGGCGGATAGACGCAGGCATCCTGGCGCGCACGCAGCGGGTCTGGCTCTCTGATAGCAATGACGCACTTGAGAGGTTGCGGATGCAGCACGATGCGGCGCTGTTCCTGCCCTCGGCGATCACCGGCTCGCATGTGGGGCCACGGCATTGCCACACCTCGGGGCGTGTCCTGCCGATGGCGTTCCGCGCCTGGGTTGCGGCCCAGCGGCACATGGGGTTCGAGATGGACCCGCGTGAGCTGACCGAGGCCGAGGCGGAAGAACTGACGGCGGTCACCGCTTGGTATAAGGCCAATCGCGCGTGGATGATGGCGGGCACGATCCATCGGTTGGATGCAAGCGATCCTGCGATGATTGCCGAGATGCAGATCGCGGCCGACGGCAGCTGCTTTGTGGTCTTTGCGGGGCAGGCCGAAGTCTCGATGCAGATTTTGCCGCGCCCGTTGCGGTTGACGGGGCTGGAGCCTTTGGCGCGCTATCGCATTCGTTTGCGCAATGTCTCGGACAAACCGCCCCAGTCGCGCGGGCCGCTGGCATTGAAAACCAAGTCTTTGGTCTTGACCGGCGCGACGCTGATGGCAGCGGGGATCAACCTTCCGGTCGCTTGGCCTGCGACGATGTGGGTGGTCGAAGCCGAACGTCTGTAGAGGAGAGCGACCATGCAGCCTGTCTATCCAGACCTGCGCGATGCCTCGGTGTTTATCACCGGTGGCGGCTCAGGCATCGGAGCCGCCCTGACCGAGGGGTTTTTACGACAGGGGGCAAAGGTCGCCTTTTGTCAGCGCTCGGACGCAAGCGCCTTTTGTGATCAGATGCAGGCAAAGACCGGCACGCGCCCTCTGTATCTGGCCTGCGATGTGACGGATGTAGAGGCGCTGCGCCGCGTCATTGCGCAGGCCGCTGCTGCGCATGGCCCAATTACGGTGCTGGTCAACAACGCAGCAAACGACAAGCGTCACGACACGATGACAGTAGATGAGGCGTTTTGGGATTGGTCGCAGGCGATCAATCTCAAGTCCTATTTCTTTGCGATTCAGGCGGTGCTTCCGGGAATGCGCGCGGCGGGTGCCGGTTCGATCATCAACTTCTCGTCGATCAGCTATATGATGGGGGCGGTGGGCTATGTCGCCTATACGGCGGCCAATTCGGGCATCAACGGCATGACCCGCACCTTGGCGCGCGAGTTTGGCCCCGACCGCATCCGCGTCAACGCACTGGCTCCCGGCTGGGTGCTGACCCAAAAGCAAAAAGACCTTTGGGTCACCCCCGAAGGTCTGCAAGCGCATCTGGACAAGCAATGCCTCAAGGACACGCTGGCGCCCGAAGATATCGTGGGCGGTGTGCTGTTCCTTGCCTCGGCCAGTTCGAAAATGATGACGGGTCAGGCTTTGGTGATTGACGGCGGGGTCGTGGTGACGGGTTGATCTTTACAGGGCGCGGTAGCGGCTGACGCGCTCTGGCGGATTGTGCCGTGCAAGGCGGTGGCTGACGCGAGGATATCGCGACCAAATGCCGCATGGATATCGCGGCTCCCGGGACTGGGCATTCACACAAGCTTCACGCGAAAAGCGTCCTAAATCCGCTGAAAATAGCACAATTTTTGTCCAAAAACTTTGCCATACATCAAATGTTTATAGCCTCGGATCATCGCTCACGTTAGCGTGAACGGACAAGAGCGCGCAAAACGCAAAGCAATCGAAACGACACTGCCCCGTCTGGCGCCGCGCAAGCGCAGCAGATGAGGCGAACGAAGCGAGTGACTTTGCACCGGGCTTTGGGACAGAGGTGTTAATGAGGTCGAGGACGCAGATCTCCTGTGCGCAACGGGGGCGGGTGCTGAAGGGCATCCGTGCATTGGCACACTGCGTGCTGATGTTGCTGCTGACTTGCATGGTGTTGCTGCAGCCTTTGCAGGCGCAAGACACCACCGCCCCTCAGACGCCTTTGGTGCTGCCTGATTTTGGCGGCGCCCCGGCGGCTGCGACCCCGCCGCCTGCCAATCTTGCGAACTTCAACCATAGCGTCACCGGATTTGCTCTTGTCGGGGCGCATGCCAAGGTCGACTGCGTCGCCTGCCATCTGGAAGGCAAATTGGACAAGGCGCCCAACACCTGTGTGGGCTGTCACGACAACAAGATGGTTGCGGGCAAGACCAAAGCGCACCCACCCGCAAGTGATGAATGCGCGCAGTGCCACACTGCCGAAAGCTGGAAGGCCGTGGCCTATGACCACAGCCTGGTAACCGGGGCTTGCGTTGACTGTCACAACGGTAAGTCTGCAACTGGAATGGGCAAGGACCACTTGCCGACGACCACGGAATGCGAGGCCTGCCATCTGACCACCGGCTGGACCAAGGTGCGCTTTGACCATGGCGCCACCAACGCCACGTGTATTGAATGCCACGATAACCGGATCCAGCCCGGCAAATCGGCCAAGCACATGCCAACCACCGACGATTGCGCCGCTTGCCACGGCCCCGCGGACTGGACGACCACAGTCATGGATCACACGCAGGCGCTGGGCGATTGCTCTGGTTGCCACAACGGGGTGCTTGCCACAGGCAAGACGGTGGACCATGTGCCGACCTCGAACCAATGCGCAGATTGCCATGTGGTAACCGGCTGGACCAAGATCCGTTTTGATCACAGCTCTGTCTCGGTAAGCTGCGTTTCGTGCCATAACGGTGTCAAGGCGACCGGCAAGAACGATGGTCACGTCAAGTCTTCGCAGGTGTGCGAAGATTGCCATGTCACCACCTTCTGGACCGCGATCCACTTTGATCATGGCTCGGTTTCGGGGAATTGCGAGCAGTGCCACGATGGTGTCACCGCGACGGGCAAGCCGCAGGACCACCTGAAAACCTCGGACAATTGCGCTGAATGCCATATGGTCGCCAGCTGGACGCAGATCCATTTCAATCATGCGGGGGTGACGGGAAGCTGCTCGAGCTGCCATGACGGTATCACGGCTACTGGTAAGACGCCAAACCACCCCAACACCACCGACCGTTGCGAGGATTGCCATTTTACCGCGACCTGGACGCTGGTGAACTTCAATCACGCCAGCGCGCTTGGCACCTGCGTGTCGTGTCACAACAACCGCGACGTGGCGGGCAAGACTATCGATCACGTCTCGACCAGCGATGTCTGCGAAAATTGCCACGTCAGCGCGGCCTGGACGCTGGTGCGGATGGATCACAACTCGACCACCGCAAGCTGCGTGTCCTGCCATGACAACGCCAAGTTCGCGGGCAAATCGCCCAATCACTTGCCCACCAGCGACGCCTGCGCGGATTGTCACATCACCAGCGCCTGGACTCAGGTGCAGATGGATCACAGCTCGACCACGGCCGATTGCGTGACCTGTCATAACAATATTGATGTTTCGGGCAAGATACCGAACCACCCGCCAACCTCGGACCGTTGTGGCGATTGCCATACGACGCGCGACTGGGCGAATGTGCATTTCGACCATTCGGGCGTCTCTGGCGGCTGTGTCGCCTGCCACAATAATGTGCTGGTCGGCGGCAAGCCGAACACCCACCTGCCCACCACCGATACCTGCGAAGATTGCCACATCACCTCGGACTGGACCATCGTGCGGATGGACCACAACGCCACCACTGCGGCCTGCCTGACCTGTCACAACAATACCGATGTGGCCGGCAAGCCGCCGACCCATCCGGCAACGCCGGATCTGTGCGAATCCTGCCATGACACGGTAAACTGGTCGAATGTGCGCTTTGACCACTTTGGCATCACCGGCAGCTGCGTGTCGTGCCACAACAACGTGGATGTCGCGGGCAAGCCCCCCAATCACTTGCCGACCACAGATGTCTGCGAGGATTGTCATGAGACCACGCTTTGGACCAATATCCACTTTGATCATTCGGGCATCACCGCAAGCTGTGTGAGCTGCCATAACAACACCGATGTGGCAGGCAAGCCGGCAAATCACCTGCCTACCACCGATGCTTGTGCCGATTGCCACACACCGACGTTGTGGACCAATGTGCGCATGGACCACAATGCGACGACGGCCAGCTGCGTGTCTTGCCACAACAACATTGATGTTGCGGGCAAGATCCCGAACCACCCCGCAACCTCGGATGTCTGCTCGGATTGCCATAACACCACCGCTTGGGCGAATGTGCATTTCGACCACACCGGCATCACCGGAAACTGCGTGTCGTGCCATAATAATGTGGATCAGTCGGGCAAGCCCAACAACCACTTGCCGACGACGGATGTGTGCGAGTCCTGCCACGTGCCCTCGACCTGGACGCTGGTGCGGATGGATCACACGGCCACCAGCGCGGCGTGCTCGGCCTGCCACAACAACATCGCGGTGCCGGGTAAGAACAGCGCGCACCCGCCAACCAGCAATATCTGTTCCGACTGCCACGTCACCAATGACTGGACTGCGGTGACAATGAACCACGCCTCCACGACGGCGACTTGCCTGTCGTGCCACAACAATACCCGCTTCCCCGGCAAGCCTTCGACCCATCCGCCAACCGGTGACGGCTGCGCAAATTGCCATGTCACCTCGGATTGGACCGCGGTCTCGATGGACCACAGCGCCACAACGGCGACCTGTGTGACCTGCCATAACAACACGCGCTTTCCGGGCAAGCCTTCGACCCATCCGCCGACCAACAACCTTTGCGCCGACTGTCATGTGACGGTGCAGTGGACCAATGTGCGGATGAACCACAACGACACCACGGCGAGCTGCGTCACCTGTCACAATAACACTGATTTCCCCGGCAAGATCGTCGGGCATCCGGCCACCTCGGACCGCTGTGAGGACTGCCATGTGACATCAGCTTGGGCGAGTGTGCATTTCGACCATACGGGCATCACCAATGGCTGCGTCGCATGTCACAACAACGTTGACCAGTCCGGCAAGCCGAACACCCACCCTGCGACCAGCGACGACTGCGAACTGTGCCACACGCCTTCGGTCTGGTCGCTGGTGCGGATGGATCATTCTGCCACCACGGCGGCTTGCGCGACCTGCCACAACAACGTGACCGTTGCGGGCAAGCCGAACAACCATCCTCCCACCACCGCTGCCTGTGCAGATTGCCATGTCACGACCGACTGGACCAACGTGCGGATGGACCATAATGCAACCAAGGCGGCCTGTGTGAGCTGCCACAACAATACTCAGTTCCCGGGCAAGCCTTCGACGCACCTGCCGACCTCGAATGTCTGTGAAGACTGCCACGTCAGTGCAAGCTGGACGCAAGTCACCATGGACCATTCGGCCACCACAGCTACCTGCGTCAGCTGTCACAACAACACGGCTGTCGCCGGTAAACCGCCCACCCATTTGCCCACCAATGATGTCTGCGCAAATTGCCATGTGACCAATGACTGGGCCGTGGTGCGGATGGATCATAATTCCACCACCGCGGCCTGCGTGTCCTGCCACAACAACGTCAATGTGCCGGGCAAGATCCCGACCCATCCGGTCACATCGGATGTCTGCTCGGATTGCCACACGACCCAGACTTGGGCGAATGTGCATTTCGATCACACCGGCATCACCGCCAACTGCGTGTCTTGCCACAACAATATTGATCAGCCGGGCAAGCCTACCAACCACCTGCCGACCACGAATACTTGCGAAAGCTGCCACACGCCCAGCGTCTGGACCAATGTCCGGATGAACCATACCGAGACGTCTGCCGCTTGCTCGACTTGCCACAACAACACGCGCGTTGCGGGCAAGCCGACGAACCATCCGCCGACCACCAACACCTGTCAGGACTGCCATGTGGTCAGCGACTGGACATCGGTGACGATGAACCACGGCTCGACCACAGCCAGCTGCCAAACCTGCCATAACAATGTGATCGCTGCCGGTAAGTCGACCAACCACCTGCCGACGTCAAACACCTGCGCAAGCTGCCATGTGACAAGCGATTGGGCGCTGGTGCGGATGGATCACTCGGCGACCACGGCGACCTGTGTCAGCTGTCACAACAACACGCAACAACCCGGAAAGCCCGGAAATCACCCGCCGACCAGCAATGTCTGCTCGGATTGCCATGTGACGACCGATTGGACCGCGGTGACGATGAACCACAATTCCACCACGGCCACCTGCGTCAGCTGCCACAACAATACCCGCTTCCCCGGCAAGCCCAGCACCCATGCGCCCACCTCGGACGTTTGCTCGGATTGCCACAATACGGTGGATTGGGCGGTAGTTCGCTTTGATCATACCGGCATCACGGGCAACTGCGTGTCTTGCCACAACAATCTGGATCAACCTGGCAAGCCGACGACCCACTTGCCCACGACGGATGTCTGCGAAAGCTGCCATACGCCCGGCTCCTGGACCAACGTGCGGATGGATCATTCTGCAACCTCTGCCGCTTGTGAGACCTGCCACAACAACAGCGCGGTTGCGGGCAAGCCGACAAACCATCCGCCGACCACCAACGCTTGCGCCGATTGCCACGTCACCTCGGTCTGGACCACGGTGCGGATGGATCACAACGATACTTCGGCCAGCTGCGTGACCTGCCACAACAACACCCGTTTTGCCGGCAAGCCGATCAATCACCTGAACACGACCAATGCCTGCGAGGATTGTCACGTCACCTCGGATTGGGCTTTGGTGCAGATGGATCACTCGGCCACAACGGCAACCTGCGTGAGCTGCCACAACAATGTGCGGGTGCCGGGCAAGCCGACGACCCATCCGGCGCCGACCAGCAACGTCTGCGAGGATTGCCATGTCACCAGCGATTGGACGATCGTAACCTTTGATCACACCGGCATTACCGGCAATTGCGTCTCGTGCCACAACAACGTGGATCAGTCGGGCAAACCTGGAAATCACCTGCCAACGACAGATGTCTGCGAGGATTGCCACAAGCCCGGCAGCTGGACCATCGTCACGATGGATCACAATGCCACCACGGCCAGCTGCGTCTCGTGCCACAACAATGTCGCGGTTGCAGGCAAGCCTGGGAACCATTCGCCGACCAGCAATGTTTGCGAAGACTGCCATGTAACCACAAGCTGGGCGAATGTGCAGTTTGACCATACCGGAATTACGGGCAATTGCGTGTCGTGCCACAACAACGTTGATCAGACCGGCAAGCCAACCAACCACTTGCCCACCACCAATGCTTGCGAGGATTGCCACACGCCGACCCTGTGGAGCAATGTGCGCATGGATCACGCCGCCACCACGGCCGCTTGCGCGACGTGCCACAACAACACGCGCGTTGCCGGCAAACCCGGCACCCATCCGCCGACGCTGAACACCTGCGACAGCTGCCATGTGACGACGGATTGGGCGCAGGTTCGCATGGATCACAACGCGACCACGGCGACCTGTGTGACCTGTCACAACAATACCGTCGCCCCCGGCAAGGCGACGAACCATCCGCCAACGCTGAACACGTGCGACAGCTGCCATGTCACAACGGCTTGGGCACAAGTGCGGATGGATCACAGCGCAACGACGGCCACCTGCGTCAGCTGTCACAACAACACACTTGTTTCGGGTAAGCCTGGCAATCACCTGCCGACCACCAATGTCTGCGCCGATTGTCACGTCACGACCAGCTGGACCAATGTGACGATGGATCACAACGCGACCACTGCGACGTGCCTGTCGTGCCATAACAACACGGCCGTCCCGGGCAAGCCCGGCAACCACCTGCCGACCACCAACGTCTGCGAAGATTGCCATGTCACCACGGGCTGGGCGACGGTGCGCATGGATCACAACTCGACGACGGCAAGCTGTATCACCTGCCACAACAACACCCGCTTCCCGGGCAAACCTGGCAACCACCTGCCGACCTCGAACATCTGCGAGGCCTGTCATGTCACCACCGATTGGGCGACGGTGCGCATGGATCACAATTCGACCACTGCGACCTGTCTGAGTTGCCACAACAACACAAATGTTGCAGGCAAGCCCGGCAATCACCTGCCCACCAACAACATCTGTGAAAGCTGTCATGTCACGGCATCTTGGGCGAGCGTGCGGATGGATCACTCGGCGACCACCGCGGCTTGCGTCACTTGCCACAACAACTCGGCCGTGCCGGGCAAGCCGGGCAACCACCCGTCAACGACCAACAATTGCGCAGGCTGCCATACAACCGCGAACTGGACTTCAATCCGGCTGGATCACAACGAGGTCTTGGGCGGGTGCGGCAGCTGCCACAATGGCACGTTGGCGACCGGGAAGAACACGGGCCACTTCATCACCACGCTGGAATGCGACAGCTGCCACCTGACTTCGGCTTGGCTACCGTCGCAATTCAGCCACCCTCCGGGAGCAATCGCAGCCGGACATGACGCAACTGTTTGCACAAACTGCCATATCGGTAATAATCAGGCCACGCCTTGGAAGACCCCGCAATACGCGCCTGATTGTGCCGCTTGTCACGCAAGCAAGTTCAAGCCAAGCGCGCACCAAAAGACCAAAACGCCGCAAACGAACTATACGGTAAGTGAACTGCGCGATTGCACCGGATCTTGCCACATCTACAGCGACAGCACTTTGTCGACGATAACAACAAGAAGAAACAGTCATCACAGGGCAACTGACAGAGGATTCTAATGGGCAGTGTACAGGCACGCCCGCTGCAAAAGGACCGGCTAAAAGGTTCGCGGCGAGGCAAGAAGGGGCGGATCCGCAAGGTTCTGGCAGCAAGCGCTTGCGCTATATCTGTTGGGGCGATTGCTCTGCATGCACAATCGACGGGAACGCTTGCGCGGTCTCAGGTCGTCGAAGCGGGAGGCGCTAACAGCTGCCCCGTTGTCTTGATCAGTTTCAACCAGGATCTCAAGCTCTCAGACCAAAGCCTGAGCGAAGGCGGTCAGCTTTTGACACTGCGGTTCGTTCCGGTCGTGGCGAACGCCGAAACCAGCTCTGCCTTGGAAAAGATCGAGACCCAACCGTCTCTGAACCTTCCGGGTTTGGGCACGGCGTTTATCACTTTGGACCGATCAGGCACGCAGCCGTTGATGCGGATCCGGTTCTCAACGCCGCCGCCTAAACCGCTGGCCAAGCAGATCGGACTGCGCTCCTTGGTGCTTTCGCTGCAACCAGCGACCAAGGTTTGCGGCTCGCAAACGCCTGCGCAACCCGAAGTGGCGCCGATTGTTACGGGTGATGCCGCTCTCCAGACGCCTGCGTTGACCAAGACCATCGATCCAGATGCGGCGGGGGCCTATGCCGAACAGGCGGCCTTGCTGACCTCGGCGCGGGCGGCGTTGACCGCAAATGACAATGAACGTGCGATCCAGTTGCTGACCAAATTGCAGGCTCTGCCCGCCAACCCCTACACTGCGGATGCGCAAGAGCTGCTGGGTGTCGCGCGCGAACGCAACGGGCAACTCGCCCATGCCAAAGCGGAATATGAGGCTTATCTGCAAACGTATCCCGACGCTGAAGGTGCAGCCCGCGTTCGGCAAAGACTTGCGGCCATCGAAACAGTGCAGACCGGGCGACCGGCAGAGCTTGCGCAGGCAGACGGGGGACAGACCTACGCCAGCAACGTGAGCGGAGCCAAACCTTCTGGCGCGGTTACCATCACCTCGATCCCACGCCGCAACGAAAGCTTTCCACCACTGCGCAAACAGCCGGGTATCTTTGGCGGCAGCCGACCACGCGATGGCGACGGGCGACTGTTGGGCAATCTCAAAGAACGGGTGTTTGGCAATGCCAAAGAACGGCGCGAGGCGCGTGCGCGCGCTGCTATCGACGCACCGCCGCGTATTCTGATCTCGGCTTACTACTATCTGAACGAGACCACGACCAAAGTCACCGAACTCGAAGCGCACACCACCGAAACGGAAAGCGATCTGCAACAGAACTCGCTGGTTTTGTCGTTCAACGTTTCGGACCGTTTCATGCACAATGGTCAGGAATATGGCTATCGTTTTGATGGCGATTATCTTCAGGATTTCAAGAACTCATCGAAATCCCGGCTAAACCTGTCGCGGTTTTATGGTGAGCTTTCGTTTGGCACCGATGGGTCATCGGTTGCATTTGGGCGTCAATCCTGGAACGACGACGCCTCACTTGGGCGCTACGATGGTGTGCGGCTGCGCTATGCGATCTCGGAAGACATGCGTCTGACGGGAGTGGTCGGTCTTGCCGTTGACCGCAAATCCGACCCGATGTTTCAGGGCACGGACCGCGTCGTGGGGGTGATCGGCGACTATCTTGGTTTTGGTGAGAATACCAAACTTACAGGTTACCTGTTGCAAGAGAACAGGACGGGCTTTGTCGATCGCCAAGTGATCGGTGCAGATGGTTATTTCTCGCAAGGCGCGAACTCGGGCAGCGGTTTGCTGGAGTTTGACACGCACCTTGCGGCTCTCAGCATGGCGCGCGCGAGTTGGAGCCACCGCTTTGAGGATACGTCATCGTTCACGATCTCTGCCGAATATGACCACTCTCCGACCCTGTCGCTCAGCGCGGCATTGACCGGACAGAGCGTGACGAGCCTTGCCGAGCTTGCAACGATCTACAGCGATTCCGAAATCAAGCAGCTGGCCAAGGACCGTGCATCAGAGCTGACCACGCTGTCTGCGGCCTGGCAAAAGCCGCTGAATGACAGCTGGCAGCTGTCGCTCGATGCAAGCGCCTATAATACCGGCGGCTCGCCTGCGACAGGGGGCGTGCCAGCGGTTGCATCGCAGGGGTGGTCGTATAATGCCTCGGCGCAAGTGGTTGGAACCGGTGTGTTTTCTGACAGTGATGTGCTGAGCCTCGCCCTGCGCGGCGCAAACTATACCACCTCGAATCTTGTGCTGATCGACAGCTATTGGCGCTATAATGTCTCGGACAAGCTGCGCATCAAGCCACGCCTGAAAGTGGCGCATCGCACCTTTGCCAACGGAACCGGTACGGAAAATTTCGCGATCCCGTCCGTTTCGGTCAACTACGACTTCAACGACAGCAATTCGTTGGAGTTTGAAACCGGCAAGCGCATCTCCAGTCGGGCAACTCCCGGTTTGGCAGAAGAGACCAACGACACCTTTTTGACGATTGGTCTGACCAAAGAGTTTTGATCCACCTGCGATCGGCCGCGCGGTGCGGTCCGATCGCCTCGGGGACAGCCGCTATTCGAACAGGCCTGCCAGATCGGCATGGCCTGAGGATTTGGCAATGTCCGAGGCGTATTCGCGGCGTAAATTACGCAGCCAGGGGTCAGCGCCTGCCTTTAACAGCATCTTGATCACTTCGCCGTGCCCGTTTCGCGCCGCAAGCATCAGCGCGGACTCGCCCTGAGCATTGCGCAGATCAAGGTCGGCGCCTGCCTCGATCAGGCTTTTCAGACCGGCCTCGGCGCCGGCACGGGCCAGCAGAATTGCGGCAGAATTGCCGCTGGGCGTGGTTTCGTTCAGCTTGGCGCCCGCCATGATCAGCGGTGCAATCGGGCCGTCTTTGCCCGCCGCCGCCGCCGCCAACAACGGCGAAACGCCTTCGGCGTCGGGTGTCGTCGGGCTGATGCCGGCCTCGATCAGATAGCTTACCCCACCGCCATTGCCGGCCGCGGCTGCGCGCCAAAGCGTGCTGCGTCCCTTGCTATCGATCACCGAAAGATCAAGGCCGAGGCTGACCAATTTTTTCAGAACCGGGCCTGCACAAAACGCAAGAGCACGTCCCCCCAGATTGGCATGGGTCGAGGCGGAAATCGTCAGGCTGGTCATGTTTTGCAGCAGGGCCTCGGCGCTGGCGCAGTCGCCAACCTCCATTGCGAGGTCAAGCGGTGTTTTGCCGGCCTTATCGACCAAAATGGGCGACGCGCCGGCCGAGATCAGCACCTGCGTTGCGTTCGGATGCCGGGTCTCCGCAGCATAGCCCAAGGCGCTTTGCCCCTTGGCGTCGACAGCATCGACGGTGGCACCAGCTTTCAGCAACGCCTCGATTGCCTCGGTGGCGCCGCGCTTTGTGGCGTGAATTAGCGCGGTCTGACCGACGGTATCGGCTGCATTCACATCAGCACCTGCAGCCAAGGCGGCCTCAACAGCCGGAACGGCGTTGCGCTGCGCCGCTTCCATTAACGCCGTCCAGCCAATGTTTTCCGCGAGCTTGGAGGCGACGGGGGGATCACTCGGCACGGGGGCGGCTGGCGCGGGCTCGGCCTCGGGGGCAGGGGGCGCGAGTGCGGCTTGCACCAAGGCTTCGGCGGCGCGAACATGGCCTGCAGCCGCAGCCTTTTCCAGCCAGCTGATGCCCAGATCATGGTCAACCGGTACGCCATCGCCTTCGAGATAAAGCCGGCCCAACCGATAGGCTGCATCGATTTGGCCCAGATTTGCTGCCTTTTGCGCAAGTTCGATCGACTTGCTCGCATCCTTCGGAACCCCGACGCCGGTTTCGTATATCGATGCAAGTCGCCAAAGCGCTTCGGCATTATCGGCCAATGCAGGGTCCGACAGAACGGCAACGGCCCCCGCATAATCGCGCGCGCGGATGCGGTCATCGGCCCGCTCCAGTGGTGTATCTTGCGCGAACGCCGGAAGGGCGAGCGCCAGGAGCAAAAAGCCCGTACAGGCGAGATATGCGCCCCTGATGTTATGCCGTGCCATATTTTGTCTCGATGCTGATGCCTGCAGATTTGAGGAAGGGTGTGGGCAGGATGCCACCTGCGCACACGATGATTGCTTCGTTCGGAATGTGCTCGGTCACGCCGTTCTGTTCAATCACTACCTGATCGGTCTCGATCTTGAGCACCTGCGACGAGAGCATGACGCGCAAACGGCCGGATTTTTCCATGTCCGACACAAGATCGCGGTTCTTCGATTTCGCACGGTTAAACCCGTCACTGCGATACGAAAGCGTGACCGTCGTGCCGGGTTCGGCGGCAATAGACGTCGCGGCTTCGAGCGCGGAATCGCCGCCGCCAACCACAAGCACGTGACGTTCGCGGTATTGTTCGGGGTCGATCAGGCGATAGACGACTTTTTCCATGTCTTCCCCCGGCACGTCGAGCGTGCGCGGGGTGCCCCGCCGACCGATTGCCAACAAAACCGCGCCGGTCAGATAGCTGGATTTGGTGGTCTTGACGCGAAAAGCACTTCCTTCAGGTTCAATGCTTTCGACCCGCTCGCCATAGGTGATCTTGAGGCCCGTGTCTTTCTTGACCTGTGTCCAGAAGTCCAGCAGCGCTTCCTTCGAGGTTTCGCGCAGGTTGACCCGGCCATAAAGCGGCAGTTCTGCCGGTGCCGTCATCACCAGTTTGCCGCGCGGGAAATGCGCGACGGTGCCGCCAAAGCTGTCTTGCTCGATGGTGACAAATCGCAGCCCCGCCTTCATGGCCGCAAGGCTCGAGGAAATTCCTGCCGGGCCCGCGCCAACGATGAGGACATCCAGCTCAGCGCCTTTGCGTGAGGGAGCTGCGGCCACGATGGCGTCCATTGCCTGACGACCCTGTTCAATGGCGTTGCGGATCAGTCCCATGCCGCCAAGCTCGCCCGCAATATAGATGCCCGACACATTGCTTTGAAAATCCGAGCCGACATCAGGAATGTCGATGCCACGCTTTTCAGTGCCAAACACCAGTTCGATCGCATGCATAGGGCAAGCGGCAGCGCAGGCCCCGTGACCAATGCAATGCGACGGCTCAATCAGCTGCGCCTTGCCATTGACCAGCCCGATGATCTCACCCTCGGGGCAGGCGGTGACGCAAGAGCCACAACCGATGCAGAACTCGGGTGAGATGATGGGATGCAGGCTGGCGGGTTCGGTCAACCCGGCAGCTTCGACTTCGGCCTTGACCAAAAGGGCGCGGCGCTCGGCCAGCTTGGCGCGACCAAGGATCACGAACCACAGCGCGATGAGCGGGCCAATATAGATCAGCAGAGCTGTCACGCCGTTGCCCCCTTTTCAATCGACCGAAAGGCCGGCTGCGCGCGCACCTTCGGTGACGATTGCGAGCTTGTCGGGCATGGAAGCAAGCGCCGCCTTGGCATCCTGATAGGCCGCGGCCGCCGCTTCGGGATCTTTCATCACGACCTGCGATCGGATCAACTTTACCCAGCCTTCTGGGTCGTCCGGATTGTCAGCAAGTCGCGCTGCCAGCTGGGCAACCATGCCCTGAATCATCGCCTGACGGTCTTGCGGTGTCATGTTGCCTGCGGCCGCGACATCGGCGGCGGTTGGGCCGCGGTCGGTGGTTGTGGGCTGCGCTGTGCCAAGGGTTCCGGTGGGCGGCAAGGCGGCGACAGCCGTGCGCATCGGATCCAGCTGGCCTTTGAGGTCATAGTTGGTTGCCGCCGCAAGCTCGTCGATCCGCGTCACAACACCTGGCAGCCAATCCGCACCGGCAGGGGCCGATTTCGCAAGCTCAAGCCAGGACTCGATCGCACCGGTTGGATTGCCCGCCTGTTCCAAGGCCATCCCCTTGAAAAACCGCGCGCGCGGATCATCCGGTTTGATCTTGAGCGCCTCGTCAAAGGCGGCAAGCGCCTCTTCGGTGACCATGCCGCGTGCACTGCGCACGAGCGTTTCGCCATAAGCCGACCAAACCTCTGGCATCGAGCCATCAAGTTTAACGGCCTTGGCATAGGCCTCGGAGGCTTCGGCATAGCGTTCGGTGTTAAAATAGGACCAGCCCAGCATCCGCCAGCCTTCCGCATCGTCGGGCTTTTCCTGCAGTCGGGTGATCAGTTTGTTGATTGCCTCCTCGACGCTGCCCGCCTCGACGCTGCCCGTGCCGGCGGCGGCGGGGGCTGCAGCTGCGGCTGCGGTGGTTTCGGCTGGCATCATGCCTTCTGTCGCGGGTGCCGTTACGGTTGGGGCTGCGGCCTGCGCCGTGACCATGGCGGGGCTGGCAGCCAGATCAGGACGCCCGAGTATGGCATAAAGCCCCGTCGCCCCGGCGACGACCCAGCCAGTTACTGCAGCAAGAGCCCAAGCGCGTGTGGCGTTGCTGGTGGGGCGCAGGGGGGCAGGGGCGGATTTGGCGGCGGCCAGAACCCGACGCTCGACCTCGGCACGCGCCTCTGCGGCATCTGCTTCGCTGAGCGCGCCCCGGGCCTGTTCGGTATCGATCTCGGCCAATTGCTCGCGGCTGAATTGCAAAAAGCGTTCTTGCTCGGTTTTCGGTGCTTCCAGGCGGCGGATGACCGGAATGGCCAGTGCAAGCGCTGCCAGGGTGGTCATAATCGTCATAACAATCCAGAGGGTCATCGCACGTCCTTTGTGCCTAGGGTTTGGGCGATCAGTGCCCTGTCTTCGTCCGAGAATTCCTCGCGCGGTGTCCGCGTCCTGCTTTGCCGCCGCCACATGATGCCAAAGCCCAGACCCGCCAGCAAAAGCAAGATCCCAGGCCCCGCCCAAAGCAGCACCGTCGAGGTCATCAGCGGGGGTTGCAGCAAGATATAGTTGCCATAACGCCCTACCAGATAGTCAACGGCCTGCTCATCCGTGTCGCCTGCAGTCAGCCGTTCGCGCAACAATACGCGCAGATCGCGGGCCAGTTCGGCATTGGAATCGTCGATGCTCTGGTTCCGGCAGACTAGGCAGCGCAGCCCCTCGCTCAGATGGCGCGCGCGCGCTTCAAGCGCGGGGTCTGCCAGCATTTCCGAAGGCTCGACAGCCGCCGCGGGCCCGGCCAGCAGATGCAGGCAGAAAAAGGCGTAAATCAGGGGGCGAAGCCGTTGTGCGATCACTCTGCGGTCTCCAGTTCGGCTATCATCGGCGCGAAGATTTCGGTCCAGACCGTGTCGGTGATCGGGCCAAGGTGGCGATACCTCATGCGGCCCTTCGTATCTATGAGATAGGTCTCGGGCACACCGGTGACGTTAAGATCCTTGCCCAGCAGCCCCGCACTATCGTCGCCGGTCGCGACATAAGGGTTGCCAGCGCGCGTGAGGTAAAGCTTGCCCGCGCCTTTGGAATCCTTCCAGTTGACGCCATAGATCGGCACAGGCGTTTGCGCTGCCAGTTCAAGCAGCTTGGGGTGTTCCTGACGACACGACGAGCACCATGAAGCAAAAACATTGATCAGCGCGACCTTGCCTGAAAGATCGCTGCTGGCAAAGCCCGCCTTGGTGCCAGCCATCGGGCTGAGGCTGAAATCGGGCAGCGCGCGGTCCAGCATGCCTGCCGCAATTGGCGTGTCGGCCTCGCGCGGGCTGAAGGCGAATGCGGCCGTCAGGGCCGCAAAGACCAGCAGTGGCGCAAGGCTGAGCAAGCCAGGCCGTTTCACCGTTCTGCCCCGACCGCGATCGCCTGCGGCATCAGCGCACGGGTTGACGTGCCCAACCGGAAGCGCCGGTCAGACAGCGACATGAGGCCCCCCATCGCCATCAAAAGCGGCCCCAGCCAGATCAGCAGCACAAACGGGTGCCAATAGGCCCGCACCGCCCAAGCGCCGCGCCCATCAGATTCGCCAATCGCAAGGTAAAGGTTCGACAGGAAACGGATCTTGATCGCGGCCTCGGTGGTCTGGCGGCCCGATGCGGTGAAAAAGCGCCGTTCCGAGAACATTTCGCCCAGATTACGCCCCTCTTTGCTGACCACAAATGTCGCGCGTTCTGCCTCATAGTTCGGGCCCATCAGGCCCCGCACGCGATCAAGCCGCACGTCATAGCCTCCGACGTGGATCACTTCACCCGGCTGAATCGCCTTGATGCTTTCTTCTTTCCAGACACTGACCGCAACGATCCCAAGCACGGCAAGGCCAAGGCCTGCATGCGCCAGCATCATGCCATAAAGCGCGCGCTGCGTCGTGCGTGCCAGACCCATCGAGCGCGAGAACGGGGCGCGGAACAGATTAACCCGGCTGACCCACCACGCAAATGAGCCGATCACCAGCCACAGACCAAGTCCGATGCCAATCGCGCCCAGCGTCAGTTTCACCCCGCCAAAGGCGACGATAGCAGCCATCCCCAAGCCGACGGGCACCAAGGCCCAAGCCCCCCGCTTCACGGCCGCCACCAAGGTGTCCCGCTTCCAGCGCATGTTCATCCCCACGACCGCCGCAAGCAACAGCGGCGTCATCAGCGGTACGAAGGTGCGGTTGAAATAGGGCGGGCCAACCGAGATCTTGTCACCGGACAGAACGTCAATGAACAGAGGGTAAAAGGTGCCCAGAAACACGGTTCCGGCAGCGGTGATCAGCAACATGTTGTTCAGCACCAGCCCACCTTCACGGCTGATCGGCGAAAAGATCACATTGCGCGCAAAGCTGTTGCTGCGCGCGGCATACAGCGTCAGCGCACCGCCGGTAAAGACGCCGAGGATCATCAGCACACCGATGCCACGGGCAGGGTCCGAGCTGAACGCATGCACCGAGGTCAAAACGCCCGAACGTACGAGGAAGGTGCCGACAAGGCTGAGCGAGAAGGTCAGAATCGCCAGCAGAAGCGTCCAGACCACCAGCGCGCCGCGTCGCTCAACCACCAGCGCCGAATGCAGCAAAGCCGTGCCCACCAGCCAAGGCATGAAAGAGGCGTTTTCGACCGGGTCCCAGAACCACCAACCGCCCCAGCCAAGCTCGTAATAGGCCCAATAGCTGCCCAGCGTGATACCGATGGTCAAAAAGCTCCAGGCGGCAAGGATCCATGGGCGCACAAAACGCGCCCAGCGCGCATCGACGCGTCCCTCAATCAGCGCAGCCACCGCAAAGGCAAAGGTCACCGAAAAGCCCACGTATCCCAGATATAGAAACGGCGGATGGATCGCGAGGCCGATGTCTTGCAACAGCGGGTTCAGCTCATCGCCTTCAAGTGGTGCCGGGCTCAGGCGCACAAACGGGCTGGAGGTAAAGACGATCAGCGCAAGAAACGCCGTCACCAGCGCCGACTGAATGGCCAGCACGCGCGCCTTGAGTGTATGCGGAAGATGATTGCCTGCAATCACGATGGCCGCACCGAAAATCGTCAGGATCAGCACCCAAAGCAGCAGCGACCCCTCATGGTTGCCCCAGACGCCGGTGATACGATAGAGCAGTGGCATGGCCGTATTGGAATTTGCCGCGACTGTCCGCACCGAAAAATCCGATGTCACAAACGCGACGACCAGACACCCGAACGCAAGCATCACCAGCAGCGCCACCAGAACGGCACCTGCCGAGGCCGCCGACATCAGGTTTATGTTGCGCCGCCAGGCCCCCACCAGACCAAAACCGACCGTCGCGCTGGCCAGCATCATGCCCAGAACCAAGCTGAATGTGCCGATTTCTGCTTCCATCGTCGTTTCCCCTGACCACTTTGGCGACAGCCGATTTTAAGAACACGACTTCGTGTGGAGTATAGGGGCCAATCCGAGGTTGCGGCAAAGGAATTATCCTTCATTCGCAAGGGAATCCCTATATTTCAGGGCAGAAACATGCCGTCTCTATATAAGGTTTATAGTGGCTTTCGGACAGGGTCAGGGTTTGGGGGCCACCTGAAGTCTGGCGCCCTTGAAGGTCGTGGTCGAGTGGCACAGCTCGCAGTTTGCGCCAAAGGTGCCTTTGTGCACGTCTTGCTTTTGATGGCAGGTCGCACAGACCGTGCTCACCTTGGCAGGCGTCGTCCCCGCCGCATGGCAGGAATCGCACTTCAGACCCTTGTGGGCGCCCGTCAGGCTGAATTTCGTTTGGCTGTCATGGTCAAAGCGCCAGAACGCCCAGCCGTTGGGATTGTGGCAATCGCTGCAGGCGTCACCAAGCGCGCCCTTGTGGATGTCGTCTTTCTGATGACAACTGACGCATGCCAGATCGGTCGCAGCAAAGTCCTTGCTGGCGTGGCAGCCCGCGCAAGGCACAACCGCGTGCAGGCCCAGCAACGGCATCCGGGTCAATCCGTGATCAAACACCACGTCTTTTGTCCAAGCCTCACTGCTATGGCAGGCCGCGCAATCCGGCCCTAAGGCGCCCTTATGCACATCGTCGGCCTTATGGCAGTCGATACAGGCGCTGGGCGCCTGTTTTGCCTCAGTGCCAACGGCATGGCAGGCCGTGCAGGCCACTTTCGCGTGCTTGCCCTTGAGCGCGAACTTGGTGTCGCGGTCGTGGTTGAAATGGATCAGAGTCCATTTCGCCGTCTCGTGGCAATCGGCGCAGGCGGGGCCAAAGCCGCTTTTGTGCACATCGTCGATCTTGTGGCAACCGACACAATCGAGTGGCAGTCCCTTCCAGACCTCGCCCGCATGACAGGCAGAGCAGGTCAGCTTTTCATGGCCACCTGTCAGGGCGAATTTCGTTTTTGAATGGTCAAAAAATTTAACCTCACTCCACCGATCCGCGCCGTGGCAGCGGCCACAGTCGGGGCCAAGCGCACCTCTGTGCGGCTCGTCAAGTTTGTGACAGCTGACACAGTCCGACGGGGCCGCTGACATCTTTTTACCCGGCAGGTGGCAACTGGAACACTCGGCCTTTGCATGGGCGCCCAGCAATTTGAAATCGGTCATGCTGTGATCAAAGGTCTCTCGGTCCAACTGAACCAAGGCAAAATCGCGCCCCTGATGGTCTTTGTGGCAGTTCGAGCATTCCAACGCGCGCACCTCGGGAGAGCGCCCGTGAAATCCGCTCGCGGCCGTCAGATCCGCGGCAATGGGTTTGTGACAGTCTATACACAGGCTCGACTGCGCACCTTGATCGAAGGACGCATGGCAGTTCTGGCAATTGTCCTGCAGCTTGGCATGGGCTTGCGCCAAATCTCCCGGCATCACAAGCCGTTCAAACATCGACTCTGCTCGCGCGCCCTCAAAACCAGAAACGCCCACACCAAAGAGACACAAGGCGACAAACAGGGCGAGTCTGACGAGACGGATCATTTCAATACAGGTGCACCGCGATGATGTGAGCGATCGTTGCAAAAATCATGATCGCAAACAAAGGCAAATGCAACAAATGCCAGTATGCAAAAGCGCGCTCGTAGAAGGAAAATGCCTCTGCACGCCCCAAAGCCATGAAGTACTTGTCCAGCGCCTTTGCAAAGCCACGCGTCGCCTTGGCCTTCGAGCCGGTCTCGGGCAGGCTGGATTTGAAGCTTTCGATCAGTTTGCGTCTTTCAAACGCGCGCGAAACCGGACCGGACATCACGCGCCAAAACGCCAGCGCAAAGCCTGACCTGCCGTTCAGACGCGCCGCCTGATACTGGCGCAGGCTTTCAAGGATCGAATCAGAGATCGCGTTTGACGCGCCCGATTCGGACAGCACCACAAGATTGCGCAAAGCCTCGACCTGAGTGAGTTGTTCGATCACCGATTGTTTTTGTCCGTAAAGTCCACGGTGAATCCGCGAATAGAGGAACCTACCGATAAACCCGCTGCCCGCGACCACCAGCATCGAAATCATCGCGGCGCGGCTGTTCATCGAGCCCAGCGAAAAGTTGGCGTGCACGATGACCAACGCCGGTCCCAGCACGCCAAACAACATATGAATGCGGAACCATCCAGGGATCGCGCCCAGAAACTGCAAGGCGCGCAAGCGTTTACGCAAGGGATAGATCAGCAGCGCAAGCATCATCAGCCCGCCGGAGATCCCAAGCCAATATCCCAGACCTGTCTCGGCTGTCCAATCGCCTTCATTGCGGCGGGTGAAGGCGTAAAGCAGCCCCACCGCCAAGAGCGTAACCAAAAGCGGAAACTCGAAATCGCGCGGCCGGGCCGGCGCCGTCGGAGCAACGGCGCGCGCCTTTTTGGTGTCGCTGTTAAATACAATGGTCATGTTTGAAGGGAGCCCTTTCGACGTGGCGGGACTGTGTCGCAAGTCACATGGCTGTGAAAGCTCAAGTTATTTTGAGGCTCTGCAATCGGCGAAATTACGCAATTTCGACGGGTCCGCCCTGAAGGCGTAAAGGGACCGAGCCCTGACGCTGGAAAGGAGAAGGGCAAGGGCAGCAAAGACATCATGCGGTTCCCGCAGCTGGACATCACGATCTGTTAGCCCTGTCACGGAATTGAGACAGCAGTGCGGCAACAAAGTGGCCAAGGTAGAGCGCGCATTTCGCAGCCTTGGATCGGTTTGCGATGTTGCAAACCTCGGAGGCGT
This sequence comes from Pseudorhodobacter sp., assembly GCA_024642045.1. Classification (GTDB taxonomy): domain Bacteria; phylum Pseudomonadota; class Alphaproteobacteria; order Rhodobacterales; family Rhodobacteraceae; genus Cypionkella. The sequence goes on along the minus strand of JAHEBX010000011.1, from coordinate 775 downwards.
GTCTGTGATCCGTGAGCCGTGCCGGTCGCCCGGTTTTCAGCGGTTTCCCGACTTTTGTCGCGGTCGCATGGGCTATGGGCCCTCAAGACCGTTACGGAAGCATAGGGATCACTTGGACATAAATTTCCAATGCACAAATGCTGCACAACACCGTGGGGATCGCAAAGCGCAGCGGTTTGCCCGGTCCCTATCACCTCAACTGCCTGACAGGACGTTTGCTGCCGGTCTTGCGCTCAGGCGGACGCTGGCCGGAAGCCTCTGGATGATCGTTTCGGCGCTGTCGCAGCGCCCGAAGCACCGCTTTCAAGTGGCACTTCGGTCAGGGTTGGATTGCACACATAGGTTTTCAACGTTGCAAGGTATTGATTAAAATCAATATATTGAAATGGAGTGGCAGCCCGTAGGGGAGTCGAACCCCTCTTGCCTGGTTGAAAACCAGATGTCCTAACCGATAGACGAACGGGCCACTGCGGGCTTCCTAAGCGGTAAGTTTGCAGCCTGCAAGGGGGGCAGGGGTCTTATCTGTCGATTTTTTTAGCCATCAGTGCAATCGCCTGTTGATAGACGGTTGCCGCGTTCCATTCCTTGATAACAGCGAAATTCGGCTCGCCTTCCTGATAGCCTTGCCCCGGCTGCCATCCCTTTTGATGCAGGTAATTCGCGGTGGTGGCCATCGCGTCGGCCAAATTGGTCAGATCAATCCGCCCGTCGCCATTGCCGTCGGCACCATAGTTCATCGCATTGCCCATCAGGAATTGCGTATGGCCCCATTCAC
>JAHEBX010000135.1 GCA_024642045.1 Pseudorhodobacter sp. | reverse complement strand
GTCCCATCGATCAGGATGCGCCCGGCCGAGGGGCGCTCTACCCCGGCAATCATCCGCAAGGTGGTGGATTTCCCACAGCCCGAGGGCCCAAGCAGACACAACACTTGCCCCGCCGCGACCTGCAGATCAATATCCGATACCACCTCACGACCGTCAAACTGACAGCTAAGCGATTGAACTTGCAGGCGCACAGCGGCAGACATGATATCCCAACTGAATTCGTCAGCTTTTACTAACAGCCAGCAGCGCGGACGGCAAGCTTACAGCGTCGCATTGGTCGCACCACCGTCCAACAGAATATTCTGCCCGACAATAAAGCCACTGTGCTGGCTGCACAAAAACGCGCAAGCCGCGCCAAACTCTGCCGGAGTGCCATAGCGGCGCGCAGGGATCGTCGCCTCGCGTTCCGTTCGCGCAGCCTCTATCGAGATGCCTTTTTGGGCAACCACCGCCTTGTCCAACGCATCGGCGCGGTCGGTGGCATGAATGCCGGGCAGCAGATTGTTGATCGTCACGCCAAAGGGGGCCACCTGCCGCGCTGTGCCCGCGACATATCCTGTAAGGCCGGTGCGCGCCGCATTCGATAGCCCCAGCTGCGCAATCGGCGCCTTGACCGACTGCGAAGTGATATTGATCACCCGCCCCCAGCCGCGATCGATCATCCCTGGCAGCAGCGCTTTCATCAGAGCGATCGGCGTCAGCATATTGGCGTCCAGCGCTTTGATGAAATCCTCGCGCGTCCAGTCAGACCAGACGCCCGGCGGCGGCCCGCCTGCGTTGGTCACCAGAATATCCACCACACCAGCCGCCGCCAGCACCTTGTCGCGGCCTGCATCTGTGGTGATATCGGCCGCCACCGCCGTCACCTTGACGCCAAACTTGCGAAGATCTGCCGCAGTCGCCTCCAAAGCCTCGGCGCCGCGTGCATTGATCACCAGATCGACACCCGCCTCGGCCAGCGCCATAGCACACCCACGCCCCAAGCCTTTTGATGCCGCACAGACCAACCCACGTTTGCCTTTGATGCCCAGATCCATTGTGTTCTCCCTGTCTTTGTAGCACCCTAGCAGCAGCATCATCGGAAAGCCAAGTGCTGCGAAATCGCCGCATTTCGAGCCGCAATTTGCCGCAGGCGGGTGCAAAAGTAGTTGAAGAGCCCCATATCCACGCGATAGCAGGGCAGAACAAGTTGCAGGTTTCATAGGCCCAGATGACGAAGACGAGCCCTCCTTTGCATCCCGGTCATGCAGCCCAAGTGCTTGCGGCTGATGCGATTTATTGCATCAATGGCGTGAATAATGGCGACGGGTTGATGGGGCCGGATGATGTTTGTCTCGGCGACATCTACGCGTTGGACCCAGCCGAGACACCGCAACGCCTTGTTGTCAGCCGTAGTGCCGCGGGGGCGCAGCATATCGCGGCCGGCAGTGCCATCGGGCAACCCGGTGCACTGTTGCGGTTTGAGGCGCGCTATACGCTGATGGGCGACGATGGCGACAAGGTCGATATTCTGCTGCTGACGCTGCCGACGGGCGCGCGCTATGCCTTGCCCCTTTCGCCGATGACAGCGCAGGCCGATTATACACTGCTAAAGATCGACGCCGCACCGCAAGATATCAGCCTGTCGGACTTGCTGTGCATCTCGTTTGCGCGCGGAACGATGATTACTCTTGCTTCTGGGGCGCAATGCGCGATCGAGGATCTGCGCATCGGCGACAAGGTATTGACGCGCGACCACGGGGCACAGGAAATCCGCTGGGTTGGCAAGGCGACACTGCGCGCGGTCGGGGCTTTTGCTCCCGTGTTGATAGAGGCGGGGACGCTTGGCAATTCGGGTGATCTGATCGTCAGCCAGCACCACCGGATGTTTCTGTATCAACGGCACCGCAAGGCGGGGCTCCAGACATCCGAGCTTTTGGTGCAGGCCAGACATCTGGTGGACGGCGAGCGGGTTTTTCTGCGCGAGGGCGGTTTTGTCGATTTCTTCAATCTGGTGTTCGACCACCACGAAATCATCTACGCCGAGGGCATTCCTGCCGAGAGTCTGATGGTCAATGACGCAACCGTCAGCCGCCTGCCTGCCGCCCTGTCCGAAGATGTGCGCGCGCGGTTTCCCGGACTGAGCCAGAACCAGCATTTCGGAACCGAAGCAGGCCGCACGTTTCTGGACGAGATCGGCACCGAGACGCTGTTTCGCACGCCCCTGCGCGAGACGCCGCGGCCCGAACGCTAAGCGTGGCGCGGCGCTGGACGGCGCGGTCATGATCAGCTAAAGCCCCAGCCTATCATGACCCAAACCAATGCGCCCGCCCTGCCGCCCGAAATCGCCCGCCGTCGGACTTTTGCGATCATTTCGCACCCCGACGCCGGCAAAACCACGCTGACCGAAAAATTTCTGCTGTTTGGTGGTGCAATCCAGATGGCGGGTCAGGTGCGCGCCAAGGGTGAGGCGCGACGCACCCGCTCGGACTTTATGAAGATGGAGCAAGAGCGCGGCATCTCGGTTTCCGCCAGCGCCATGTCGTTCGATTTCCGTCAGTATCGCTTTAACCTTGTCGATACGCCCGGCCACTCGGATTTTTCCGAAGACACCTATCGCACTCTGACAGCGGTGGATGCGGCGATCATGGTGATCGACGGGGCCAAAGGCGTGGAAAGCCAGACCCAAAAGCTGTTTGAAGTCTGCCGGATGCGCGACCTGCCGATCCTGACCTTCTGCAACAAGATGGACCGCGAAAGCCGCGACACCTTTGAGATAATTGACGAAATCCAAGAGAATTTGGCCATTGACGTAACGCCGGCCTCCTGGCCGATCGGCATGGGGCGCGACTTTATCGGCGCTTATGACCTGCTGCATGACCGGCTTGAAATCATGGACCGCGCCGACCGAAACAAGGTGGCCGAAACGATCCAGATCTCGGGCCTGGACGACCCAAAGCTGGCCGACCACATTCCCGCCACCCAGCTTGCGCAACTGCGCGAAGAGCTGGAAATGGCGCGCGAACTGCTGCCCAGGTTTGACCGCGCGTCGTTCCTGAACGGCTCGATGACGCCGATCTGGTTCGGCTCGGCGATCAACTCGTTCGGCGTCAAGGAGCTGATGGACGGTATGGCTGAATATGGCCCCGAGCCGCAGCCGCAAAAGGCGGCCGAGCGTCAGATTTCGGCGGAAGAACAGCCGGTGACCGGCTTTGTCTTCAAAGTTCAGGCCAATATGGACGCCAAACACCGCGACCGCGTGGCCTTTGTGCGCCTTGCCTCCGGCCATTTCACCCGCGGCATGAAGATGCTGCATGTGCGCAGCAAAAAGCCAATGGCCATCGCCAACCCTGTGATGTTCCTCGCCGCCGACCGCGAGTTGGCCGAGGAGGCTTGGGCCGGCGACATCATCGGTATTCCAAACCACGGCCAGCTGCGCATCGGTGATGCGCTGACCGAGGGCGAAGTGCTGCATTTCACCGGCATCCCCTCCTTTGCACCAGAACTGTTGCAGGTCGTGCGCGCAGGCGATCCGATGAAGGCCAAGCATCTGGAAAAGGCGCTGATGCAGTTTGCCGAGGAAGGGGCCGCCAAAGTCTTCAAACCGATGATCGGCTCAGGGTTTATCGTCGGCGTCGTCGGGGCTTTGCAATTTGAGGTGCTCGCCAGCCGGATCGAGCAGGAATACTCGCTGCCCGTCCGCTTTGAACCCAGCCAGTTCACCTCGGCCCGCTGGGTCTCGGGCGCGAAGGTGGAAGTTGATAAATTCATCAACGTCAACAAGGGTCATATCGCGCTGGACAGCGACGGCGATACGGTGTTTCTGACCCGCCTGAAATGGGACATCGACCGGATCGAGCGCGACTATCCCGAGGTAAAGCTGACCGCGACCAAGGAACTGATGGTCTGACATGACCCTGCCGCTGCACGAATTGGCCGCACTTGGCACGGCGACCTGCTGGGCAACCACAGGGCTGTTTGCGGCCGATGCGGTGCGCGCGCTGGGGCCGTTCCACTTTAATCTGTTCCGACAGCTGTTCGTGACGGTGCTGCTGGCGATCGTCGTGCTGGTCAGCGGCGTTTGGGGCAGCCTTGATCTGCATCAGGCGCTGGTGCTGTCGGCCTCTGGAATCATCGGCATTCTGATCGGCGACACCTTCAATTTTGCGGCCGTGGGCCGGCTTGGCCCGCGCCGCACAGGCGCGATTTTTGCGCTGAATGCGCCGATGGCCGCGATCTTGGGCTGGTCGGTGCTGGGCGAAGAGCTGACCCTGCGCGCGATTTTGGGCATTGCGCTGACCGCCAGCGGTGTGGCGCTGGCTATTCTGGGCCGCCCGCGCAGTGGCGCGCATCGGTTTGAAACCGTCCAAGGGCGCTTTGCGATTGGCGCGGGCTTTGCTCTTGCCGCTGCAATGGGACAAGCGGCAGGCTCGCTGATCGCGCGCCCCGTGATGGCCAGTGGCATCGACCCTTACCTCGCCTCGCTGTTTCGCGTTGGGGCCTCGGGCTTGGCGATGGGGGCGATTGCGGGCCTGCCGTTCGTGCCCAGCCTGCGCGCCCGCCCGACGCGCCTGGTGCTGGTGCTGACGGCTGGCACCGCGATCATCGGGCTGTTGATCGGCATGACGCTGTTTCTATACGCGCTGCAGGGCGGCAAAACAGGAATCATCGCCACCCTTTCGGCCACCTCGCCGGTCATCATCCTGCCGCTTTTGTGGCTGCGCACGGGCCAAAGGCCAACGGGGCTGAGCTGGGCGGGGGCGATTCTGGCCGTGGCGGGCCTTGCGCTGATCTTTTCACGCTAAGATTTGCTGATATAAGGCTGAATGGCCTGCTCTCCTTGACCCAAGGCGCGATTTCCGTTATCCGCGCCCTAGGGGTTATCCCCAGACGCCGGGACGCCCGGAAATCAGCGTCCCTTCATTCCATGCGGACCGACTCCGCATTCTTAGGACGCAAATGACCAAATTCTCAGACCTCGCGCTGGATCCCCGCGTGCTTCAGGCCGTGGCAGAAGCCGGCTATGAAACCCCCACCCCGATTCAGGCCCAAGCCATCCCGCACGCTTTGCAAGGCAAAGACGTGCTGGGCATCGCCCAGACCGGCACTGGAAAGACCGCCAGCTTTGTGCTGCCGATGATTACTTTGCTGGGCAAAGGCCGTGCCAAAGCCCGGATGCCGCGCAGCCTTGTGCTGGCACCGACGCGCGAACTTGCGGCGCAAGTGGCGGAAAACTTTGAAACTTACGCCAAATACACCAAGCTGACCAAGGCGCTGCTGATCGGCGGCGTGTCGTTTGGCGAACAGGACAAGCTGATCGACCGTGGCGTCGATGTGCTGATCGCCACACCCGGCCGCCTGCTGGATCACCACGAACGCGGCAAGCTGTTGCTGACCGGCGTGCAGATCATGGTGGTGGACGAAGCCGACCGCATGCTGGACATGGGGTTCATTCCTGACATCGAGCGCATCTTCTCGTTGACCCCGTTTACCCGTCAAACTTTCTTCTACTCGGCCACCATGGCGCCCGAGATTGAACGGATCACCAATACCTTCCTGACCGGAGCGGTGAAAATCGAAGTTGCGCGGCAAGCGACCACTTCGACCACCATCGAGCAAAAACTGATCCAGTTCACCCCATCGCGCAAAGACAAGAGCTTTGCCGAAAAGCGCGCCGTGCTGCGCTCGATCATCAAATCCGAGGGCGAGGCCTGCACCAATGCCATCGTATTCTGCAACCGCAAGATGGATGTGGATGTGGTCACCAAGTCATTGAAAGCGCATGGCTTTAATGCCAGCGCTATTCACGGCGACCTTGACCAATCGGTGCGCACCAAGACCCTGGACGGCTTTCGCGACGGTTCGGTGCATATCCTTGTCGCCTCGGACGTGGCCGCTCGCGGGCTGGATGTGCCTGCGGTCAGCCATGTGTTCAACTTTGATGTGCCTTCGCACCCCGAAGACTATGTTCACCGCATCGGTCGCACCGGCCGCGCGGGACGACTGGGCAAAGCCTATACCATTGCCGTCAGTTCGGATGACAAATACATCAACGCCATTGAACAGCTTGTGAAACAGCCGATTCCGCGCGGTGAGGTGCCAGAAGGTGCGCTAGAAGCCGCGTCTGACACGCCAGAGCGTCCGCGCGAAGAGCGTGGCGGACGCAGCCGTGGCGGGCGTGGCGAAGGCCGCTCGCGCGAACGTGCTCCGCGCACAGAAAAGCCGGCCGTTGCCCCTGTTGAATCCGTCATGGCAGAGCCGGTCGCCGAAGCCGTTGTTGAGGCCGCACCAAAGCCGGAGCGGGCTCCGCGTCGCGAAGAGCGTTCGGAACCGCGCCGTGACGACCGCCGCAGCGAGCATCGTTCGGGCCGCGAGCAGCATTCCAACCGCGATCAGGGCGAACGTGTCGTTGGTCTGGGCGACCATGTGCCAGATTTCATCCTGCGCAGTTTCAAGATTAAGGCATCGACACACGACGAGGCAGACGCAGCCCCGGTTGCGGAATCCGAAGCGTGAACTCGGCCTTCTGAAACGCAGAAAGGCCCCGCAAGAGCGGGGCCTTTTGTGTATTGGGCATCACCTTATTCGCTGGCCAGACGGCTGACAACCACCACAACCTCGGGCTTTTTGCCGATCTCTTCCATCGCGACCTGACGAACAATCTTGCGCAGTGCCTCGTCCATCTTGTCGTCATTGGTCAGTATCTTTTTGCCAGCACTGTCAAGGAAATCGGTAAGTTCGGCCTCCATGCTCTCGGCCAGAACTCTGTTGCCCTTGCCGGTCTCTGGCAGCCCCATCGTTTCGACCCAAGCCTCGCCCAACGGCTGATCCTGCTCGTCCAGAATGACGGTGACCATCACCAGACCATTCAACGCCATCCGGATCCGGTTGCGGACAACGCCGTCCAACGCGCCAATCAGGACCGATCCATCCAGATAGGTCCGGCCTGCCTCGACATGCTCGGCAACCTTCGGCACTTCGCCAGTGATATCCATCATCATGCCGTTAGTTGCTACAGCCGCCGCAATCCCTGCCTCGGTGGCAATGCGGACGTGCTCGCGCAGATGGCGATGCTCGCCGTGCATGGGGATCAGCATGTCCGGCAGGAATATCCGATGCACATGTTCCAGATCAGGCCGGTTGGCGTGGCCCGACACATGATAAAGCCCGTTGTTATCATCAACGATATCAACGCCTTTTTCTGAAAGCGCATTCACGATCGAATAAACGCCACGCTCGTTACCCGGAATGATTTTCGATGAGAACAAGAAGGTATCCCCCTCTTTCATCTCAAGCCCCAGATACTTGCCCCGGCTCAACTGTGCCGAAGCCGCACGGCGCTCGCCCTGACTGCCCGTCACGATCAACATCAGATTGCGGCGCGGCACGTCCAGCGCCTCTTCAGGCGTGATGGTGCGCGGAAACCCTTTTAGCACACCCGCCTCCTCCGATGCCGAAACCATCCGCTTCATCGCGCGGCCCAACAGGCAGACAGATCGATCCGCCGCTATGCCTGCCTCGGCAAGCGTCTTGAGACGGGCGACGTTCGAGGCAAAGGTGGTGGCGACAACCATCCCGCCCGCGCCTTTGATCATCTCTGCCAAAGGATCCTTCAGCGTGCTCTCGGACCGACCCGCATGGGTCGAAAACACGTTGGTGGAATCGCACATCAGCGCCTTGATCGGTGCTTCAGCCGCTATCGCCTCCATCATCGCATCGTCCCAGCCCTCGCCCACAATCGGCGACGGGTCACGTTTGAAGTCGCCCGAGTGGAAAACCCGCCCGGCCGGCGTATCAATGATAAGCGCCGAGCTTTCGGGGATGGAATGGCTGACAGGCACGAACTGCACCTTGAAGGGCCCAGCCTCAACCACATCAGGGCGCGCGCCTACAACGTTGATCGCATCCTTTGGCAGGCCCGCCTCTTCAAACTTCAGCCGACCGATGGTGGCGGTGAACTTGCGCGCATAAACAGGTTTTTTCAGCGCCGACCACAGATGCGGCAAAGCACCGATGTGATCCTCATGCGCATGGGTTATAAAAATTGCATCCAAGCGGTCCAGCCGCGCCAAAAGCCACGAGATATCGGCCATGATCAGATCAACGCCAGGACTTCCGTCCATATCGGGGAAAGCCACCCCAAGGTCGACCAGAATAAGACGCTCTTTTCCCTTGGGGCCGTAGCCGTAGACATAGGCGTTCATGCCGATCTCGCCGGCCCCGCCCAATGGTAGATAGATCAGCCGCTCACCGCTCATGCTGTTTCCTTGTTATAATCGTTGATAAGGACAAGACCATGAATGGTCAGATCGTCCTCGATGGAGTGGAAAAGCTCAGTTCCCTGAGCGAATAATGACGCAAGGCCCCCTGTCGCAATGACCTTCATAGGTGCGTCACGCTCGCGCCGCACCTCGCGGACAATGCCTTCAATCAGGCCGATATAGCCCCAATACACGCCCGACTGCATGCAGGCCACCGTATTCGTGCCAATCGCGCGGGCAGGCTTGGTGATATCGACATGCGGCAATGCCGCCGCCGCCATGTGCAGTGCTTCAAGGCTCAAGTTGACCCCCGGTGCAATCACGCCGCCGACATAGGCACCATCTGTGTCAACCACGTCAAAGGTCGTCGCTGTCCCGAAATCCAGCACGATCAGATTGCCGCCGTGCCGATCAAAGCCAGCGACGGTATTCACCAGCCGGTCTGGCCCGACAGTCACCCCTGCATCCACGCGCGGGGCGACAGGCAAGGCACATTCGGGCTTGCCCACCACCAAGGGTCTACAGTTGAAATAGCGATCGCAAAGCACCCGCAGGTTAAACACCACGCGCGGCACCGTAGAGGAAATGATCGCCTCACGGATCTCCGCCTTGGTGTTGGTCAGATTCATCAAAGATGTCAGCCAGACAAAGTACTCATCCGCCGTCCGCTTGTGATCGGTTGCTATCCGCCAAGTCGCTATGAACTTGGCACCATTCCAGATCGAAAACACCGTATTGGTATTGCCGCAGTCGATTGCCAAAAGCATAGCCGCCCCGCCTTAGAAAAAAACCTCTGCCG
>JAHEBX010000264.1 GCA_024642045.1 Pseudorhodobacter sp. | reverse complement strand
GGGCTGGGTTTCCCATGCGGATGCTGATCGAACGCCCCGTTCGCCCCGACTGCCGCTCGGCCAAGGGTCACAACTGCGCCTGCCGTCGCGATTGGATTATCGGTCATCCCTGCCCCCTTATCCGCCTGACTGAACACCTTAGCGCCAATGATGTCGATAATCGCACCGGGAATGAAGCTGAAATCGTCACACGCCGCGAAAAGCGCCGGATTTCACGCATCCTTGGCATCCCGAACCCCGAGCCGCGTGACCCCCTGCCGCGTGACGTCGAGATCGCCAGCGCCGCGGACAGCGTGAACACGGTCGATCCAACCTGCAAAACCAGACGGGCCGCCCTTTCGGACGGCCCGCGCATGTTCGGTGCAGATCCGTGTGTGCCCCTCGCTGGTCCGCAATTCAGTGGCCAAGCCCGGCGTCAAACATCATTTGATATGCTGCCAGATATGATCTTTCAGATGCGACCGCTGACGACGCAGCAGCTCTTCTTCGTCTTCACTCAACAAATCCAGCCGGGCCTCCGACCGATGAACACGCTCGTTCAAATCATTGTATTCATTCACCAACTTGGCAAAGTGCACATCCGTCTCTTTCAAAGCCGAAATCCTGGCGGCCTGCGCCGGAAATTCTTCGGCAAGCGCATGGGGGGTATGTGACATGACAGTCTCCTCATTTGTCCAGCCTGAGCCTACCGCCCTGCCCGCAGCCTCGCCTTGACCTTGATCAATCAGCGCTGGCGCGTCCGCCAATTCGGGTTCAGCACGGGCTCAAGGTTGGATTTCGCCAGCCGTCGCCCCAGAATATGATCCGCAGCCTTCTCGCCGGTCATGATCGAGGGACCGTTCAGGTTGCCATTGGTCACCTGCGGAAAGATCGAGCTGTCGGCCACCCGCAGCCCCTCGACACCGATCACACGGCACTCGGGGTCAACCACCGCCATCGGGTCATCCGCCCGCCCCATCCGGCACGTGCCGCAAGGGTGGTAGGCGCTCTCGACGTGTTCTTTCAGAAAGGCATCCAGTGCCTCATCGCTTTGCAAATCCATCCCGGGCTGAATTTCCGCCTTCACATGTTCGGCCATCGCTGGTTGGGCGAAAATCTCGCGCGTGAGGCGAATGGCCGTGCGGAAATCCTCCCAATCCGAGGGCTGCGACATATAGTTGAACAGGATCTTCGGCGCGTCCTTTGGGTCAGCCGACCGCAGCGTCACCGCCCCGCGTGAGGCCGACCGCATCGGCCCGGTATGCACCTGAAACCCGTGCCCGCCCGCCGCGACCTTGCCGTCATAGCGCACGGCGATGGGCAGGAAGTGATACTGGATATCAGGATATTCGACCCCCGCCTTGCTGCGAATAAAGCCGCAGCTTTCAAACTGGTTGCTCGCCCCCAGCCCCTTGCCGGTAAACAACCACTGCGCCCCGATCAAAGCCTTGCCCCAGAGGTTCCAATATTTATAAAGCGTGATCGGCTTTTTCGCCTGAAATTGCATATAGATTTCAAGGTGATCTTGCAGGTTCGCGCCCACACCGGGCCGATCCGCCACCACAGGAATGCCCATCTCGGACAGATGTGCGGCATCACCAATCCCCGAAAGCATCAGGATCTTGGGCGAGTTGATCGACGAGGCCGCCACGATCACCTCGGCATCAGCGCGGATCACCTCGATCGCCCCGCCGCGCTCGATCTCGACACCAACCGCACGGCCCGCCTCGATCACCACGCGCCGCGCAAAGCCGCGCACCAGCGTCACATTGCCCGCCTTGAGCGCAGGCTTGAGATAGGCATTCGCCGCCGACCAGCGCTGGCCCTTGTAAATGGTGGCCTCCATCGCGCCAAAGCCTTCCTGTTGCGCGCCGTTATAGTCCTGCGTCACCGGATAACCCGCCTGCTGCCCCGCGGTGATAAAGGCGTCAAACAACGGGTTGCTGCGCGGCCCGCGGCTGATATGCAACGGCCCGTTCGCCCCCCGAAAGCCCGCATCGCCCCCCGCATCGTCGGCCCCGTGCCAATGCTCCATGCGCTGGAAATAGGGCAGCACATCGGCATAGGACCAGCCCTGCGCGCCCATCGCCTCCCAGGTGTCGAAATCCTTGGCATGACCGCGCACATAGACCATGCCATTGATGCTGGAAGACCCCCCCACCACCTTGCCGCGCGGCGTGGCCAATCGCCGACCGCCCAGGAACGGCTCGGGTTCCGACTGAAACCCCCAGTCGTAAAGTCCCATATTCATTGGATAAGACAAAGCCGCAGGCATCTGGATAAACGGCCCGATGTCGCTGCCGCCCTGCTCGATCACCACGACGCGTTTGCCCGCCGCGCCCAAGCGGTAGGCAATCGCCGACCCCGCCGAGCCCGACCCGATGATCACATATTCCGCCTGCATCTTCTCTCCAATTTCTCCGTCACGCCGTCTGTCGCCCACCCCCCGGCCAGGCGGGGCGAGAGCCCTATGGGCGGTGGCTTAATAGGGCGCATCCACGGCGCCCAAACCGACATAAAC
>JAHEBX010000263.1 GCA_024642045.1 Pseudorhodobacter sp. | reverse complement strand
CGGGGCGCGGGGCGGCCTCGGCGCGCGCGGGCGCTTCGCTGCGCGGTGGCGGGCTGGCGGCGGCGGGGGCTGCTGGCGCCTCTGCCGCATCATCCGCACCGCTGACGCGGTTGGACAGGCCCAAACGGTGCACTTTGCCGATCACGGCATTGCGGGTGACCCCGCCGAGCTCTTTGGCGATCTGGCTGGCAGACTGGCCCTCGGCCCACATTTTCTTGAGCGTCTCGACGCGCTCATCGGTCCATGACATGGCGAACTCCGGTTGAGGGGCCAATGATTGGCCTTTGACCCCTATTCTATTCGGGATGGCGTGGGATACAAGCAGCACGCGGCAAGATCAAGCAGCGGTCTTGATTCGGCGCAAAGTTTGACGCTGAATTTGCAGGAATTGCTGTTCTCCCGAGGCCGAGATAGGGCGCCGCGCGCGCAATCGCAAGGGACCGGGGGCGGCAGAGCGGAAAAGGAACGACGAGATGCACGATTTTCGCGAACAAAGGGCAGAGACTTTCGAGACCTTTGCCAAGGTCGGGCGGGGGGTGAAAATGCCCAAGACGTCGGTGGTGGTGTTCGAGTTCATCGCCGAAGAGGTCGATACCAAATGGGCAGCGGTGGAAAAGGCGCTGCGGGCCAAGGGGTTCAAGACGCATCATGCGGGCGATATCCTTGAGGCGCGCGTCGGGCCGATTTCGATTGATCCAGAGAGCATCTGGGAATGGGAGCGGCTGGCGACCGAGATCGTGCTGCCGTTTGATTTCTATCCCGATGGTTGGGAGCTGGCGGACTAGGCCGTCTAGCCTGTCAGGATCGGTCGCAGGGCCTCGCTTTGCGCTGTGATGAAATCGAAAAAGGCCGAGACCCGCGCGGTCGTTCGCACATCGGGGTGGGCAAGGATGCGCCAAGGGCGGGTGAGCTCGGGGATCGGCCCAAGCACCCTGACCAGCTCTGGCTCTTTGTCGCCAAGCGCCATTGGCAGGGCGGCCACTCCCAAGCCTGCCTTGACCGAGCTGATCAGGCCCAAAATCGAGGTGCACTGCGATGCGATCACCGCCTGCGGCGCGATGGTCGCCAGCCAGTGCGTCAGGCGATGACCTGCCATCGACCCATCCAGTGCGACGATGGGAAAGTTGCGGATCAAGCTTACGTCTTGCGGCTGGCCGTTCAGCTCGACAAAGGATTTGCTGGCGTAGACGGCCCATAAAGAATCTGCAATCTTGCGGCCGACCAGCTCGCCATCGTCGGTATCGCCAGAGCGCAGCGCCACATCGGCGTCGCCCTTGGCGAGGTCCATGTATTTGTCGCTAAGCACGAATTCGACCCGAATTTCGGGGTGCAGGGCGTGAAATCTGTCGATCAACCCCGATTTGGTCATCAGATACATGATCGGTTCGGGGCAGGTTACGCGGACCGCAGAGCCGGTGTCCTGCGCCAGACGGTCCAGATGCTGCTCGAGCGCCTGAGCCGCGCTTTCCACCGCTTCGGCATCGGGCAGCAGGGCTGCGCCGAACGGGGTCAGCCGATAGCCGGTTGGATGGCGTCGGACCAAAGGCTGACCCAGCGCTGCCTCAAGCTCGTCCAGACGGCGGTGGACGGTTGACTGGCTTTTGTTCATCGCGCGCGCCGCAGCCAGCGTGCTGCCATGCCGCGCCACCGCCAGAAAGTATCGAAGATCGTTCCAGTCGAGTGTCATGCCGGCCCCACTTGGCGCCAAAGCCGCGCCCGCTCAGTTACCCAGATTTGACGAAACCTGATCCAAAAACGCTGCTGCCGGCAGGCGGCCGTTCGCCTTATTCTGCCTGCAGTGAGGCTAACAGAAATTGCAAAACTTACGACACCTTTCACTCAAGGAATTGCACGATGGACTTAGGGAATGCCTATCGACTGTCTGCAGGGGCAGATGAAGCGGCAAAATCGCGGCACGCCAGAGGCTTTGGCCGAACACTGCCGCAAAAACAAACGGGCCATGATACCCAAGCCGCAAGCCGGCTGACCCGCGCGTGCGTCAAGCCGCTGAAGATTTTGGCCTCAGCTTTGGCGTGGATGAGCCTATCGGTCGCTGCCGCCAGCGCAGCCGAGTTGATCGTAAATGGCGGGTTTGAGATGGGGAATTTTGCGCCCATCGGTGGCGGGATCACAAACTATGATCTGATCACCGGCACAGGGCCGCAGGATCTGACCGGCTGGCGTGTCGGCAACTCGCTGGTTTGGGGGATGAGCCCACCTGACATCAACCCCCATTCCGGCCAAGGCTTTGTCGATTTGACCGGCGTGGGCGACACGACGCCTCATGGCAGCTTGCTGCAAACCATCGCGACAATCGTCGGGCAAACCTATGCCTTCTCGATCTTTGCGACGCAGGATTTTCGCGGCGCATTGGGGTTTGACGTCTTTGCCAATGGCACCGCTTTGGGCCTTTCAGGAACGCCGGGCTTTTGGGACTATTCGCCCACGGGCGCGACATACGGACAATTGACCAGCCGCTTTGTTGCCGATGCCACGACGACCCAGATCGGCATCTTTGGCCGCGCGTCGACGGC
>JAHEBX010000262.1 GCA_024642045.1 Pseudorhodobacter sp. | reverse complement strand
GTTCGGAAATCTGCCCCTGCCGCACAAGGGCCGGCGAATGTGACCCTGTCGAGGCATCGGCAAACAGCATTTGCACATCGCGCGCGCGCACCTCTTTGGTGTTCAGCTTGTAGGCCGAGCCTGCGTCGCGGGTGATCCGGCGGACAATCTCGATCACGTCAGAATCGTTGAACCCCGACGGCGCGAGGCGGTCAGTGTTGTCCATCACCAGCGCGACCTCGGCAAAGTGACGCGCCCCGCGCGCGCCCGAGCCGTTAAAGATCACATCCTCCATGCCACCGCCGCGCATCGCGGAGGGGCGGTTTTCGCCCATGACCCAGCGCAAGGCCTCTAGCAGGTTGGACTTGCCGCAGCCGTTCGGGCCGACCACTCCGGTCAGACCGTCGTGGATCACCAGATCGGTGGGGTCCACAAAGCTTTTAAAGCCATTCAGCCGCAGTTTGTTAAAGCGCAAAGGGGTCGCCCATTGATTCCCGACAGGTTGGCTAGTTTTCGCAGCTATCCCGCCTGAGTCAACGCCCCTGCCCCACGATATGGGTGAACGGGCAGGGTTATCCCCAAAATCTTGCGGTTTATGGCGGCTTGACCGCATCGGATTGAACGCTCAGGCTGCGGGAAAAGGAGCCGCCATGACCCCCTATCGCGCCCTTGCCCCCTATGACTGGGCGGCTGTGCTGGAACTGATCCGTGCCGCGTTTGCCGCTATGGAGGGGCGGATCGACCCACCGTCTTCGATGGCGCAGTTGACCGAGGCCGCCATCGCAGCTCAGGCGCAGGCGGGCGAGATATGGGTGATCGGGTCGCCGCCCGTGGCCTGCATGTTTCTGACGCCAAAAGCAGAGGTGCTGTATCTGGGCAAGCTGGCGGTGCGCAGCGATCAACGCGGGCTAGGGTTGGCGCGGGCGCTGGTGGACTGCGCCGAGATGCGGGCGCGCGATCTGGGTTTTGCAGCGGTGGAGCTGCAAACGCGGGTCGAATTGGTGGAAAATCACGCCGTCTTTCACGCTTTGGGCTTTCAAGAGGTCGGGCGGACTGCGCATGCTGGCTTTGACCAGCCAACCTCGGTCACCTATCGCAAGGCGGTTGCAGGAGTTTGAAATGATCCACGCTTTACTGGCCATTCTGGCCTGCCAACTGATCGGTGAAGCCGCCTCGCACGCGCTGGCCTTACCGCTGCCGGGGCCGGTGTTGGGGATGATCCTGATGATCCTTGCGCTGCAATTTCTGCCACGGGTGGCCGAGGTCGTAAGGCCTGTAGCGCAGGGTATTCTGGGGCATCTGTCGCTGCTGTTTGTGCCTGCGGGCGTTGGTGTGGTCGGCCATTTTGCAGCCTTTGGCGGGCAGGGATTGGCGCTTGGGCTGGCGATTGTCGGCTCGACCGTGGCAGCGATTGCGGTGGGGGCGCTGAGTTTTGTCGCGGTGGCGAAGCTGACGGGGAACCGCGATGAGTGATTTTGTTGAAATCTGGAGCTATCTGTCACGCGGCCCACTTCTGTGGTTGACCGCGACGCTTGCGGCTTATGCCATAGGCGATGCCTGTTTTCGCGCGGCGGGGCGGCGGCCCTATGTGAACCCTGTGCTGATCGCCGTGGCAATACTGGCCTTGCTGTTGCAGGCCAGCGGCACGGCCTATTCCACCTATTTCGAGGGCGCACAGTTCGTGCATTTTCTGCTGGGCCCCGCCACGGTTTGCCTTGCCCTGCCGCTGTGGGACAACCTTCCGCGCGTGCGCAAGGCGGCTTTACCCTTGTTGGCGGCACTGCTGGCGGGGTCTGCCACTGCAATAGTCTCAGCGCTGGCAATTGCCCGCGCGATGGGGGTGACGGGTGAAACCCTTGCCTCGCTGGCACCGAAATCTACCACGGCACCCGTGGCGATTGGCATCTCGCAGGCCATCGGCGGCTCTCCTACCTTGACGGCGGTGATGGTGATCCTGACGGGGATCACCGGGGCGGTCGTGGCGACGCCGCTGCTGAACACCCTGCGCATCACTGACTGGCGCGCACGTGGATTTGCGACGGGGGTAGCGGCGCATGGCATCGGCACAGCACGGGCGTTTCAAGTGCACCCGACGGCAGGAGCGTTTGCAGGGCTGGGCATGGGATTAAACGCCGTGCTGACCGCGCTGATCGCGCCGATATTGCTACGGTTGTTTCTGTGATCAGGCGAGATACGGGCGGAAGTGGGCAACCACTTCCTCATAAACTGCGCGTTTGAAGGGCACGATGGCGGCGATCATCTCATCGGCACCGATCCAGCGCCATTCGGCAAATTCAGGGTGAATGGTGGCGATGTTGACCTGTTCATCCGTGCCCAGAAACCGGTAAAGGAACCATTTCTGCTTTTGCCCGCGAAATTTGCCGCCCCAGACCTTACCCAATAAATCCGGCGGCAGATCATAGGTGACCCAGTCTTTGGTCTTATCCAACGGCTCGACCAGATCTTCGGTTACGCCTGTTTCTTCCCATAGTTCGCGCAGGGCAGCCGCGCGAGGTTTTTCGCCGTCGTCAATCCCGCCTTGAGGCATCTGCCAAGCGGCTACAGTGCTATCCAAC
>JAHEBX010000134.1 GCA_024642045.1 Pseudorhodobacter sp. | reverse complement strand
CGTGGTGATGGAAAACCTGATTGGCGACGATATTGAACGCCTGCCCGAAATCATGCGCGAAAACGACACGGCCGTTCACCTCTACGGCAAGGCAGAGGCGCGCGAGGGCCGCAAGATGGGCCATATCAATCGCGTTGTGCGCAAGGGCTAAACCAAGGTTGCCAAGGCTGCAACAGCGTCGCGCAGGGTAATTTCATCGGCAAAATCACCCGTACGCAGAAAAGCGAGCGTCTGTGCGATCACAGTGGGATTGTTCATCATATAGGTGTGGCTCACGGGCAAGGTCAGGTGTTTGGCCCCGGCAAGCTGGGTGCTGGCGACCGACACCTTGCCGTCATTCGGCCGCTCGACAAAGGCTGACGTCAGCGGGTTCAGGCTGACCGATCCCGCAATCACCCCCACCGGATAGCTTGGCAACGGAAGACGATTGGGCCAATCCTGCGAGCCGGTGCCAAGCTCTACCCCCGCTGGCCCGTTCAGCCACCGAAACAGCCCCATATCGCCAAAGGCATCGACCAGTTCCGAGCCGCCATTCGGCGGAGCCAACATCACCACCCGACCCATACGCGGCGGGCGATGCTCGGCCAACCAAGCGCGTGCCAGAATGCCGCCCATCGAATGGGTGACAAAGTGCAAAGTCCCTGTTCCGCAGGCGGCCACCTGCAGACCCACCTCGGCCACAAGTTCAGCAACCGGCACCTTGGTCGAGGGATAGCCACGGTTTACGACACTGTAGCCCGCGCGCCTGAGCGCCATCTGCATCAGCCGCAAAGAGGCCGCCGAGCGCGCCAAACCATGCAGCAAGAGTACCGTTTCCTGTTCAGACATGTGTCCCTCTCTGTTTTGCGCGCACAGATCCTGTGCCCTGTTAGCACAGCTTTGCCATTGCAGCCGAGCCCTGATGGATTTATGCCATGATGACCGGAAGCTTTTTCCGGCCTTCTCAGGGCGGGGTGTAATTCCCCACCGGCGGTATAGCCCGCGAGCGCCTTGCGTTTCTGACGAAACGCTTGGGTCAGCAGATCCGGTTTAATTCCGGGGCCGACGGTATAGTCCGGATGAAAGAGAGGGGTTGTGCCTTGCGGTTTGGCGCTGGCGGCTTTGGGCTGCTGCGCGGGCCTTTTGGCATGTCCTTTCACCCTGATTCACTGTTGGGACTTGAAAGGAACCACATATGAATCAGCAAACCCAATACCCGCTGCGCGGCGCCATGTTTATGGTGCTGGCGGGCATCGCCTTTGCCGCGGCAAACGCGATAACATGGACCGTCACCTATAAAATGGGCTTCAAGGCGCAGTCTGACGCCTTTTGGCAATATGCCATTGCGATGGTATTTTCGTTGCCCTTCATCTGGAAGCAGGGCCTGTCCAGTATGAAAACCAAACATCCGATCCTGCACGGCGCGCGCATCCTGCTATCAGTGCTGGGTGTGCAAGCGTTTACCCAAGCCTTTGCCTCGGGCATGGCACCTTGGCACGTCGTTGCCTTGGTGATGACCTCGCCGTTCTTTGTGATGATTGGCGCTGCGGTTTTCCTGCGCGAGCGCGTCTCGGCCAATCGCTGGATTGCCGCCTGCCTTGGTTTTGCCGGTGCGATGATTCTGCTGCGGCCATGGGAGGGCGCGCTGAGCTTTGCCACCCTTTACCCCGTGGCTGCCGCGATTTGCTGGGGCGGTGCCTCGTTGATCACCAAACGGCTGACCGCTGACGAGCCGCAAACCGCGATTACCATGTGGCTCTTGGTGCTGATTGCCCCGATCAACGGGCTTTTCTCGCTGCAAGCCGGGTTTGAAATCCCGACAGGCTCGATCCTTGCGCTGCTGCTGTTGGGCGGCGTGATCATGTATGCGGCCCAGCATTTCCTGACGCTGGCCTATTCGGTGGCCGATGCGGGCTTTGTGCAGCCCTTTGATGACCTCAAGCTGTTCTCGAACATCCTTGTCAGCTGGCTGGTGCTGAGTTTTGCGCCCGAAGGCAGCTATTGGTTGGGTATCCTGCTGATCCTTGCGGGATCGCTCTATCTGCTGTGGTCGGAAAGACAGGGGCAAACTGCCGCCGCGGTAGCATAAGCTCTTGACCAAAGGGGGCGGGCAGATCAGCCTGCCCCTATGTCACGCCGCCCCGTCCGCCTTGCTGCCCGCGCGCTGATCCTGCATGAGGATCGGCTCTTGTTGGTCAACGCCTATCCGGGCGGGCGCTCGGATCTGTGGTGCGCACCTGGTGGCGGAATGGAATCAGGCGCCTCACTGCATGAGAATCTGATGCGCGAGATATTCGAAGAAACCGGGCTGCGCGTGCAGGTCGGATCGCCGGCGCTGATCAACGAGTTTCACGATCCGGCGTCAGGCTTTCATCAGGTCGATCTGTTCTTTCGCTGCAAGATCATCGAGGGCGCGATTGACCCCGCTTGGCGCGACCCTGAAGGCGTGGTCACTCAGCGGCGGTTTTTCAGTCGCAGCGATATGGAGATGGGCCGAATCCGCTTCAAGCCCGACAGCCTGATCGAGGCCGCCTGGGGCGATGGCTTGAAGTATGATCCGCTGGAAGTGATGATCAGATAGCCACAAGGTCTGAAGGAGCGTCATTTGATTTACTACTTCGCCTACGGGTCTAACATGAGCATGCGGCGGCTGCTAACAGAACGTCTGGCTCCCGAAGGTGTGGCGATAAGTGCGCGCAGGCTGGGGCGGTTGGATGGATATGAACTGGTGTTCAACAAGCCGTCTGTTTATTTCCCCGGTGCAGGGGCCGGCAATATTCAAAAAGCCGCCACGAAGAGCGTTTTTGGCACCCTGAACGCGCTGCCAGAGGCAGGGTTGCAAATATTGGATAGATACGAAAATGTAGCCAATGGTGGTTACGAGCGAATGGAAGTTGTGATCCATGACTTTGAATCTGCCCAAGATATCAGCGCTATAACCTATATCGCCCGGAACAGTCTGGGAGCAGATTTACGTCCGCGCAAGACCTATCTGGCCTATCTTCTGGAAGGGCGGGATGTGCTGCCCGCCGATTATACCGCCCAATTGGCCCGCATTCCGGTTTGTCCTGAAATGGCAGAGGAATAGCCAAGCTAGCCTTTGACACCTTTGGACCTGTACAATGTTGATCCGAGACCTTGATCCAGTGACTGACGGCGCTTTAGTCGAAGACGTGTATCGTTCTGCCCAAGATTATTGGCGGCTCGACCGTGCGATCGTCGATGTGGCCAGCCTCGCGCAGGCCTTCTTCACAGATGCCCCTCCCAAATGCGACCCCGCCGCAAGTCACCGCATCGGCATCTTTCTCGGCCCCCGCCTAGCTGGTATCGCCGAACTCAGTTTCGGTTTCCCCGAAACGGGCGACGCCTATCTTGGTCTGATGATCTTTGCCGATTGGGCGCGCGGACAGGGCCTTGGCACGGCGCTTTTGCAAGAGATTGAAACCCGAGCGAGCGCCAAAGCCTGTGCGCAAATTTTCCTTGGCGTGCTTGATGCCAACCCCAAGGGTCGTGCGTTTTGGCTGCGCCACGGGTTTGTCGATACCGGCATATCCCGCCTTGATTCCGACAACGGCGTGACCAACACCTTACGCCGGCTTGGAAAGACGATCTAACGGCTCGCCACGGCCACGCCGCCGAGTACCAGCGCTGCCGAAACGACAAAGCGCAGGCTCAGCGCCTCGCCCAGTGCAAGGCCTCCTGCAGCCGCAATAATGGGCACGGTCAGTTGCGCCACCGCCGCCCGCGACGCGCCAAGCTGCGGCACTAGCCGATACCAGAGCGCATAGCCAAGCCCCGAGGTCACCGCTCCCGAGAGTGTCGCAAGGGCGACACCCTGTGCGCTCCAGGCATCGGCGCCGTGCAACGCCCAAACGCCCAAGGCAATCGGTACTGCCAGCAGGAAATTCGCCCCCGTCGCTGCAAGTGGATCGCCGGTCCGTCGCCCGGCAAGCGAATACATCCCCCAGCCAATCCCCGCGAACGCCATCGCAAACATGGGTCCAAGGCCACCGAACACCACAGACGGAGCGACCAGATAAACCAGCCCACCAAACGCCAGGCCCGCCCCCGCCCAGCGCCGAGGCGCAATGCTGTCCCGCGCCAAAAGTGCGCCGCCAAACATGGTGATCTGCACCATACCAAACAGGATCAACGCGCCCGTCCCCGCACTCAGACTGACGTAAGCCGCTGAAAAGCCAAAGAGATACACCAACAGCCCCGCGACACCGGTCAAACGCCCCGACAGGCCGGGCCAATCCGTTCTTCGCCATAACATCAGCCCACCCAGACAAACCGCCCCCGCACAGAGCCGCAGCACAGCAAAGCTTTGTGCATCAATCGCACCGCCGCCCACCGCCATCCTGTTCAGCAGCGAGTTGCCGGCAAAAGCAATCATCGCCACCGCCGTCCAAAATGCCAGACGCAAAGTTGTCCCTCTCTCCAAATTTCGGCAAAGCCTAAGATTGATCGTCAATTCGCGCCATTGCGCCCAGCACCCACCGCGCGCAAGCGCTCCCCTCTTGCGGCAAAGCCGCTCCGCTAGATCCCGTCAAAGGCCGCTGGGTAAACCACCTCTGCCGCCGTGCCGCCTGCGACCCCAACGACCGCCTCTGGGTAGGGCGAGACCATCCCGCCAAAACGGAATCCGGCCCGCATGTAGAACGAAGGCTTTCCCACCACAACCACCGTTTGCCCCTTGATCGCCGCCAGTTTCATCACCCCTGCCAGCAGTCTCGACCCCAACCGTTTGCCCTGCCATTCTGGCGCTACCGATACCGGGGCCAGTGCAAGCCAGCCTGCAGGTGCCACCAGCCGCGACAGGGCCAGATGCGCCACCACGTCGCCGCTCCAAGGCATGACCACTTCGGTTTCCACCAATCCTTCGTGCCGCAGGGCCCGCACCAGGTCTGCTTCCGCTGCGCCAGCAAAGGCCCGCCGCAACAGCATGTCGATGCTTTCGTAGTCTTCGGGCCGCGCGCTTCGGAAACTGTCAGGCCCGCTCATATCCACCTCAAACGAAAAGGGCACAGCCTTGCAGCTGCGCCCTTTCCTTAACATGCCTTTGGGGCAGATTACATCATGCCGTCCATGCCGCCCATGCCGCCCATGCCGCCGCCGCCCATGCCGCCACCAGCGCCCTTAGGCTCTGGACGATCTGCGATCATGCATTCGGTGGTGATCAGAAGCGAAGCAACCGAAGCTGCGTCTTCCAGTGCGGTGCGGGTCACTTTGGCCGGATCGATGACACCGAACTTGAACATGTCGCCATATTCTTCGGTCTGCGCGTTAAAGCCAAAGTTCTTGTCGTTCGACTCGCGGATTTTGCCAGCGACGACAGCGCCGTCAACACCCGCATTCTCTGCGATCTGACGCAGCGGAGCCTCAAGCGCACGGCGCACGATCTGGATGCCTGCGTCCTGATCCGAGTTTGCGCCTTTCAGGCCGTCGAGCGATTTTGCAGCCTGAACAAGCGCCACGCCACCACCGACAACGATACCTTCTTGCACAGCTGCGCGTGTTGCGTTCAGGGCGTCATCAACGCGGTCTTTACGCTCTTTCACTTCGACTTCGGTCATGCCGCCGACTTTGATCACAGCAACACCGCCAGCCAGTTTGGCCACGCGCTCCTGCAGTTTCTCTTTGTCATAGTCCGAAGTGGTTTCTTCGATCTGCGTGCGGATCTGTGCCACGCGGGCTTCGATCTCGGCCTTGACGCCAGCGCCATCAATGATGGTGGTGTTGTCTTTGGTGATCGAGATTTTCTTGGCCGAACCCAGCATGTCGATGGTTACCGACTCAAGCTTCATGCCCAGATCTTCCGAGATCACTTGACCACCGGTCAGGATCGCGATGTCTTGCAGCATTGCCTTGCGACGATCACCAAAGCCTGGAGCCTTGACAGCCGCGATTTTCAAACCGCCACGCAGCTTGTTGACCACGAGGGTCGCAAGCGCTTCGCCTTCCACGTCTTCAGCGATGATCAACAGCGGACGCTGCGACTGGATCACGGCTTCCAACAAGGGAACCATCGGTTGCAGCGACGACAGTTTCTTTTCGTGCAACAGAACAAGGCAATCTTCCAGATCGGCGATCATCTTGTCGGGGTTGGTCACGAAGTAAGGCGACAGATAGCCGCGGTCGAACTGCATGCCTTCGACAACAGTGGTCTCGGTTTCCAGACCCTTGTTCTCTTCGACGGTGATCACACCCTCGTTGCCGACTTTCTGCATCGCGTCAGCAATCTGACGGCCGATTTCAGCTTCGCCGTTGGCCGAGATGGTGCCGACTTGTGCAACTTCGGCGCTGTCCAGAACCGGACGCGACGCCGCTTTGATCGCAGCGACAACCTTGACCACAGCCATGTC
This sequence comes from Pseudorhodobacter sp., assembly GCA_024642045.1. Taxonomy (GTDB): domain Bacteria; phylum Pseudomonadota; class Alphaproteobacteria; order Rhodobacterales; family Rhodobacteraceae; genus Cypionkella. Next base: position 3,157 of record JAHEBX010000134.1, on the reverse strand, counting down.
GATGCCGCGCTTCAAATCCATCGGGTTCAGGCCAGCGGCCACCGACTTCAGACCGTCTTTGATGATGGCCTGAGCCAGCACGGTTGCGGTGGTGGTGCCGTCGCCGGCTTCGTCATTGGTGCGCGAAGCCACTTCTTTGACCATCTGTGCGCCCATGTTCTCGAACTTGTCGGAAAGTTCGATCTCTTTGGCAACGGTCACACCGTCTTTGGTGATGCGTGGCGATCCGAACGACTTGTCGATCACTACGTTGCGGCCTTTGGGGCCGAGGGTCACTTTAACAGCGTCAGCCAGAATGTTCACGCCGCGCAGCATGCGGTCGCGAGCATCGGTGTCAAAACGTACGTCTTTTGCAGCCATGGTGCAAACTCCTCAATGTCGATGGAAGGGAAAACGATCCGCGAGGTGTGCGCCTGCACACCCCAAGCGGCCTTAGGAGATGATCCCGAGGATATCGCTTTCTTTCATGATCAGCAGGTCTTCGCCGTCGATCTTAACTTCGGTGCCCGACCATTTGCCGAACAACACGCGGTCGCCGGCCTTGACCGAAGGTGCGATCAGCTCGCCCGAGTCTTTGCGCGCGCCCGGGCCTACCGAAACGACTTCGGCTTCGGCCGGCTTTTCTTTTGCGGAATCCGGAATGATCAGGCCGCCCTTGGTTTTGTCTTCGCCTTCGATGCGACGAACCAGCACGCGGTCTTGCAGCGGTGTGAATGCCATCTGGGTTTACTCCCTTGAGTTTCCAGGTTTGATTTGGATTAGCACTCACTCAGCGCGAGTGCTAACGGCGCTTGAATTAGGCCCTCTAGCCCAATCTGTCAACACCCGACCCTGTGAAATATTTGTATAAAGCCGCTGGAAACGGGGGTTCCGGCTTGGCCTTTCGGCACCAAAATGCAACCCTGAGCGCATGCAACTGTGGTGATGAATATGCGCAGGTTTTTTCTTGGGTTCGTGTTTGTCTGGGCGACGGCAAGCGTCAGTTTTGCCGCCTGTCAGGGCAGCAATCTTATTGCGGCGATGCCAGAGGCCGAACAGGCAGCGCTGCGCCAAAAGGCGGGGGCTGTGCCCTTTGCTGTCGGCAATGCCTGGCGTGCGACGCGGGGCGAGGAATCGATTCAACTCGTCGGGACCTATCACTTCAACGATCCGCGCCACGCGGCAACAATGGCACGGCTGACCCCGATCCTCGCGAAGTCGCGCGCGCTTTTGGTCGAGGCGGGCCCCGCAGAAGAAGAATCGCTGAAACAACGCGTCGCGGATGACCCTTCATTGATCGTCATCACCGATGGCCCCACCCTGCCCGAAGTGATGCCGCCCGACGATTGGAAGCGGCTTTCCAAAGCCGTTTCGGCGCGGGGCATCCCCTCGATTATGGCGGCCAAGTTTCGGCCTTGGTATATTTCGATGCTGCTTTCGATCCCGGTCTGCGGCATGGCGGAACAGATGATGCCGAACGGTCTGGACAATCAACTGATCAAAGAAGCCAAAGCGGCGGGCGTTCCGGTGCGGGCGCTGGAGCCCTATGACACTGTCTTTGACATCTTTGGCAAGATGAGCCAGCAGCAGCAGATTGAGATGCTGACCACTGCGCTGGGAATGGAAGACGCCTCAAGCGATGTCGCAGCAACACTTGGCGACGCCTATTTTGCCGAAGAAGGCCGCCTGATCTGGGAATTCAACCGCCAGCAAAGCCTGCAGATGCCCGGATATACCCCCGAACGGGTGGATGCGGAATTCGCCGTGCTGGAAAAGTCGATGATGACGGACCGCAACCGTGCTTGGATCCCGGTGATCGAGGCCGCCGCGAAGCAGGGCCCCGTGCTAGTGGCCTTTGGGGCGCTGCATCTGTCAGGTGAACAGGGGGTGTTGCGACTGCTGCAAAAGGACGGCTACACAATCACCCGCCAGCCATTTCAATAACGCCGCAACGCAGCATCTGGCTGGGTGACAAAAGCCGCGCGCCCGCCTATATAGGCGCAAATCGCATTACGGAGCTTGCCGCATGTCCACCCTCGTTTTTGGCCACAAATCCCCTGACACCGACGCCACGATGTCCGCCATCATCTGGGCCTGGTATCTGACAAACGTGCTGGGCGGCGATGCAAAGCCTGTATTGCTGGGACAGCCCAATACCGAAGCCGCCTTTGTGCTCAAGCATTGGGGCTTTGAGCAGCCCGAGATCATCGCCGATGTGAGCGCCAATGATCGCGTGGTGATCGTGGACACCAACAACCCCGCCGAACTGCCGCCCTCGATCAACGAGGCAACGATCATGGCGATCATCGACCATCATATGTTGGTGGGCGGTCTCAAGTCCAAAACCCCGATCAATGTGGTGATGCGCCCGCTGGCCTGCACCGCGACCGTGATGCACGACATCATGGGCGAGAACGTCGAAAAGCTGCCGCGCGAGATCAGAGGCGCGATGCTGTCCTGCATCGTCTCGGATACGCTGGAATTCCGCTCGCCGACCACCACGGATCACGACCGCATCGTTGCTGAAAAGCTGGCTGCAGATCTGGGCGTGTCGATCCCCGAGCTTGCCGCCGCGATGTTTGCGGCGAAATCCGATGTCTCGTCGTTCTCGGACGCAGAATTGCTGCGGATGGACAGCAAGGAATACAGCGTCGCGGGCAAAGAGCTGCGCATCTCGGTTCTGGAAACCACGGCGCCTGCGGTGGTGCTGAACCGCAAGGCCGCGCTGATGGCCGCAATGCCGGAGGTTGCGCAGGCCGATGGTGCCGATCAGGTGCTGCTGTTTGTCGTCGATATCCTGCGCGAAGAGGCGACGTTGCTGGTGCCGAATGATCTGGTCAAGCAGATGGCCGAGGCATCCTTTGGGGTCAAGGTCAGCGGCGATACCGTGGTGCTGCCCGGCGTGATGAGCCGCAAAAAGCAGATCATCCCGTCGCTGAAGCTGTAATTCACCTCAACGCTGATAAGGGCCGCAAACCGCCGCGGCCCTTTCTTATTTGCTTGGCCGGACTGTTTTATATCCCGACGCAATCGCCGCCGACATGCCGCCGTTGACCGAGATGATCTTGTTCGGGATCTTGCCCGCCAGTGCACCTGCGGCTGCCGACGACCGCGCGCCCGAGCGGCACACAAGGATCAGCGGACGCCCGTCTGCCAGATCCTTGCCCATCGCCTTCAG
>JAHEBX010000133.1 GCA_024642045.1 Pseudorhodobacter sp. | reverse complement strand
CGCCCAGAAGTCGCTGCCACCGATGTGAACGGCGTTGCGCACCGGCACCATTTGCAGCTCGACCGCGATCATGCGCAGATGCTCGAGCGCCCGCGCGCCGCCCATCGAGCCATAGGCAATCGCCGCCATCGGCTTTTTCGCCCATTCGACATAGGCCTGATCCAGAGCGTTCTTCAGCTCGCCGGTGATCGAGTGGTTATATTCCGCCACCACAAACAGATAGCCGTCAAAGCCTGCGATCTTTTTCTGCCAGGCCACAGCGGCGGCGTCGGTCGAGGGCATGTAGGCGTTCGAGGCCATCTCGTGAAAGAACGGCATCTTGTGGTCGCGCAGGTCAACCACTTCAATTTCTATGTCGCCACGCGCTTCGGCCTGCGCCTTGATCCAGTTTGCCGGAATGTCGGCAAAGCGGGTGGCGCGGGTGGAGCCGATGATAAGTGCGATTTTTGGTTTCGTGCTCATAGCCTTGGTCCTTTTCATCAAGGGAAGTCCACATGTATCTGGGGCGACTGTGATCCTCTTGATGCCGAAAACCAATTCGCTAAGAATGTAGCCGTTCTGTGCGCTGATGCACCAAGATTGGCCGATGAATTTGCGCCCGCGCGCCGCCCGAGCGGCTACAGCCGCCCTTGCAGGGCAAATCGCAAAATGCCATTGTCAAGCCATGAGCAAGCCATCCGACAACCCCGCCGATCCGTTCAAAAAAGCCTTGGCCGAGGCCACCAAAACTATGGCCGATGACCCTGAAATGACGGTGACCTATTCGGTTGATCCCGCGGGTATGAACAAAGAGGGCGTGCGCCTGCCGCAGGTCAGCCGCCGCATGACGCGCGACGAGGTTTTGCTGGCGCGTGGCACGGCCGATGCTTTTGCGCTGCGCCGCAAGTTTCACAACGAGGCGACGGCGGCGAAATACGCCCCCACCGGCCCGCTGGCGCGAGAGATTTACGACGCAATGGAAACGGCGCGCTGCGAAGCCGTAGGCGCGCGCGCCATGCCGGGCACGGCAGGCAACATCGACGCCAAGATCGCTTATGAGGCCGATCGCAAGGGCTATTCCGGCATCACCAAACGCGAGGATGCGCCGCTCTCGGTCGCGGCGGGCTATCTGGTGCGCCACCTTGCCACGGGTCGCGACATGCCCAAAGGGGCTGCCAATGTCATGGAGATGTGGCGCGATTTCATCGAAGGTCAGGCTGCCGAAACCCTTGATAACATTGACGATACCTTGGCCGATCAGGCAGCTTTTGCCCGTCTTGCCCGTAAGGTGATTTCGGACCTTGGCTATGGCGATCAATTGGGCGACGACCCCGATGCGCCCGACGATCAGGACAGCGGCGACGAGGCTGAAGAAGATCAGGACAGCCCCGACAGCGAAGGCTCGGAAGAACAGGAATCCGAGGACAGCGAAGCCTCGCCCGAGCAGAGCCAAGAGGATCAGCAAGACGAATCTCAGGCGCAGGTCACCATGGATGACCAAGCCGATATGGAACAGGGCGACGAGGCCGAACTGCCCGAAGGTGAGGCCCCGCTTGAGCCGCCTCCACCCGCCGCCTATTCGGATGCCGATCCGAACTATACCGTGTTCACCACCGATTTCGACGAGGAAATCAGGGCCGAGGATCTGGCGGAACCGGCCGAGCTGGAACGCCTGCGCGCCTATCTGGACCAGCAGCTTGAACCGCTGAAGGGCGCTGTCAGCCGCCTTGCCAACAAACTGCAACGCCGCCTGCAGGCGCAGCAGAACCGCTCGTGGTTGTTTGACCTTGAAGAAGGCACGCTGGACGCGGGCCGTCTGGCGCGGGTTATTGCCAATCCGACAACTCCGCTGTCGTTCAAGCAGGAAAAAGATACCGAGTTCCGCGACACCTGCGTCACGCTCTTGCTCGATAACTCGGGCTCAATGCGGGGCCGACCGATCTCGATCGCGGCGATTTGTGCGGATGTCTTGGCGCGAACCTTGGAACGCTGCTCGGTCAAGGTAGAGATCCTTGGCTTTACCACCCGCGCCTGGAAGGGTGGGCAATCGCGCGAACGCTGGCTGGCACAGGGGCGCGCGCAGCAACCGGGGCGTCTGAACGATCTGCGCCACATCATCTATAAATCCGCCGATGCGCCCTGGCGCCGGGTGCGGCCCAATCTGGGGCTGATGATGAAAGAGGGCTTGCTGAAGGAAAACATCGACGGCGAGGCGCTGGAATGGGCGCACCGGCGGATGATGGCGCGGCCAGAGGCGCGGCGGATTCTGATGGTGATCTCGGACGGTGCGCCGGTTGATGACAGCACGCTGTCGGTTAACCCCGCGAATTTCCTGGAAAAACACCTGCGTGATGTGATCGCGATGGTCGAGCGCAAAAAGGCGGTCGAGCTGATCGCCATCGGCATCGGCCATGACGTGACCCGCTATTACCAGCGCGCAGTGACCATTACGGATGTCGAGCAACTGGCAGGTGCTATGACCGAACAGCTGGCCGGGCTGTTTGACGCCGACCCGAAAAAGCGGGCACGCGCGGGGATGCGCAAGGCGGGGTAAATCCCCTCCCATGATATTTTTTGAAAAGAGGATGACCATGTTCCAGAGCTTTGAGACCCATGCCTCTCCGGCTCAGGGCCCTGCCCGTCTGGCGCAGTTGCGCGGCGTGCTTGGCGCCGAGGGGTTGGCGGGTTTCATCGTGCCGCGCGCCGATCTGCATCAGGGCGAATATGTGGCGGCGCGCGACGAGCGGCTGCAATGGTTGACGGGGTTTACCGGATCGGCGGGGTTCTGCATCGTTTTGCCGGAGGTAGCGGGGGTGTTCATTGACGGGCGCTATCGCACACAGGTCAAGGGTCAGGTCGATCTGGCGCATTTCACGCCCGTGCCCTGGCCCGAGGTTTTGCCGGGGCCGTGGATCAGGCAACATCTGAGCGCGGGGGCGGTCGGCTTTGATCCCTGGCTGCATACCGCTGACGAGATTGCCAAGCTGGAGGCCGCGCTGCAAGGCTCAGGCCTCGGCCTGCAGCCCGTTCGCAATATGATTGACCGGATCTGGCCCGATCAGCCCGATGCGCCGCTGGGCCGCGCCTTTGCGCACCCCGACGCCTTGGCCGGCGAGACAAGTGCGTCCAAACGGGCGCGGCTGGCCGAAGCATTGCAGGCGCAAGGGCAGACGGCGGCGGTGATCACCCTGCCAGACAGCCTGTGCTGGCTGTTGAACATCCGCGGGGCGGACGTGCCGCGCAACCCGATCCTGCACGGGCTTGCGATCCTCCATGACGACGCGCGCGTGACCCTGTTTGCCGACGCCGCAAAGTTTGACGAGGCAACCCGCCTGCATCTGGGCAGCCATGTATCCTTGCGCCCGATGCAGGCTTTTGTGCCTGCGCTGCATACCTTGCAGGGGCCGGTGCGGGTGGACCGCGCGACGGCCCCGCTGGCGGTGTCGATGGAATTGGAGGAAGCAGGCATTGTCGTAGCTTGGGGCGATGATCCCTGCCGTCTGCCCAAGGCCTGCAAGACCGCCGCCGAAATCGAAGGCATGCGGGTAGCGCATCTGCGCGACGGGGCTGCCATGGTCGAGTTTCTGTGCTGGCTTGACGCGCGTGCGCCGCAAGGCGGGCTGACCGAGATTGAGGTCGTGCGCGCGCTGGAAGGCTATCGCCGCGCGACCAATGCGCTGCATGACATCAGCTTTGACACCATCTGCGGCGCGGGCCCACATGGCGCGATCATGCACTACCGCGTGACCGAGGAAAGTAACCTGACGGTGCCGCCCGACAGCCTGCTGTTGGTCGATTCGGGCGCGCAGTATCTGGACGGGACGACTGATATCACCCGCACGATGGCGGTGGGTGACCCAGGCGATTTCGCCCGAGACTGTTACACCCGCGTGCTGCAAGGCGTGATCGCGATCAGCCGTGCGCGCTGGCCCAAGGGGCTGGCGGGGCGCGATCTCGACCCCCTTGCCCGCGCGCCTTTGTGGATGGCGGGGCAGGATTTCAACCACGGCACCGGCCATGGCGTGGGGGCGTTCCTATCGGTGCATGAGGGGCCACAGCGGCTGTCGCGCATCTCAGAGGTGCCGTTCGAGGCGGGGATGATCCTGTCGAACGAGCCGGGATATTACCGCGAGGGCGCCTTTGGCATCCGGCTGGAAAACCTGATCGTGGTGCATCCCGCGCCGCAGCTTGTCGGCGGCGATGCCGAGCGCGAGCAGCTGTGCTTTGAGACGCTGACCTTCACCCCCTTTGACCGCCGCCTGATCGTGACGGCGATGCTTGCACCGGGGGAGCGCGCCTGGCTTGACGCCTATCACGCCGAGGTGTTGGCCAAGATCGGCCCGCGGCTTTCGGCGCCAGCACTTGCCTGGTGCGAGGCCGCCTGCGCGCCGCTGGATTTGTGATTTTGCGGCGCGGGCAATCTGGATTAGGCTGACGGCATGGAGGCCGCTCATGTCCTATATCACCCTAACGCCAGAACCATCCCTGCTCACCGCGCGCGCAGGCGGTGTGACGCTGGGCGAGACGCGTGGCGCGCAGCGCCTGCAAGAGGGCGCCTATCCGCCCGTGCTCTATGTGCCGCGCGCCGATATCGATATGTCGCGGCTGACCAAGACCAGCCGCACCACCACCTGCCCGCACAAGGGGCTTTGCAGCTATTATTCCGTGCAGACACCCCAAGGCGTGCTGGAAAACGCGGTCTGGAGCTATGAGAACCCAAAGGCCGAGCTGGCCGCGATTGCAGGGCATCTGGCGTTTTATCCCGACAAGGTCAGCCTAGCCTAGCGCGGCCACGGCGCGGATCCGCTCGACCATCGCCCGCACCCCGTTTGAGCGCTGCGATGAGAGATGCTCGTTCAGCCCCAGCCGCCCCAATTCGGCATGGGCATCAACCTGCCCCACCTCGGTCAGCGGCACGCCGGAATAGAGCGCATGCAGCACCGCAATCAGCCCCCGCACGATCATCGCATCGGAATCGCCCTGAAAATCAAACCGCCCCTCTTGTGGCAAGGGCCGCAGCCAGACCTGACTGGCACAACCATCCACCTTGAGCGCCGGCACTTTGAAGCTGTCGTCCAAGGGTGGCATTGCCCGCCCAAGATCAATCAGATGACGATAGCGGTCCTCCCAATCGTCAAGGAATTCAAAGGTCTCGGCAATCTCTTCAAAGGCGGGCGTGGCCATCGCTGTCTCCATCTCTGTGCCTTAGCTAGTCTGCACGGGCTAAAAGGTCCAGCCCATCACGGCCTTTTCAAACCCTGCGCAATCAGCTACCCAAGACAACAGACACCAAAGGGATTTCGTGATGCGCCTGTTCCGAGCCACCGTTCTTGTAAGCCTGATCGCCCTCTCGGCTTGCGCAGGGATCCGCAAATCAAAGGTCAATCCGTTCAACTGGTTTCAGCGCTCGCAACAAACCACCTCGGTGGCACTGCCCGCAGCACCAACGGATGAGCGGATGTTGGTCGACAGCGTTCTGGATATGAAGGTCGAACAGTTTCACGGCGGTGCGATCGTGCGCGCTGTCGGTCTGCCGCCGACCCAAGGGTATTGGGACGCAGAACTGGTGCCACAGCCGCGCGATGACAGTGGCAAGCTGGTGCTGGAGTTTCGCATTTTCCCACCCGTCGCCGCCGCCGATGTGGTCAACCAGCCATCCCGCGAAGTCACGGTCGGGCTGCGGCTGAGCAACATCAAACTTGATGGCATCACCGAGATCGTCGTGCAAGGCGCCAAGAACGCGCGCGTCTCGCGCCGCTAGGCCAAACGATGGCCTGACGAGATCACGGGCGCGACATCTGTTGGGACAGCTCAGACGCGCACGACAACCACGTTATTGCCCTTGGCCGACAGCGCGATCTCTCCCTTGCACAGCCGCAGAGCATCGTCGCCAAAAGCCTCTGCGCGCCAGCCTTTCAAGGTTTCCAGCCCACGTTCGCCCGCCGCGATCATATCCAGATCAGAAGCCGAAGCGATCAGCCGCGGCGCCACGCCAAGGCTTTCGGATTTTGCCTTGAGCAAGACACGCAGCAGATCTGCAAGCGCAGGGTTCACCTGCAACTGATCGCGGCTCAGGTCGGGCTTGGGCAGGTCTTCCTGCCGCATCTCCATCCCCGCTTTGATTGCAGCCAATATCCCTTCGGCAATCTCGGGCTTGCGGCCCTCACGCAGCAACAACCGCGACCGGCCCAGCTCCTCCGTCGAGGTCGGCCGAGTCGAGGCCAGCTCTAACAGCGCGTCATCCTTCATCACCCGACTGCGCGGCACGTTGTTGCCCTGCGCATATTCCTCGCGGAACTTTGCCAAAGTCTTGACCAACCCCAGAAACCGCCCCGAAGTGGTGCGGGTCTTGACCCGCAGCCAGGCCTCATCGGGCCGGGTGGTATAAGTCTCGGGGTCGGTCAGCACCGAAAGCTCTTCCTCAACCCAAGCCTTGCGACCGTTCTTTTCCAGCTGCGCGGACAGGAATTCATAGATCCCGCGCAGGTGGGTGACATCGGCCAGCGCATATTCACTCTGCGCTGTGGTCAGCGGTCGGCGCGACCAGTCGGTAAAGCGCGAGGTCTTGTCCAGCTCGGCCTTGACGATGCGCTTGACCAGAGTCTCATAGCCGACCTGTTCGCCAAAGCCGCAGACCATCGCGGCGACTTGCGTATCAAACAGCGGCTTTGGAAAGCAGTTGCCCTCGACAAAGAAAATTTCCAAATCCTGACGGGCGGCATGGAACACTTTGACCGTCGCCTCATGGCGGAACAGATCATACATCGGCTCAAGGCTCATCGCTTCGCCCACAATCGGGTCCACCAACACCGCATCGCCGGTCTTGCCGGGCAAAGCCATCTGGATCAGGCAGAGCTTGGACCAATAGGTCCGCTCGCGCAGAAACTCGGTATCGATGGTGACGTAGGGCTCGTTTTTGGCAGCTTTACAAAAGGCGGCAAGGTCTTCTGTCGTGGTAATCGTCCGCATGTCTCGCCTTCCATAAGCGCACGGGGGCATCCCGCATCCCCCCGCTATAGGAGGCAAAGACGGCCAAGAAAAGGCCTCGCGGGTCAAAAAACGGCCAAATCGACAGGCACTAGGGCATCTGCGCCACAACCTGCGGTTCATCAGGCCAATCGCACCCGTGCAGCCAGCGCCAAAGCCTTTCGCGGGGGCTCGATGCCCCCAAGAAAGGCCCCCCCCGTCAGAGGTCCAGGCGCTCGTGCAGGCCCGCCGCGTAGCGCCGCAAGACCGCAGGATAAAGCCGATGTTCCTGCACCAGCACGCGCGCGGCCAAAGCGGCCTCGTCATCGCCGGGCAGAACCGGCACCCGCGCCTGCCCCAGGATCGGACCGTCGTCCAGCACCGCCGTGACCTCATGCACCGTGCAGCCCGCCTCGGCGTCCCCCGCCGCAAGCGCACGGGCATGGGTGTGCAGCCCAGGATATTTCGGCAAAAGCGAGGGGTGGATGTTCAGCATCCGCCCCTCAAACCGGCGCACAAAGGCTGGTGTCAGCACACGCATAAAGCCGGCGAGGCAGAGGATATCCGGTTTGGCCGCCAAAATCGGCTCCAGCAGGGCCGCCTCGAAGGCCACGCGATCTTTGCCAAAGCCACGATGGTCCACCGAAGCCACGGCCACGCCCATTTCGGCGGCCCGTGCGAGGCCCTTGGCGGCGGGGTCGTTGCTGGCCACCAGCACCGCCCGCGCCGGATGGTCACCGACCATGTCCTGAACCAGCTTGACCATATTCGAGCCACCCCCCGAAATCAGGATGGCCACGCGCTTCACTTCAAGACGCCTTTGTAGATCACGCCCTCGCCCGCCACAACGCGGCCCATCTGCACGACGGTTTCGCCTTGGGCGGTCAGCAGCGCGCTCAGCGCCGCGGCCTGATCTTCGGCCACCACCAGCATCATGCCAATGCCGCAGTTGAAGGTCTTCAGCAGCTCCGCCTGAGACATATTCGCCGTCCTGGCCAGCCAGGCAAACACCGCAGGCAACGCCCAGGCCTCAAGGTCAATCTCGCAGGCCAGCCCCTCGGGCAGCACGCGCGGCGGGTTCTCGGTCAGACCGCCTCCGGTGATATGGGCCAGCGCATGCACGCCCCCTGCCCGCACCGCAGCCAGTGCCTGTTTGACATACAACCGTGTCGGCGCCAGCAGCGCCTCGCCCAAAGTCGCGTCCGAGAACGGCGCGGGCGCATCCCAAGCCAGACCCGACATCTCGACAACCTTGCGCACGAAAGAATAGCCGTTGGAATGCACCCCATTGGACGCAAGCCCGAGCAGCACATCGCCCTCAACCACCCCCGCCGGCAGATCCGCGCCGCGCTCCATCGCGCCGACGGCAAAGCCCGCAAGGTCGAAATCACCCTTGTGATACATCCCCGGCATTTCAGCCGTCTCGCCGCCAATCAGCGCACACCCGCTCGCCTCGCAGCCCGCCGCGATGCCGTTGATGATACGGGTGGCCTCATCGACATCCAGCTTACCTGTAGCGAAATAATCAAGGAAAAACAACGGCTCTGCGCCTTGGCACACCAGATCGTTGACGCACATCGCCACCAGATCGACGCCAATCGTATCCACATTGCCGGTATCAATCGCGATGCGCAGTTTGGTGCCGACGCCATCGGTCGCGGCCACCAGGATCGGGTCCTGATAACCCGCGCCCTTGAGGTCAAACAGCGCGCCAAACCCACCCAGACCCGACATCACGCCCGAGCGCTGCGTGCGCTTGGCGGCGGGTTTGATCCGTTCGACCAGCGCGTTGCCCGCGTCAATATCCACACCTGCATCGGCATAGGTCAGGCCATTGTGTCCGGTGGTCATGAGCAGATTCCCCGCGCTGAAAGGCATTTGCGCCCGCATAATCCATCCGCGCCGCGCGTGCAACGTCCCGCGCACCACTTGACCCGCGCGCACCATCTGCTAGGCAAGGCCAGGATGGGCCTGTAGCTCAATGGTTAGAGCAGGGCGCTCATAACGCCTTGGCTGGGGGTTCGAGTCCCTCCGGGCCTACCATCCCAAGGCATTGATATCAAAGAAAACCCTTGCTTTCCTGATAGTTGTGCCGCTTTTAGTGCCAAAGTTGGTGCCAAAGCTGAGGTAAATCATGGCCGGAAAGCTACGCTACTGGAAGGAAAAAGACGGCCGATTCTGGGCGCGTATTGCTGTTCCGACCAGACTGCGACCGTTCCTGGATAATCCGCGTGGTGAGCTGCTTGAGCCTCTTGGCGGTGATCGCCGCGTGGCACTTAAACTTCATCCGGCGGCTGTCGCCCGCATGCAACTTGAAATCGCAGCTGCAGAGCAACGGGCAAACGGCCCAAGTTCCACACCGCTCAACCAGACTTCGCAGCGCACCCCAATCACCACGGCTGACTTCGGCAGGGCAGTCTGGCAGCTCTACACGGCTGCGCTAGAGGCAGACGACGCCAATCGCGAGCGATATCCAAGCAAGGCTGCGATCGCAACGGAACTGGCTAAATTTGAACAGCGGGTAAAATCGAGCGAGGTTGCCGCCGAGCCGCTGGCAATGCTTGACGCGGCACTCGACTTTCTTCAGGCCAAGGATACCCG
>JAHEBX010000132.1 GCA_024642045.1 Pseudorhodobacter sp. | reverse complement strand
CCTGCCAAACGTTCCAGCGGCCAATCGCGCAGCGCGCCCCCGCTGGCGGTCAGGATGATCCGCTCGACGGCTGCCAGATCCTCGCCCACCAGCGCCTGAAAGATCGCCGAATGCTCGCTGTCCACCGGCAGGATCGTCGCTTCGCAGCGTTTGGCCTCGGCGATCAACAACTGGCCTGCTGTGACCAGACTTTCCTTATTGGCCAGCGCGAGCTTGCCACCATGACGTAACGCGTGAAAGCCCGGCGTGAGGCCCGCCGCGCCGACAATCGCGCTCATTACCCAATCGGCGGGGCGATCCGCGGCTTCGGCAATTGCCGCAGCGCCCGCCGCGACTTCGATGCCGGTTCCTGCCAAAGCCGCCCGCAGATCGGGCAGCGCATCATCATAGGCCGTCACCGCAATTTCAGCATTTAGCGCCTGCGCCATCTCAGCCAGTCGCACCACATTGCGCCCACCGGTCAGTGCCACACACCGATAGGCCGCAGGCCCACCCTCGCGCATCAAAAGATCAAAGGTGTTCTCACCGACCGAGCCTGTCGCGCCGAAAACCGAAACCGACCGCATTGCTAGCCCCCAATCGGCAGTTCGACAAAGCGCGTCAGCACCATCACCAACACCATCGCGCCGGTCAGCGCATCAAAGCGGTCCAGCACGCCGCCGTGCCCGGGGATCAGGTTCGAGCTGTCTTTCGCCCCGACCCTGCGCTTGAGCCAGCTTTCGGCGATGTCGCCCAGCTGTCCGGCAAAGGCCACCACCGGCGACAGGGCCACCAACCACAAGCTGCCATAGCCAGAGACCGCAAAGCCAAAACCCAAAACCGCCGCTCCCAACCAGCCCGCAATCGTGCCAGACCAGGTCTTTTTGGGGCTGATCGCAGGCCAGAACTTTGGCCCGCCCAGGATGCGACCCGCAAAATACCCCATCACATCCGAGACGATCACCACGCCCAAAAGCCAGAGCATCGCCGCTGTGCCCTGCTCGTCGCGCAGCACGAACAGCCCGTGCCCTGCCACCAGCACCGCCACAGAGATCACCGCGGCCGCACCCCGCTGCGCTCTGGGGGTGAACCACAGCGCCAGTGGCACCGCCGGAAACACCAGCCAGGCGGAAACCGAAGGCCAGCCCTCATCGGCAATCAGACAGACCGCCGCCAAGGCCGCGATCATCAGCGCCATCTGCGGCTGCGTCGGCGCCGTCAGACGCGCAAGCTCCCAGATCATCGCCGCCGTCATCAGCGTCATCAGGATCAGAAACCACCAGCCACCCAGCCAGATTTCCACCGCCCCGATCGCCACCATTACAGCCGCTGACAACACCCTTGGCCGCAAATCCACCCAGCGATCCGGATTACCGTTCATGCCGATATCACCCCGCCAAAACGCCGCTCGCGATTGCCAAAGCGCGCCAGAATATCCCCCAGCGCCGTCGGCGTGAAATCTGGCCAGAGCGTTTCGGTGAATTCATATTCCGAATAGGCCGCTTGCCACGGCAAAAAGTTCGAGGTCCGCGTCTCACCGCTGGTGCGGATCACCAGATCGGGGTCCGGCAAGTCATGCGTGTCCAGCCGCGCTGAAATCAAGGCTTCGTCGATATCGGCGGGGGCAAGCCTGCCCGCCTGCACCTCTGCCGCAAGATCGCGGATGGTGCGCAACATTTCATCGCGGCCGCCGTAGTTGATCGCAACCGTAAGGTTGAGCCGCGACAGCCCCGCCGTGCGCGCCTCGATCCCGGCCATAAGGCGTTGCAACTTTGCGTCGAGCTTGGTGCGGTCGCCGATAAAGCGCATCCGCACGCCTTCGGCCGCCAAACGATCCGCCTCGCGCTCGATATAACGGGCGAAAATGCTCATCAAGCCCAGAACTTCCTCGGTCGAGCGTTTCCAGTTTTCGGTCGAAAAGGCATAGATTGTCAGCCAGCGGATGCCATAGTCGGGCGCACATCGCACGATTTCCTTGACCCGCTCTGCGCCCTTGCGGTGACCCACCAGCCGCGGCCAGCCGCGATTGGTCGCCCAGCGACCGTTGCCATCCATAATGATGGCGACATGCTCGGCCACGCGCGGGCAGTCCGGTTTGGATTTATTCTCGGAGCCCAAGCTCTACCTCACTACGCAGCCCAACAGGGGCAAAACACCTTCAATCCAACGCACGCGCAGGCCCAAAATCGCTCAGGCCTAAACCTGCATGATTTCGGCCTGTTTGGCCTCTAGTGCCTTGTCGACGCCAGCGATGGCTTTGTCGGTCAACTCTTGCACCTCGTCCGACCACATCTTTTGGTCGTCTTCGCTCATGCCCGCAGACTTGGCCTTTTTGATCTGGTCCATGCCATCGCGGCGCACGTTGCGAATGGCAACCTTGGCGCTTTCGGCATAGCCGGCCGCGACCTTGGAGAGTTGCTTGCGGCGTTCTTCGTTCAGTTCCGGGATCGGCAAGCGGATCAGCGGGCCGTCGGTGACCGGGTTGATCCCGATACCACTTTCACGGATGGCCTTTTCGATCTTGCCGATCATTCCCTTGTCCCAGACGTTGATCACCACCATCCGCGGCTCTGGCACGTTGACGGTGCCAAGCTGGTTGATCGGGGTCATTGTGCCATAGGCGTCGACCTGAATGGGCTCTACGATCGAGGCCGAGGCGCGCCCGGTCCGCAGGCTGGCAAATTCGGTTTTCAGCGCGTTCATCGCACCGTCCATCCGGCGCTGAATGTCATCAAGATCGATCTCTAGGTCGTCGGACATGCGTTCTTCCTTACGTCTGGGCCGCATCACGACGCGCGGCTTTTGTCGCTCTATATCAGCAAGCAGGCGGGCAGGTATAGCCCTTGGCCCCTAACCCGTGCTGCAAGGTGCGGATCGGTCAGCCCTCAACGCGCGTATAGGTGCCTCTGCCCGCCAGAATACCGCGGAAACCGCCCGGCTCATCAAGGCTGAACACGATGATCGGCAGATCATTGTCGCGGGCAAGCGCGATGGCGCTGGCATCCATCACGCCCAGATGCTTTTGCAGCACTTCATCAAAAGTGACAGTTTCATAGCGCTTGGCATCGGGGTATTTCTTAGGGTCCTTGTCATAGACCCCATCGACCTTGGTGCCCTTGAAGATCGCCTGACAGGCCATCTCGTTGGCACGCAATGTCGCGGCAGTGTCGGTGGTAAAATAAGGGTTGCCGGTTCCAGCGGCAAAAATCACCACGCGCTTTTTCTCAAGGTGGCGAACGGCGCGGCGGCGGATGTAGGGCTCGCAGACCTGATCCATCGGAATGGCCGAGATCACCCGGGTAAAGACGCCAAGGCTTTCCAGCGCGGCCTGCATTCCCAGCGCGTTCATCACCGTGGCAAGCATGCCCATATAGTCTGCGGTGGTCCGCTCCATCCCCTGCGCAGCACCTGCAAGGCCGCGAAAGATATTGCCGCCCCCGATTACCATGCAGATCTCGACCCCAAGGTCGTGGACCGATTTCACCTCTTCGGCGATCCGCTGCACGGTTGGTGGATGCAGACCGTAGCCCTGATCGCCCATCAGCGCCTCGCCCGAGATCTTCAGCATGACCCGTTTGTAGGTCACATTCGCTTCGCCCGTCTCAGACATGGGTCTATCCTTGATTTAGATGATGAATTGACTGGGGCGCAAAATGTCGCAAAACGGGGGGAGGTTCAACGGGGAAGCGACCGGCGGCGGCGTTTTAGTGTCAAGCGGGGCTGGGGGTTTCACACCCCCACGGCGGATTGCCTGCGGCAAACCACCTCCCCCGTGGGATATTTTTACCAATGTGAAAGGGATTTAAGTGTCTGGGATTGCATCAATATCGCGCGAGCTGCCCGTGCTGATTGCGGGGCCCACGGCAAGCGGAAAATCGGCGCTGGCGATGGAAATCGCTGCGCGCGACGGGCGTGTTGTTGTCAATGCCGATGCTTTACAAGTCTACGCCTGCTGGCGCGTTCTGTCGGCGCGACCCTCGGTTGAGGAGGAAACCGCCCTGCCCCATGCGCTTTATGGGCACATCGGATGCGATCAGCCTTATTCGGTGGGCCACTGGATGCGCGAGGTGGCGCCGCTTTTGCAGCGGCCGGTGGTGATCGTCGGTGGCACGGGGCTGTATTTCTCGGCACTGACTGAAGGGTTGGTCGATATTCCACCGACCGATCCCGCAGTGCGGCTTGCGGGGGATTTGCGGCTTGCCGCGGACGGTGTGGCTGCGCTGCTGGCCGAGATCGATCCCGTGACCGCGTCGCGGATCGATTGCCGCAACCCTGCACGGGTGCAGCGGGCCTGGGAGGTGCAGACCGCGACCGGACGCGGGCTTGCAGCCTGGCAAGACATGACCGGACCTGCGCTTTTGCCGCGGGCGCAGGCAGAAGCCATCGTGATGCAAGCCCGCGTAGACTGGCTTGACACCCGCATCGCGCATCGCTTTCGCCAGATGATCGATCAGGGCGCTCTGGACGAGGTGCGTGCGCTCTTGCCGCACTGGGACCCTGCCCGCGCTTCGGCCAAAGCAATTGGCGCGCCCGAACTGATCGCTCATTTGCGCGGCGAGACGGACCTTGAGACGGCCATTGCAGCGGCGACCCTTGCCAGCCGACGATATGCCAAGCGGCAGCGAACCTGGTTCCGCTCGCGGATGAAAAGCTGGCGGACGATCGCCCGGCCATAAGCGGAAAGCCACTTATCCACATCATTGTCCACAGTTTTGCCGCCAAGCGACAGCGACTTCGTCAAAAGGCGCCATCTTTTTGCTTGGGTTGGCCTGCATGGAATGATTACATGACGGCTCGACTGACCCAAAGGCTGACCGATGACGATAATGGATGCGACTCAAATGCGCCTTTTGGCGATCCCCCGGCTTGCCGCGGGTGGCAGATGGCGGGTCGAAGCGATGCGCACGCTGTCAGAGCCTTGCTTTTTGTGGTTCACCAAGGGTCAGGGCCGGATTACCGTTTCGGGCGTTACCCGCGGCTATACGTCAAACAATGCGGTCTTTATTCCTGCGGGCGTGATGCATGGATTTGAGGTCGGGCCGCAGGTGTTTGGAACGGCTATCTTTTTTGGCAAGGACACCAGCGTGACCTTGCCAAAGGAACCGCAGCATCTGCGCATCCGCGAGGTTCATGCGCAACAGGAACTGAATGTCACGCTCGACATGATCCAACGTGAAATGGAAAGCGACGTTGCCGCCCATGAACGCGCGACACGCCACTATCTGGGGTTGCTGGGCGTCTGGTTAGAGCGTCAGGTCAACAAGGCGGCGAGCGAAACGCCGCGCCCGGACGCGGCGCGCCGCTTGGTTGCGCGGTATACGGCCCTTATGGAATTGAACTTTCGCCGGGGCATTTCGGTGGGAGAACTGGCTTGTGAATTGGGCGTGACAGCAACGCATCTGACGCGCTGCTGTCGCGAAACCTGTGGACGTTCGGCGATTGATCTGTTGCAGGATCGACGGATTTTCGAAGCGCGCCGCCTGCTGGCCGAAACCGCGCTTCCCGTGGGGCGGATCGGAGAGAGCCTGGGCTTCACCTCTGCGGCGTATTTTACCCGCGCCTTTCAGCACCGCACCGGCCTGTCACCTTCGGCGTTCCGACGCGCTCCCTGACCTGCCTTTTCTGCGATTCGCGACATTTAATCCGCTGTAACGGAAAGTACTGACATTCAGCTGTCTTTGTAAAAATGCTTTGATATGAGCACAGTATACCGCTGCATACCCCGCAGTTGGGCTGCAAATGTCGTATTTGTTATGTGAAATGACGAAGACAAGCGTTGACCTGACGCCTGAAACAGTGCCGAATGGCCGGAGTGGAGGGAAGCAGCTGCGTAGCAAGATCGGCTTTGCTGCCAACTGAACATCCAGACACCCCAAAAAAAATCAAAGGCTCAGCCTGTCAGGGAGACGAATATGACTGATACCCGTACGATCGCAAATGACCTCCATCCCGCTGCAAAGAGGCTTGCGCAAGAAGTTAAGGACGGCCAGCTCAGCCGCCGCGAGTTCATGACGCGCGCGACCTCGCTCGGCGTGTCTGCCGCAGCGGCCTATGGTCTGTTGGGGCTGAAGGCTCCGGCGCAGGCGCAAGACGTCAAAGTCGGGGGCATTCTGCGCTGTGCGATGGAAGTCAAAGCGCAGAAAGACCCGCGCACAGCTGACTGGCCCCAGATCGCAAACGTCTATCGCGGCTGGCTGGAATATCTCATTCAGTACAACCCGGACGGAACCTTTGAAGGCCGTTTGCTGGAAAGCTGGGAGGTCAACGCGGACGCCACCGAATACACCTTGCATGTGCGCCCGGGCGTGACGTGGAACAACGGCGATGCCTTCACGGCAGATGACGTTGTGCGTATGTTTGCGCGCTGGACCGATGCGTCGGTCGAAGGCAACGCAATGGCCTCGCGCTTCCCTGGTCTGGTGGACGAAGCCACCAAATCCCTGCGCGACGGTGCCGTGACCAAGGTCGATGATATGACCGTGAAACTGGCGCTCTCGGCTTCGGACATTGCAATTGTGGCCAACCTTGCCGACTATCCCTCGGCTGTTGTTCACGCGTCTTATGTCGACGGATCTGACCCAGCCGCCAACCCGATTGGCACTGGCCCCTATATCCCGCAAGAAGTCACCGTTGGCCAAAAAGTTGTTCTGGTCCGCGCGCCAAATCATACTTGGTGGGGCGGAACCGCGCCGCTGGATGAGGTGCATTACGTCGATTTCGGCACCGATCCTTCGGCAATGGTAAACCTTGCGGCTTCGGACGAGATCGACACCAACTATGAAACCACCGGCGACTTCATTACACAGCTCGACGGGCTGGGTTGGAAAAAGCTCGAGGCCGTCACCGCATCGACCATCGTGATCCGGATGAACTCGGCCAATGGCGATCTGTACAAGGACAAGGCTGTCCGTCAGGCAATCCAGCTTGCGGTTGACCCCAAGGTCGTCTTGGAACTGGGCTATAACGGTCTTGGCACCACGGCGGAAAACCATCATGCCTGCCCGGTCCACCCTGAATATGCCAAGATTCCGGCGCAGACGATCAATCCGGCGGGCCTGAAGCCTGCGCTGGAAAAGGCTGGCCTCGCCGATGCTGAATTCGAAATCATCTCGCTGGACGACGGCTTTGAAGCCGTTACGACCGACGCCGTGGCCGCCCAGCTGCGCGACGCAGGTGCCAATGTCAAGCGCACGGTGATGCCGGGTTCGACCTTCTGGAATGACTGGCAGAAGTATCCCTTCTCCTCAACCACTTGGAACCACCGTCCTCTGGCCGTGCAGAATATGAGCCTTGCTTATACGTCGACGGGCTCGTGGAACGAAACCGGCATGGCAAATGCCGACTTTGACGCCGCGATGGTCAAGGCGCTTGCGCTGGCAGATGCTGACAAGCGTCGTGAAGTGATGACGACGCTGGAAACCATCCTGCAAGACGAAGGTTATATCATCCAGCCTTACTGGCGCTCGCTGTTCCGCCACGCCAAGGAAGGCGTGAACGTCGACATGCACCCATCCTTCGAGCATCACCACTACAAGTGGTCGCTCGCTTGATATGAACTTGGCCACGGGCGCGCCTTCTGTGCGCCCGTGGTTATCCGACTGCACATAAAAATCCGCAGCGGTGGCCAAGGCATTGGCACGAGGGAGACGCCAGATGTTAAAGTTCCTGATCAGACGCCTTGGCGTTATGATTCTGACCGCCTTTGTCCTGACATTCGTGGTCTTTTTCCTGACCAACCTGCCCCCGAACCTTGAAAAGCTTGCCCGCTCGGAGGGCTCTGTCCGCATGACAGATGAATCGGTTCAAAACTGGATTATCGAGAATGGACACGGTGGACCACTGTTAGGGCGTTATACCCAATGGCTCGGTGTCAGCCCTGGTTGGACGTTGACGGATGACAAAGGCGTAACGCGAGGCCGGTGCATCACCATCGCAACGCCAGTCGAGACGGCACCAAGATTTTGCGGCGTTCTGCAAGGCAATTGGGGCCAGTCGACCTTTGCCAAAGATTCGGTTTCATCGGTGCTGGCCCGCTCACTTGGTGCGACCGGTTGGTTGATGTTCTGGGTTATGATGGTGATGGTGCCGATTGCGCTGCTGATCGGTATCTTGTCGGGTATGCGTGAAGGCTCGCGCACCGACCGCAGTCTGTCGATCTTTTCCATCGCCAGCACGGCGACGCCTGAATATGTTTCAGGCGTGATCTTGCTTGCGGTGTTTGCCTCGGTCAACGCGGGCATCTCACCGCTCTTGGTAAAATGGGGATGGATCTCGGATCGCACCTTGTTTTTTGGCACGGCCACCTCGGCGATGGACAAGATCACTTTCTGGAACTTCGCCTTGCCCGTCGCCACCATCGCACTTTATGGCATCGGCTATATCTCGCGGATGACCCGTGCGTCGATGACCGAGGTGATGACCCAGCAATACATCCGCACGGCCCGCCTCAAAGGGGTGCGCTTTCGCGACGTGGTGATCAAACACGCCCTGCGCAACGCTCTGATTGCACCGTTTACGGTGATCATGCTGCAGTTTCCGTGGTTGCTGAACGGCGTGGTGATTACCGAGCTGCTCTTCAACTACAAGGGCTTCGGCTGGACACTGGTTCAGGCCGCAGGAAACAATGACATCGACCTGCTCTTGGGCTGCTCGGTCGTAGCTGTGCTCGTCGTTCTGGTCACCCAGCTGATTTCGGATATCGGCTATGTGTTCCTGAACCCCCGTATCCGGCTGGCATGAGGTAGATATGCAAGACGCACTTTCCTGGGGCGGGATCTTCGCCCGCATGCTGCAACAGTTCCTGCCGGTCTGGATCGCGCTGATCGCGACTTTTGCGGTGTCGATCCGGTTCAAGCGGCGCTTGGGCCTTTATGGTAAGCTCTTTGACAGCCCAGTGGGCATGGCCGGTCTCGCACTGGTGCTGTTCTGGGTCTTTACGGCGCTGTTTGCCAATATGATCATAACTATGGATGCCATCGGACAATTCGGTCGCGTCAAGAACCCGCTGCCGGGCGAGCCGCTGACGGGTGTGGAGAATGCCCCCTATGACTATTTCCTGCTGGGCGGGGACCATTTGGCGCGCGATGTGTTTTCGCGCATGGTGATGGGCGCGCGACGCGTGCTGACCATTGCACCCGCGGCCACCGCCTTTGCGTTTATGGTTGGCGTGACGCTTGGCCTGCCCGCGGGCTATTTCGGAGGCAAGCTCGACACCTTCTTGTCGTTTATTGCCAACCTCGTGCTGGCCTTTCCCGTGATCTTGCTGTTTTACCTGCTGGTGACGCCTGAAATCCGCGATACCGGCATTCCGATCTATCTGGCTGCCATCCTGTTCATCTTTCCGGTGATCTTCTTCTGCACCCTGTTCAATTCGCGCTTTCACACCAATCCGCCGCGGCGCAATCTGTATGTTGGTATCACGCTGGTGATCGGCCTTTGGGCCTATTCCGGGCTGGCCTTTAACATGGACCCGCTCGGGATCTGGTCGATGGAGCCGAACCTCTTGAACGTCTTCGTCTCGGTCGTGTTCGTGAACTCGCCCACCGTGTTCCGGATCGTCCGCAGCCTGGTGCTGG
>JAHEBX010000261.1 GCA_024642045.1 Pseudorhodobacter sp. | reverse complement strand
CGCTTTCCATGGCCCGCGACACAGGATGGAGCAGTTCGATTGACCTCTGCACAACTCTCTATGTTGTGGGAAGGGATCGACTGGCGACGCCCGGACTGGGGCGCGCCACCGGTCAGAGTTGGCTAGATACTGCACTGTTTTTGCTTGTTTTTATGGTGTTTCTTTGGGCTGTATGGTATGAATTGCCATGTCCGATACGCCCATAATACTGCCTGATGATCCCGCCGCCTTGAAGGCGATGATTGCTCATTTACAGGCTGAGAATACCCGGATTGCTGCCGAGAACACCCGCGTTCAGGCCGATATTGAGAAGATGTCCGCCACCCTGCGCGCCCATGAGGCGCTTGTTCAGGCGCTGCACATCCAGATCGCACGACTTAAGAAGCAGAAGTTCGGTGCCAGCTCGGAGCGTATCGAGCGCGAGATCGAACAGCTTGAACTGGCGCTGGAGTATCTGGAGATTGCCGGGGCCGCTGCGATCAGCGCCATTGCACCCGACGACGACGCCGAACTCAGCGCTGAAGAACAAGCCGCAGCCCCTAACACGCCGCGCCGTCGCAAGCCCTTGGTCGCGGAAGGCACGCCGCGCGAACGTGTCGTGCTGGACCCCGGTGATGACTGCCCGGAATGCGGTGGCACCCTGCGCCTTATCGGGGAAGACGTCAGCGATATTCTCGAGGTGATCGCGGCCAAGCTGAAAGTGATCGAGACCGCTCGACTGAAGAAATCCTGTCGCCGCTGTGAGAAGATCACCCAACTGCCCGCACCCTCGCGCCCCATTCCCCGCAGCATGGCTGGCCCGGGTCTGCTGGCACATGTCCTGGTGTCGAAGTTCTACGATCATCTTCCGCTTTATCGTCAGAACGAGATCTTTGCCCGGATGGGCGCAAACATTCCGGCCTCTACCTTGGTCGATTGGTGCGGCCAAGGGGTTAGAGTGCTGGAACCGCTGATCGAACGCATCCGCACCAATATTTTGGCTTCGGATCGCTTGCATGCGGACAATACCACGGTCCGAGTGCTTGATCCGTCAAAACGCATCGACGGGATTGGCAAAGGGGTCAAGGAGGGCCGCATCTGGACCTATGTGCGCGATGACAGACCATGGGGCAACACTGCGCCGCCGGGCGCGGCCTACTTCTTCTCGGTCGACCGCAAGGGCGAGCACCCGCAGCGTCATCTGGCCGGGTTCTCCGGCATCCTGCAAGCGGATGCCTATTCCGGCTTCAAGGCCCTCTACGCCCCTGACGCATCAGGCAAACCCCGCATCCGAGAGGCTGCATGCTGGGCCCATCTTCGGCGTGACTTCTTCGACGTCCATACCGCCACCAAATCCGAGATAGCCCGCGAGGCTCTGGACCGGATCGGTGATCTCTATAACATCGAGCGCCAGATCAACGGCCAGTCCCGCGATGCTCGGCATGCCACGCGCCAGAAAGAAACCCGACCGAAAGTGAAGGGATTCAAAGCATGGTCCGAGGCGCAACTTGCCCGCATCCACGGCAAAAGCGACCTCGCCAAGGCCTTCCGCTGCGCCCTGAACCGCTGGGGCGCGTTCACTCTCTTCCTTGATGATGGCCGCGTCGCCATCGACAACAACGCCGCCGAACGGGCCATCAAACCGGTGGTGATCGGCCGGAAAAACTTCCTCTTCACCGGATCAGACGCGGGTGGCGAAACCCTCGCCAGCGCCATGACCATCATCGAGACGGCTAAGTTCAACGGCCTCGATCCCCAAGCCTATCTCGCTGACATCTTCGCCCGCATCCATGATCACAAAATCAACAGGATTGACGAACTGCTGCCTTGGAACTGGAAACCAAACGGAAATCAGCCTGCCGCAGCGTGAATGGCGGTCCCTATCGGGTGGTTACTGCGTTTCCAGTTGGATAGTAGTCCGACAGGACGCTGACCGCGGCACAACCGCAGAAGGCCGCGCTCAATCGGGCCTGAGCGTCGTGCTTTCGATCCGGAGCTTGATGCATCCAGCACCGGGTTGAACGTGTTTCTCGACGGCGCGCATATTCGATGTAGGCCAGAATACCAACAACGCCACCTAAATGTGGTGGTCGGCAAGGTTGAAGATCGCGACATCTGCCGTAGATTTGGCCTTGTTGCGGATGCAAGAGGCACGTCAAAGGGTCAAATCAAGGATGCGCTATCCGCTTTCGGATGGAAACCAGGGCGACCTGTGACCGTTTTTTCTGACAAAGAACCCGCGCTTCCGAGCCTTATCCGCGGCGCGATCGATGGCCCTGCTGAGCACATTCTCGACTGGTTTCAAATTTCAAGGCGGATACGCCATGTGGAATTGGCTATGAAAGGCCTTGTCCAAACCGAAGGGTTCTGCGGCATTCCCGAGTAGTTCCAGCGCCCAGCCGAGAGGCTACGAGGGTGGCTTTGGCATGGCAGAACTCGAATGGCCGCGACGGATTTGCACTGGCTGATCGCGGATTGCGCGAGCCTATGCTGTGACGAGCCCTTGCTTCGCACGCGGCAGAAAGAGCCCAAGGCCGATGCCGCGAGCTCTATTCCTACCTTTCAAACAACACCGATGCCTTGATCGACTACGGGGCGAGATACCGCCAAGCTATGCCCATTTTCAACTCGCGT
>JAHEBX010000131.1 GCA_024642045.1 Pseudorhodobacter sp. | reverse complement strand
CCGTCAGCGCTGCATCGGGTGCGCCGTTACTGACAATGTCCTGCCCCAGAAACAGCCCCACTGCGCGCAGCGGACCAAGGCATTCATGCCGCTTGGCCAGCCCGCGCAACCCTTCGGCAAAGGCCGCGCCCACCACGCGGGCCTTGTCTTGCAGATGTTCGCCCTGCACCACTTCCAGCACGGCCATCGCCGTGGCCGCGGCCACCGCATTGCCGCCAAAGGTATTGAAATATCGTGCCCGCGCGCCGAACTCTGCAATCACTTCGGGACGGATCACCAGCCCCGCAACCGGATAGCCATTGCCCATCGGCTTGCCCAATGACACCATGTCGGGAACCAGCCCATGGCGCTGAAACCCCCACATCGCCGCGCCCGTGCGCCCGAAACCGGGCTGCACTTCGTCGGCAATGAACACGCCACCTGCGGCGCGAATGGCTGCGACGGCAGGCTGCAAGAATCCAGCGGGGTCGACGAACACCCCGTCCGAAGAAAACACGGTATCCACAATCAGGGCGGCAGGTTTGATGCCGTGGCGCAAGAGGTCGTCAATCGCCCCCTGCACGCCGCGCGCGAACTCTCCCGCCACATCGCCCTCCCCGCGCGGGGCAGGCACCAGCCGAACATGTTCGCCCAGATTGACTCCTGTGCCAAGGCTGGGCGACATCCCCGCGATGGTATGCGTCACCCCGTGATAGGCGTTTTCTGTAACAATAAAGCCCGTCCCGCCCGTTTGCGCGCAGGCAATGCGGAACGCCAGATCGTTCGCCTCGGACCCCGTGCAGGTCATCATCAGATGGCCAAGTTCGGACGGAAAGGTCGCCAGAAGCGCCTCGGCATAATCCAGCACCATGTCATGCAAATATCTGGTATGACTGGCAAAAAGAGCCGATTGCCGCGCGGTTGCAGCCACCACATGCGGGTGGCAATGCCCCACTGAGGCGACGTTGTTATAGGTGTCAAGATAAGCCTTGCCATCCTTGTCATAAAGCCAAACGCCTTCGCCACGGACCAAATGCACAGGGGTTTCGTAGAAAAGCCTATACGCAGGCCCCAGCGCGCGAACCCGGCGCGCAACCAGCGCCTGATCTTCGGGCGGCAGGTTGCCGCGCCCTGCGACATAGGCATTCACCATCTGGCCTTGCGTGGTCATAGATCCTCCAAAGCATGTTGTATTTCGGTGCGGCTGACAGAGGCGAGCGCCCTTAGCCCGTCGCGGGCCGCGTCAAAATTTCGCAGAATATAGCGGGCGTTATCAGGATAACGCGCCGCGCGGGTCGCGGTAATGGCAAGCGTGGTCAGCATGCGCGTCGCGGCAAGGTCAGGCAAGAGCCGGCGTTCTTGCTGTGTCAGCGGCAACACTGAATGATAGGCGCGCGCAAAGTTCAGCAGGCTTTGCATCGGAGCGGCAGGATCAAGCTGATAGGCGGCGGCGATCGCCGCGTCACAGATCATCGGCGTCTCGACCATATCACCGAAATCGAGGATACCCGCGATCAGGTCGGGGTCGTCCGGCGCGGTTACCACGTTATGCGGGTTCAGATCGTTGTGAACGACTTGAGCGCGCAAAGTGGGCAGGTGTGGTGCAACTTCGCGATCGAAACGGTCAAGTGTCTGAAGCGCCAGATCGTGCAGGCCGGAATCAACGATCGCAGGTAAAAGCGGGCGCAAAGAGGCGGCTTGTTTCAAATCCCACGGAAGAACATGGCCAGCGGCGGGGTGCGAAAACCCCTGCAGCCCGAGTGCCAGACGCGCTGCAATCCGCGCGAGATTGGCAGATTGGGCAGGGGTCTTGGGCGTTAGATGCTGCGGTATGCCATCAAGATAAGTCAGTACGCGCAAAGTTCCTTGCGCAGTGGCCACCTCGGTCGCGCCTGTCAGGGTGCGAACCACCTTTGGCACGGGCAGTGCAGCACCCTGCAGATGGAGCAAGGCGCGGGTCTGGAAATCGGTGACCTCTGCCGGCTCGGCGGGGTTGGCGAGCTTGATGACATAACCCTGCGTCGGTGTGACAAGCTGCAGGTTCAGGTCGCGTTCAGAGGTAAGCGCGCGTAAAGGGCCGCTCAGGCCATATTGGCGCTGCACGACGGCGCTCAGTTCGGCCTCGGCCATTACGGGCGAGGCGGAACCAAGCAGTGATCCAAGCGGGTGATCCGACATATTGCGCCCAAAAGTTACCGCGCTAATGGGCCCGCGAGGCTGGGCAATGTCAAGCCGGGTGACCTGATTGCGCGCCTTTGGCGCAAGCGGGTCCTCGGCATCCGGCAAGGCCGGCTGCCTCAGGATCGGGAGCCTGCATCTGGGCTTGCTCTGGCACAGTAAAGCCCTAAGTTTGGCGCATGAGCGACGTATCTGCTGTTTTGATTGTGGCCCACGGCCAACCTTCCGATCCCGCCCCTGCGGCGGCTGAGCTTGCGGGTTTTGCTGCCCGCGTGCGCGAGGTGTGTCCAGAGCGGTCAATTGCCTCGGTGACTCTGGCCGAAGAGGGGGGGCTTGCGCGGGCGGTGGCGACGCTCGGGCAAGCCGGGTTGGTGTTTCCGATGTTTATGGCTGGGGGTTGGTTCACCCGCGTGCAACTGCCGGCCAAGCTGCGCGCGGTGGGGGCTTCGGGCTGGCAGGTGCTGGAGCCCTTTGGCTGTGCGCCCGAGCTGGCCGATCTTGCCGTATCGCTGGTGGGCGAAACCGGGGCTCGGCAAGTCATTCTAGCCGCGCATGGTTCGTTCAAAAGCACCACGCCCTCGGATATCGCCTATGCTGTGGCGGAGAAAATTGCCGCTGAAACAGGGGCGGAAGTGCGGGTGGGCTTTATCGATCAAGAGCCGCAACTGCAACGTCTGCGTGGCTGGGGCGAGATATGTCTGCCTTTTTTTGCCGCAGCTGGAGGGCACGTGACCGAGGATGTTCCCGCCGCCTTGGCAAGCGCGGGCTTTGCGGGTCGTATCCTGCCCCCGATCGGCCTTGATCCACGCGCGCCCTCAATCGCAGCCCGCGCGATTGCTGCGGGGCAGCCTGTCTGCGCCACCGCCTGCCGCTATCAGCGCGGCTAGACCGTGTGCAGGTAAAGGTCGAAATCCACCTCTGACACGCGCCGCATTACCCGCGCGTATTCGGCCGATTTGACGGCCGTAAAGGTGCGGTGCATCGCTTCGCCAAGCGCCTGCTTGAGGAATTCGCTGGCCTTGGCGGCCTCGATGGCTGTGCGCCAATCTGGGGGGATTGTGGGCGCGTCTGCACCCGCATCATAGCCGTTGCCCGTTGTCTCTGGCCCCGGATCAATCTGATGTGCCAGCCCGTGCCGGATGCCCGCCAGAACCGTGGCGGCCACAAGATAGGGGTTGGCATCCACGCCGGCAGGGCGATGCTCGATTCGCCGGGCGCGGATGTCGCCCGCCGGAATGCGCAGCGCGACCGAACGGTTGTTCACGCCCCATGTCGGGCTGACGGGCGCATAGGAATTGCTGGCAAACCGCCGCCACGAATTCGCATGCGGCGCAAAGACCAGCATCGATTCGCCCATTGTGGCGCGCAAACCACCAATGGCATGCAGGATCATCGGCGAATACTGGCCCTCGACCGCCTCGATAAACACGTTCTCGCCCGCATCGTTCAGCAGCGAGACGTGGAAATGCATCCCCGAGCCTGCGTAATCCTCATTCGGTTTCGCCATGAAGCAAGCCGTCACGCCATGCAGCCGCGCATGGGAGCGCACAATGCGCTTGAGCCGCAAAAGGTCATCGGCGGCCTGCATCACATCTTCGCGGTAGTGCAAGGTCAGCTCGTACTGCCCAGGCGCAAACTCGGAAATCAGCGTTTCCGCCTTGATCCCCGCGAGTTTTGCATCGGCATAGATGTCGTTGAACAGCGGCAACATCCCATGCAACTGATCCACTGAATAGACATCGGTCTTAGAGTTGCGCCGCCCGTCCAGCACGTCGCGCGCAGGCACCATCTTGCCCTGCGCGTCGCGCTCGTTCTCCAGCAAAAAGAACTCCAGCTCGAACGCCCCCGCAGGCCGCAAACCCTCGGCGGCCAATGCCTGCACTTGCCGCGCCAGCGCGTGGCGCGGGTCCTCGCCCATCGGCGCGCCTTCCAGTGTATAGACCGACATCAACACCTCGCCGCGCGGCGGCTGGCTGGCATGGATCGCGCGCAACGTGCCGGGGATCGGCCAAGCCCGCCGGTCCCCGTCGCCCTGATCCCAGATCAACCCCGTCTCATGCACATCCTCGCCGCAGATATCCAAGCCAAGGATCGAGATCGGCAAATGCCGCCCGCCTTTATACATGCCCAACAGTTCATGCCGCCGGATGATCTTGCCGCGCCCGATGCCGTTGGCGTCGTGCAACACGATGTCAAAGGCCTCGATTTCGGGGTGGGCGGCCAGAAAGGCTTCGGCTTCGGCGACGGTAGAACCAGAAGGGGAGAGTGTCATGCTATGCTCGGGAAAAGGTCGGTCAGGATTTCGTCAAAGGCCTGAAGCAGCCGGTCAACTTGGCGTTTGCGGGTGGCGGGGCTGATCAGCATCATGTTGTGAAAGGGCGCGATCAGGCTGCCACGATTGAGCAGCGCGACATGCACTGCGGCCTCGACCTCGGGCTGATGTGCCGCCGCCGCCTCGGTGCCGTTTTTCAGCGGACCCGGCGCGCAGATAAACTCGACCCGCGCCCCCACCCGAACCACGTGCCAGGGCGCGCCATGCGCCGCGATCACCTTGGAGAGGCCAGCGGCAAGCCGTTTGGCCAGCGCTTCCATGTGATCGTAGTTTTTCCGCGTCATCACCTCGGCCAGCGTCGCGCGCAGGCAGGCGAATTGCATCGGGTTGGCAGACAGCGTCGTGCCCATCCCGGAATGACCCGCAGCGCGCGCAGCATTGGCGGTGTGATATCCCGCTGCCACCGCTTCGGTCATGCCCCAAACGGCGGCAGGCATCCCGCCCGCTACGCATTTGCCCACCACAAACAGATCGGGCGACAGGCTGTGAACGCGGCTATAGCCGCCAAGGCCGCTGGAAATCGTGTGCGTCTCGTCGAGGATCAGCAGCGCGCCATAGCGCCGTGTCAGCAGGCGCAACCCGTCGTGAAAGCCCGCCTCGGGTGGCACCATGCAGGAGTTTGTCATCACGGGCTCTGTCAGAATCGCCGCGACATCGCCCGTGGCCAGCGCCGCCTCGACCCCTGCCAGATCGTTGAATTCGACGCAAACCGCGCCCAGCGTCAGGTCTGCCACTTGGCCAAGCAGGCCCTGGCGATTGGCCATCACGCCGCCGCGCAACTCTACCATCACGTCATCTACTGTGCCGTGATAACAGCCGTTAAAGACCAGAATCTTCGGCCGTCCCGTCACCGCCCGCGCCACACGAATGGCAAAGCGGTTGGCATCGGTGGCCGTGGTCGCAATCTGCCAAAGCATTGGTCCGAAACGCTTGTTCAGCAGCGCGCCTGCCTCCAGCGCGTCTTCAGAGGGCAGCATATAGGTCAGCCCGCGCCCCGCCTGTTTACGGATCGCCTTCGCCACGGGGGCGGGGGAGTGGCCAAACATCGACCCCGTGTCGCCAAGACAAAAGTCGTCAATCTCATAGCCGTCGATATCGGTAATCCGCGCGCCCTTGGCCTTTGAGATCACCGGCAGATGCGGCATCGGCCAATCACGCATCCAATGCAGCGGTACGCCGTCCAGATAGGCACCGGCCCCCGCCGCCAGCGCCGCTTTGGAGCGCGGACGCGAGGCCGCAAAGCGCTTGGACTCGCGGTCACGCAGCGCGGTCAGGCGCGCAGGGGAAACACCGGCAATCAAGGCATCAGACATGGCAGACCTCTCAAACTTTCCGCCTTATGCCGTATAATTTGATCAAAAGAAAGAGCCTAGCGCGCTACCCTGATCTCGATCAACCTTGGCCCTTCATGCGGCTGACTGAGCGCCCAATGCAGGGTTTCCACGTCCACAGGCAAAGACATAAAGGGCAGATCGCAGGCCTCGGCAAAGGGCTCCATGCGCAGCGGCGAGGGGGTGCAGCCGATTACCTCGGTATTGGCCCCGCGCATCGCATCGGCAATCTCGCCAAAAGCTGCGTTGTTCCAGACCAGAAAGGTGATCGGCAGGTTTTCATCCACCGCCGTGCGCAACTCTCCGGGCGAAAACTGCAGCCCCCCATCCCCGATCAGACACACCACCTCGGTTCCAAGCGCACCCAGCGCCGCGCCAACAGCCGCGCCCGGGCCAAACCCCAAGGCGCCAAAGCCCGTCGCAGCGTTGAAATAGCCGCCTGCGCGGTCGTGGTCATAATACAAATTCGCCGCATAGACCGGCTGCGTGCTGTCGCCCACGATCACGGCGTTGGGCATGGCGTCGCGGATGCATTCCACAATCGCCAGACGCGCGGGCATCGCGCCGTCCAGCTCGCCCAACTCGGCCCGCGCGGCCGCGCGCGTTGCCGCTGCGCGATCCGCGCCCAGTGTTTGCTTGCGCGCGATCAGTGGCAACAGCCCCGCCATCACCGCCCCCGCATCGCCCTGCAAACGCACCGAGGCGGCCTGACGCGCCAGTTGCGCATCGCAAATATCGACGCGGATCATGCCTTCAAGCACAGGCCAGCCGCCGTTGACATACATATCATAATCGGTTGGCCCGAACTCGGTGCCAATCGCGAGCACCTGCCGCGCCGAAGCCACCAGATCCCGCACCGCAGCCAAGCTGGGCGAGGCAGGCACCGCGAGCGCGTGCCCATACATCAACCCGCGCGCGTTCACCGTCTGCACCACCGGCGCATCCAGCGCTTCGGCCAGCTTGCGCAGCGCCACGGCCTGCCCGCGCACGCCGCCGCCCGCCAGAATGACCACATCCCGCGCCGCATTCAGCTTGGC
Source organism: Pseudorhodobacter sp. (assembly GCA_024642045.1). GTDB lineage: Bacteria > Pseudomonadota > Alphaproteobacteria > Rhodobacterales > Rhodobacteraceae > Cypionkella. Next base: position 2,780 of record JAHEBX010000131.1, on the reverse strand, counting down.
CGCAGCGACGCTCAGATCAGGTAGCTCGGGCGCGCGGATTGCGGCGGGCGATGGCAAGGCAGGGCAGGGCAGCGGCATCACATCGGTTGGCACTTCGATATGCACAGGGCCGGGCCGACCTGTGGCCATTGTGGCAAAGGCCCAGTCCAGCACCTCGCCCACCTCTGCCGCCGAGCCGATCTGCCGCGTTGGGCACAGCGGGTGCACCATCGCCGCCTGATCGGGCAATTCGTGCAGCAATCCCAGACCCTTGCCCAGACTGGCACGCCGGTTCACCCCCGAAATCACCAAGATCGGCACCGAATCTGCCTTGGCCTGCGCCATGGCGGTCAGCGCGTTCAACAGCCCCGGCCCTGTGATGACAAAGGCCACCCCCGGCCGACCCGACACCCGCGCATAGCCGTCGGCCATAAAGGCGCAGCCCTGTTCGTGACGCGCGGTGACATGGCGTACGGGGCTGCCCGCCAGCCCGCGATAAAGCTCGACCGTGTGCACGCCGGGTATGCCGAACACCACCTCGACGCCACGCGCAGCAAGCCCTTCGACCAGCCGCATTCCCACCGTTTTCATGCTGCTTTCCCCTGCCGCCGCGCCGCAAATCGCGCAATACGCTCGCAAGCCTCGGCAAGCACTGCGTCCTCAAGTGTCAGGCTTACCCTGATCCAGCCGGCCAAGGCTGCGCCAAAGCTTTCGCCCGGCATCACAGCGACGTTTTCCTCGGTCAACAGCGCATCGGCAAAGGCTACGCCCGTCATGCCCGTCGCCCCGATATTGATCACCGTGAACATCCCCGCTTCGGGGCGATGCACCGCCAGCGCGTTTACTCCATGCAGCCGATCCGCGATCAGCGCCGCGCGTCTGCCAAAGCGTTCTGCCATTCCCGCCGCGACATCTGACGGCGCGCTGACGGCAAGCGTCGTCATATCGGCGATGAAGGGCTGATTGCCAAACAGCATCGTTTCGGCCACGGGCAGCAGCCGGTCGGCAAATTCCTGCGGCCCGACGCACCAGCCCGAACGAAACCCCGGTGCCGCATGCGACTTCGAGATCGATGCGGCGACCACCACCCGCTCGGCCAGCTCTGCTACATCCAGAGGCGAGGCAAATTCTGCTCCGTCAAAGATCATCTCTTCATAGACCTCGTCGCTGAGGACCCACAGATCATGCGCAACCGCGACTTCGCCGAGTGCCGCAATATCGCTGCGACGCAGGATCGCCCCCGTCGGATTGTGCGGCGTGTTCAGAAACAAGAGCCGCGCGCGCGGGGTGATCCGCTCGACCACATCCTTGGCGCGCATTCGAAAGCCATGCTCGGGGCGCAGCGGCACGGGCACGGCCACCGCCCCGGTCGAGGCGATAATGCCTTCATAGGTCGCATACATCGGATCGCCCACCAGCACCTCGTCGCCGGGCCCAACCAGTGCCAGCATCGCGGCATAAAGCGCGGTCTGGGTGCCAGGCAGCGCGGTGATCTGGCTGGGGGCAATCGCACGGCCCGAACGTGCAGAGTACCGCTTGGCCAGGGCGCGCAGCAGCTCAGGCTCACCGCGCCCGTTGGAATAGCCCAGCCGCCCCGCATCCATGCTGCGCTTGGCCTCGGCGATCAGCGGCGCAGGCGTCGCCACATCCGGCTCGCCGATGGTCAGCTGGATCACCGTCTCGCCCGCTGCCTGCATCGCCTTTGCGCGGGCGTGGATTTCCCATTTCGCTCCGCCAAGGCCCGCAAGCCGCTCGGTGATTGCCGCAAATCTCATGTCTTTTCCCGTTCCGTTCGATAGGCAGTGGCAAGGTCTATGTGCAAAATCGCGCCGGAACAATCCAGTGCGATGTCGATCAACTCGTCTTTCTCAAAGGCCTCGGGCAAAAGCGCGCCCTCCATCCACAGCCCGTCGATCAACCCGTTGCAAGCAATTGCGCTACGGCGCGGGTCGGCGGGCGGTGCGGGCAGGGCCTCAATCAGGCTTTGCAACAGGTCGCGAAAGCCAAGATAGGTCACGCGATGCACTGCGTGCATTTCCGGATCGCGGCGCAGCTCTTGCACAAACGCGGCCCAGAGCGCCACCGCCACCGGATCAGACACCGGCGGGCTCACCGACGCGGCGATGAACAAGGCAAGCCGGATCACAGGATCGCTGGGTGCGTCCTGCAATACCGCCAAGCTTTGCGACGTCATCTGATCCATCAGCCGGGTATAGGCGGCGCGGGTCAGCTCTTCCTTATTGGCAAAGTAGTGTCGGATCAGCCCGGCCGTCACGCCCGCCTTTTCGCTGATCGCCCGCACGGTCGCGGCTTTTGCGCCACCCTCGGCCACCAGTTCCAGCGCAGCCGCGATCAGATCGTCACGGCGACGCTCTTCGCTTTCGCGACGATAGGGGCGGCGATCTTTCATTGGCAGGCCTTGTTATACAACTGTGTAATTCACGCCATTCTCAACGGCTGCCTCGAAATTGCGAGGGGGTGTTAACTTGCATTGTAGCATATCAGTTGCACAGCAAGCGCGTCATAGCGACTTTGCTATGTTAGCGCGCGACATCCTTGTGGATGATCACATCAGCCTGCGGATAGGCCTCTAAAATCGCCCGCCGCAAGGCAGCGCCGATGGCATGGGCTTCGTGCAGGCTCTGCGCGCCGTCCAGTTCGATGTGAAGGTGGACAAAAACGCGGCTTCCAGCGGTGCGGGTTTTCAGGTCGTGAAATCCGTGCACTCCGGGCCAGTCGTGGGCGATTTTGGCGATACCCTCAACGATCTGGGGGTCCGCCGTGCGATCCATCAGCGCATC
>JAHEBX010000130.1 GCA_024642045.1 Pseudorhodobacter sp. | reverse complement strand
TGCCACCAGCACAAAGGCAATCGGCGCGATACGATCAGCATCCGCGACGCCTAACGCGCGCAACCGCTCGCCAAAAAGCCCCGCCACTGCCAGCAAGACCACACCACGCGGCCCGGTAAAGGCTACCAGCACACGCTCCCGCATCGGAATCGCACTGCCCAGCAGCGACACCAAGATCGGCAAAGGGCGGGCCACGCCGATCACCAGAACCACAAACACAGCGACGCGCCAATCCAGCGCCGATAGCGCCTTTATATCCAAGCCCGCCGCCAAAAGGATGAACACGCCCGACACCAGCAGAATAGTGGCGTGTTCCTTGAACCGCCGCAGCTCAATATACGAAGGCAACTGCGCATTCGCGATCACCAGACCCATCACCGTGACCGCCAACAGCCCGCTTTCATGCATCACCCAATTCGAGATGGAAAAGACCGCAAGGACCAGCACAAACAGCACTGAAACCTTCATATACTCGGGCACCAGAGCACGCCTGAAGGCGATGACGAGGGCGCGACCCACCAGAAACCCCAGCGCTGTGGCAAAGAGAATCCCGATGCTGAAATGCTCAGCGGCGGCCACGGCATTCGTGGTTTCATACCGAACCTGCACTACCGAAAAGGCCAAGACGGCGGCCAGGGCGCCGATCGGATCATTGACGATGGCCTCCCATTGAAGCAGGGCCGCCGGGCGCTGCGCCAGTCGCGCGTGCCGTAACAAGGGGGCAATGACGGTGGGGCCGGTCACGATCATGATACCACCAAAGACAGTGGCACTTTCCCATCCGAGCCCCGCCGCGTAATGCAGCGCAAGCGTCGAGGCGAGCCACCCCAGCGGTGCCCCGATCAGCACGAGCCGGCGCACCCCTCCCTTGGCGTCGCCAAGCTCGTGCAGGTTCAGCGACAGCCCGCCTTCAAACAAGATCACCGCGACGGCAATCGAGATCATCGGGGCAAGCAAAGGGCCAATATCGCGCGCTGGCACAAACACCCCACTGACCGGCCCCAACAATATCCCGGCCAGCAACATGAACACGATCGCAGGCATCCGCATCCGAAAGGCCAGCCATTGCGAGCCGACGCCAGCAAAACCGACAAGGGCAAGCGCTACACTCGGGTCGAGGGATACAGAGGTGGGAGACATATCAATCCTTTGGCTTGGCGCTAAACTGACACAGCCACACGCGGGTTCCAAGCGGGACATGGGCCTGTTGTGGCTAACGCGCGCCGTAACAATCATTTGCTGTAGATTGAATATCAAAGACTTGGTCACCAGGATTAAACGTTTGTAACGATTTGTGCTCTCAGGCATCCTAGAGCGATGACGCGCCAACCCTCTTCTTTGTGGGACCAGCTGTGCCTTTTGCAGCGCAAGGCCCAGTTTATGCTGCGGCTGGGTTGGCAGGTCGTGCGACGTGGCGCGATGGTGCTGACCACGCGCGCGCCTTTAGGTCAGCCGCCTGCGAGTTTTGAGGATCACTTAGAAGTGCTGCAAAGCAGATCGCGCGAGGCCTTTGCGCGCCTGCCGCCTGATTTTGCCACTGGCTGTGACCCATATGGGCAGCCGTGGCTTATCCATGCCATCGACCACGGCAGTGTCGCTGCGGTCGAGTGGCTTTTGGCCAATCGTGCAACATTGCAACCCGATCGCGCGGGCCGCAGTCCGCTTCAAGCCGCAATCGAGCGCAGTCTGGCGGTAGACGAATTCGATGATAATCCCGAAGATCCCCTGCCGATGATCGCGGCGCTGGTGGCAAAAGGGGCGGATGTAAATGCCCTTGACGCCAACGGACTAAGACCGCTGCATATCGCGGCAAGTTTGGGCGCAAAGGCCGCAGGAGACGAATTGTTGCGGTTGGGCGCCGCGCGCGCTTGGACAGATGGTTTCGGTCGGGTTCCCGCCGACTATGCCCGAGATGCCGCGCTGCGAAGTCTCCTCGGGGCCGATTAGAACAACGACCCTTGTCGCGGTTCGTCGATCACATCAAAAACCGCGTCAGGTTTCGCGGCTTTGGCTGGCTTGGCAGGTTTCGACCCTTGAAGCCTGCAAGCCATCAGCGCCGTTTTCACCAAAGCGGCCGCGAGGTCCGCGTCCAGCGCGTGATGGCCCAACAGCAGACGCGACAGGATCGGGGCGAAGAGCATGTCGAGCAACACCTCCAGATCAGGGGGGGCGTCGATTTCGCCATTGACGATGGCCGCCTCAAAGACCGCCTTGGCTGCAATTCGAGGGGCGACCAGCAGCGTCTCGACAAAGGCCTTGTGTGCTTGGGCGTTCACATCACTTGCCGCGATCACCAGCACGACCTGCCTGCCCCAACGACCGTCAAACACAGTGACGAGTTCGCTCATCTGAGCCAGCAAAGCGGCCTGCAATGATTTGCCCTCGGGCGCTGGCATTTCGGGGGCCATTGCCAAAAGGGCTGCCATCGCAAGCTCACCCGCGTTCGACCAACGACGGTAAAGCGTCGGTTTGCCAAGGCCTGTTAGGCTTGCGATTTTTTCGATCGAAAGCCGTGCAAAACCTTCGGTCAGAAGGATCTTCTGGGTGGCTTTGAGCGCCTTGGGTGTCGCATCCGCGGCAACAGGGCGGCCTTTGGGTTTTGCATCAGCCATATTTTACGTTACGACACGAAACGATATCATGCAAGTCACCCAAGCAGCCGCCCGCCCTCTTGCAGCGCGAAACGATCCGTCATGCCTGCCACGTAATCGGCCACAATACGGGCGAGTTCGGTTTCTGATTGCACCGTTTCGATATCGTGACGCCATTCAGCGGGCAGCAGGCTGGGATCCGCCATGAACAGCGGGAAAAGCCCGTTGATCACCTTGGTCACTTCGGCGCGCATCACCACCACCGAGGGCGCGCGATACATACGGGTGAACAGAAACGAGCGGATCGCCTTGAGTTCCTGATAAAGCGGCTTGGAAAAGCGGATGATCGTGGTGCCCATATGGCGGATGTCATCGACCGATTGCGGCTGGGCGGCATCAAGGCGGCCTTGAGCCACGGCAATCACATCCTCGACCATGCGGCCAAACACGCGGCGCAGGGCCTCGTGGCGGCGGCGCATGGGGTCTAGGTTCTGGTATAGGCGATCGACTTCCTCAAACGCGGGCCCTGTGACGGGAAGTTCCATCAGGTCAGCCTCGTCAAACAGCCCTGAACGCAGGCCGTCGTGCAGATCGTGATGCGAATAGGCGACATCATCGGCAATGGCGGCCACTTGGGCTTCGGCAGAGGCGTGGGTGTCAAGTTCCAGATCCCATTGGGCATTCACTTCGGCCAAGGCATAGGGCAAGGGGCCTGCGTGCTTTTCGTCAGCATTGGGGCCTGTGACGGGGCCGTTGTGCTTGGCGATGCCTTCGAGTGACTCCCATGTCAGGTTCAGGCCGTCAAAATCGGCGTAGTGGCGTTCCAGCCGTGTGACGATGCGCAGGGCTTGGGCGTTGTGATCAAAGCCGCCATAGGGGGCCATGAGTTCGGCCAAGGCATCCTCGCCGGTATGGCCAAAGGGGGTGTGGCCAAGGTCGTGGGCAAGCGCGATGGCTTCGGCCAAATCGGTGTTCAGGCCAAGAACACCCGAGATGGTGCGCGCGACCTGCGCCACTTCGATCGAATGGGTCAGGCGGGTGCGGTAGTAGTCACCCTCGTGTTCGACAAAGACCTGGGTTTTGTGTTTCAGGCGGCGGAAGGCCGAGGAATGGATGATGCGGTCACGGTCGCGTTGAAACGGCGAGCGGAAGGAGGACATGCTTTCAGCGTGCAAGCGGCCGCGGGATTGGTCGGGTTGGCAGGCAAAAGGGGCAAGCATCGCAGCTCCAGTTCAGGATTCCCGTCAGACACTATAAGCCGCAGGATCAAGACACCAGCGCAAGCTGAGTGATTGAGATGGCAAAGGCTTGATATGCTTTTGAATTCAAGGATATCTTATCCCAAAGCGTGTGAGCACCCAAGGCAGATCATGACACATAAGATCACAGTTGCGGTGTTTTCCTATAACCGCGGCGCTTATCTGCAGGCCTGCCTGGCCTCAATTGCCCGAAATCTGGCGCAGGCCAAAGTGGTGGTCTACGACGATTTGTCGGACGATCCCGAAACCAAGACCGTCTTGGCAGGGTTGAACGTGAGGCTGGCGCAGCCCACAGCCGTGGCCAAGGCGCAGCATGGCGGGCTTTACGTCAATATGCGCCGGGCGCTTGCAGAGTCTGAGACGGAATATCTGCTGTTTATACAAGATGATATGCAGATTGTGCGCCCCGTAGATGCGCAGGATATCGCAACGCTGGATGCGATTTTCGCGGCGGACTCAGCCTGCGGTTTTGTCTCGCCCTTGTTCATGAAGGGGCTTTATGCCCGCAAGATGCGCGCGCAATATTGCCCAGACTTGGGACTTCGCGCCTATCTCAGCGATCCCACTATCCCTCGTGACATCCTGCGTTTTGCTTTTGCCGATGTCTGCATCGCCCATGTGCCACGGCTGCGTGAAGCGGGCTTTGATATTCTGGACGGCGAGGGCGCGAACGAGGCGCAGGCAAAGGCCATGTTCAGTCAGATGCCATTGATGGCGGACCCTTTTGCGTTTTATTGCCCCGAAGTGCCAACCTTTCGCAATCGAAAGCGCCCTCTTTCGGGGCAGATTGCGCGGCATCTGCGCGCTCCGGCGGGTCTGGGTTATGACGATATGGGTCCCGCCGAGGTTGCGGCGTTTCGAACGCGCGATCTGCAGATATGGCCCTTTGCCGAAGATTTCCTGCGCCCGCTGAACCCCAAGGTGCGCAGACCTTTCGTGTTTCAGGACTTTCAGGGCCCGATTGCGCTGCGGGTGCTGTCGCGGCTGGAGTATCTGGCGCTATCTGGCGCGCGCCGGTTTCGGCGGCTGCGCGCCAGACTGCGAGGCTAAGCTATGGGGATTGCATCATTTTTCGGCAAGGACTGGACGGTCGCACACAATGGCGCACTGCGTTTTGTAGCGCGCCACCCTATTCTGAGTGAGATTGCCGATCAACTCGCCTCCTATAATCTGGGCGATTTGGCCGAACGGCGGGCCACGATCTATGTCGGCGCTCATTCCTTTACCAAGCGGGTCTTACCACCGGGCATCAAAATCGGCCTGCAAACCGAGCATTTCTACGATGAAAACGGCCTTACGCTCTGGGGCTTGCCCTCGCGTGCGGCGATTTTGCGGCGCGCGTTGCAATATGATGTGTTGGTCGATCTCAGCCCGCTGAACGCACCAGCTTATGCGTTCTTGCCCGAGGTCTTGCGACGGCGCTTGCGCTTTGGCCCGCATCTGTTTCCCGATACTTTGCCGCCCTATCAGCCAACGGATGGCGATCTGTTGTTCTTTGGCGCGACCAATGACAGGCGTGCGGCGATCTTGGCGCGGATGTCCGGTGAGCACCCTGTGCGCAGCCTGCCTTATGGCACGCACGGGGCAGCTCTGATGGCGGAAATCGCCCGCGCGCGGGGCGTTTTGAACCTGCATTTCAGCGAAGGCGTTTACACCGAATACCCGAGGCTGCTGACCGCCGCGCTGAGCGGCAAGGTGGTCTGGTCGGATCCATTGGCAGCGCCCCTGCAGGCAGCGCGCCACTATGTAGCGCTCGACCAACAGCCAGATCAGGCAGCGCTTGCCGCAATCTACCAACGATTTTGTGATGAATTCGCTGCGCAGCATCGCTTCAGCCACGCACTGCGCGAGGCCTTGGCGATGCTCTGAGCCCCCCTTGCGGCCCGGAATGGTGCGACCTATGTTCAAGAAGCGGATTACGCAAGGATAACGTCATGAACCTTCCCCCCAAAGTGACCGAGCGCGCCTTTGCGCGGATTGCCGAGATTGCAGAAATGACCGGCACGCAAAAGGCGCTGCGCGTGGCGGTTGAGGGCGGCGGTTGTTCGGGCTTCCAATACGATATCAAACTGGACGATCCCGCAAGCGATGATCTGGTGATTGAAGGGGCGGGGCAAAAGGTGCTGGTTGATCAGGTGTCACTGCCATTCCTGTCCAATGCCGTGATCGATTTTACCGATGAATTGATTGGTGCGCGCTTTGTGGTGGAAAATCCGAATGCGAGCAGTTCCTGCGGCTGTGGAACATCCTTCTCGATTTAGGGCTGGCCTTTCGCGTGCCTGGCCCTAGCTTGGCTGCAAAGAGAGGTGATTTTTGAGTGTTGTCTTGATCTTGGGCTCGGCGCCAATGGCCGTGCAAGCGGCCGATTGGCCGCGAGACGGCTTTGACCAGATCGTTGCGATCAACAATGCACATCGTATTCGCCCCGATTGGGATTTTGCCATTTACCCTTGGGATTTTCCGCCCGAGCGCCATCCCGTCGCGGGGGCCGGGCAGCGATTGGTGACCGAGGCAGAATTTGTGCCAGCGCAGAACGCCTTTGGGGGATTTGTATATGCAGGCGCGACGATGGCTTATACTGCAGCTTATTGGGCGCTGGCGCGGCTGCGGCCTAAGGTCATAGCGATGTTTGGCTGCGACATGCATTATCCAGCAGGCGAAGTGACCCATTTTTATGGCACAGGCACACCAGACCCGCTGCGCCACGATATCAGCCTGCGCAGCCTTGAGGCAAAATCCGCGCGGCTGATGGTGCTGGCTGCCATGCAGGGCTGCACAATGGTGAACCTGTCGACGGGCCCTTCACGACTTGTGTTTCCGCGCGGTCTGGAGCGCTCTGCAGCTCTGCCCGATTTCGATGCCGCTATGGCCGAGGCAGCGCTGGCGCGCGAGGCAGAACTTGACTACGTCACCCCCTCGGGGCGCTATTGGGAAGAGCTAGACCGCTTTGACCCTGCCGAGATCGACGCGCTGGATGCGATGTGGCTGGCCTCGGTCTAGGCTTGTCCTGCGCGCGCGCGGCCCCTAGAACAAAGGCAAAGCAAGAGGGCCTGAGATGAAAATCGCCACATTCAATATCAACGGCATCAAAGCCCGGATTGAGGCCCTGCCCGCTTGGCTGGAGGCGGCACAACCTGATGTGGTCTGCCTGCAAGAGATCAAATCGGTCGATGAAGGCTTTCCGCGCGAGGTTTTCGAGGCGATGGGCTTTAATGTGGAAACCCACGGGCAGAAAAGTTTTAACGGCGTGGCGATCCTGTCAAAGCTGCCGCTGGAAGATGTGACGCGGGGTTTGGCGGGGGATGACACCGACGAGCAAGCGCGCTGGATCGAGGCGACGGTGGTGGGCAAGCGCGCCGTGCGGGTTTGCGGGCTGTATCTGCCCAACGGCAACCCTGCGCCCGGCCCGAAGTATGATTATAAGCTGGCGTGGATGGCGCGGATGCAGGCGCGGGTCGCAGAGCTGCTTAGGCTCGAGGAACCCATTGTGTTCTGCGGCGATTACAACGTCATCCCACAGGCCGAAGATGCCGCAAAGCCCGAGGCTTGGGTGGGCGACGCGCTCTATATGCCGCAAAGCCGCGCGGCTTTTCGGCAGCTGGTCAACCTTGGGCTGACGGATGCCTTTCGCGCCCGCAATCAGGCTCCCGGACAGTATTCGTTCTGGGATTATCAGGCGGGCGCATGGGAGCGCAACAACGGGATCCGCATTGACCACCATCTGCTGTCGCCGCAGGCGGCCGATCTGCTGCAAGACGCGCAGATCGACAAACAGGTTCGTGCGGGTGAAAAACCTTCTGATCACGTTCCGGTCTGGATTGAACTCGACGCCTGACCCGTGGGGCTTGGGGGTGAATTAGCCTGCCGTGACATCAAAGTCATAGAGCCAATCAAAGCGCTTCAGCGCCAAAGAGGGCGCAAGCATGCCGCCCAAGCGCAGGGCCATATGGGCGATGCTGCGCGGCACACCCGACAGATGATAAGCGCGCGCGTTGCTGTTGGCGGCGGCCACGATGCGCGCACAGCGCGGGGCGCGGGCGGCCTGATACTGTCGCAGCGCCTCGGGCAACGGGGCATGTGACAGCCGCTCGGCCAGAACCCAAGCGTCTTCCAGCGCCATTGAGGCGCCTTGTGCCAGAAACGGCAGTGTCGGATGCGCCGCATCTCCAAGAATCGCCACCCCGCCTTGCGCAAGATCCCGCGTCCAAACCGGAGCGACGGGATGACGGAAGAGACCCCACAGATAGACATCCTCGACCTGCTCCAGCCAGCCTTGCACCCTTGGGCCAAAGTCTTGAAAGGCAAGCCGCATCTCCATCGCATCATCACGCAGCGACCAACTTTCCTCGACCCAGGCGCTGCGCTCCTCTACGGCCACGATGTTGCGCAGGGTGCCGCCGCGCAGTGGATAGCTGACTAGATGGCGCCCGGCCCCCATATGCACCTCGGCCACAGCCGGCTGGTCACCCGCGACGGGAATCGTCGCGCGCCATGCCACTTGGCGGGTGAAAAACGGCGCGATGGTGCCGTTCAGCGCCTTGCGGCTGGGCGAGTGTAACCCATCCGCACCGATCACAATGTCACTTTCAATGGCCTCGCCCAAAGCGGTCATCACGCGAGGCTTTGGCCCGGTCAGATCGACCGTATCGATTTTTTGCAACAGGCGCATTTGCACCCCCACATCGCGTGCGCCCTGCGCCAAAAGCGCGATAAGGTCGGCCCGATGGACGAAATGATAGCCCTGATCCGGGCGCAGCTTGGTCAGATCAAGACGCAACACCAAAGCGCCATCGCGCCCGTCGCGCAACTCAACCGCCTGCGCACGCATTGAAGCCGCCGACAGCCCCGCGCCCAGCCCCAGGGCGGTCAAGACCTTGGCGCCGTTCGGCGAAACCTGCAAACCAGCCCCCACCTCGCGAATGGCGTCGGCCTGTTCCAACACGGTCACCTGCGCGCCCTTGAACGCCAAGGCCCGCGCCACCGCAAGCCCTGCCACCCCGGCCCCCAGCACGGTGATCTTCTTGTCTGCGATGCTCATGGGTCACTCCAAATGAAAACGCCGGCCCTCGGGGTCCGGCGCTATCTTTTCGCGTCATGTCCAACCGCGCAAGAGGCGGCGACAGCTTAATCGTCGCGGTGAACCTTTTCACGACGCTCGTGCTTTTCCTGCGCTTCAAGTGTCATGGTGGCGATTGGGCGTGCGTCCAGACGCTTGAGGCTGATCGGCTCGCCGGTCATGTCGCAATAGCCGAACTCACCGCTTTCAATCCGGCGCAGTGCCGCGTCGATCTTGGACACGAGTTTGCGCTGGCGGTCCCGCGTGCGAAGTTCCAGCGCACGATCGGTTTCCTCGGACGCGCGGTCAGCGATGTCGGGAACATTGCGCCCGCTGTCTTGCAAATTGTCGATGGTTTCAGCCGATTGGTCGAGCAACTCGTTTTTCCAATGGATCAGCTTGCGGCGGAAATATTCAAGCTGTCTATCATTCATGAAAGGCTCATCTTCAGCTGGACGATAGTCATCGGGCAAAAAGACTTCGGCTTTCATCTTGGCACTCTCCACGTTCTCAGGGCGCGCATCCAGATTAGCTGTTTTGATGTCGCTCTCCTGCATGAGCGTGCATCTAAAGGAAAGCACAGGGATTGTCACTAGCCGTTGCACGATTTTTGCAAGGTCGCTAGGCTGCGGGCCAATGGACCCAAAAGCATTGATGAGATTATGAAATTCGCCTCTACCGACGCGTATATCGTTTCAGATGATCTGCAAATTGCAGTGAACGCTGCCGTGACGTTGCAGCGCCCGCTGTTGGTCAAGGGCGAGCCTGGTACAGGCAAGACCGAACTGGCGCGGCAGGTCGCTG
>JAHEBX010000129.1 GCA_024642045.1 Pseudorhodobacter sp. | reverse complement strand
AACAGCCACGAGGCAATTCGCGTTTTGTCGAGCCTGAACGGCGCACACAATGCCAATGATCTGGCGCGAAATCTGGAGTTTCTCGGTCTATACAAATGGGATGCGCTGGCGGCCAAAATCGCCGACTTCAACCGCGCGTTGGAGGCGCAGACGCATTTCGAGGCGCTTTTGCTCTCGATGCGGACCGAGGCCAAGGCAAGTAAGGATTTTTCAAAAGTTGACGCTCTGAAGCAAAAGATCGGCGAGGCCAATTTCTCGGTAATGATCGGAAACGACCGCGTCACACTGCGCCCTGAAATGGACTTTGATGTTGCGAAACTGGAGGCGCTCAAATGACCCGCGAACGCCTCTACCTTTTCGACACCACCCTGCGCGATGGGCAGCAGACGCAGGGCGTGCAGTTCTCGACGGCGGACAAGCTGCAGATCGCGGCGGCGCTTGATGGCTTGGGCGTCGACTATATCGAGGGTGGGTGGCCGGGGGCAAATCCGACCGATAACGAGTTCTTCGCCTCGGTGCCACAGACCCGCGCGGTGATGACGGCGTTCGGGATGACCAAGCGGGTGGGCCGCTCGGCCGGGAATGACGATGTGCTGGCGGCCGTTCTGGATGCGCGCACGCCTGCGGTTTGTCTGGTGGGCAAGACGCATGAGTTTCATGTGACCACGGCCCTTGGCGTCAGCCTAGAGGAGAACCGGCAAGCGATTGCCGAGTCGATCGCGCATGTGGTGGCCAAGGGGCGCGAGGCGCTGTTTGACGCCGAACACTTCTTTGACGGCTACCGCGCCAATCCGGGCTATGCACTCGACTGCCTGCGGGCCGCTTATGAGGCCGGCGCGCGCTGGATCGTGCTGTGCGACACCAACGGCGGCACGTTGCCATCGCAAATCGGGCAGGTGGTGCGCGAAGTGATCGCAAGTGGTATTCCGGGATCGCGGCTGGGCATTCACTGTCACGACGATACCGGCAATGCGGTGGCCAATTCGCTGGCGGCCGTCGAGGCGGGCGCGCGCCAGATCCAAGGCACGTTGAATGGTCTGGGCGAGCGGTGCGGCAATGCCAATCTGGTGACACTGATCCCGACGCTCGCGCTGAAAGACCCCTTTGCCAGCAGCCTTGAGATCGGGGTGAGCCGCGACGGTCTTGCGGGCCTCGTGCGGCTGTCGCGCAGTCTGGACGATATTCTGAACCGTGTGCCCTTGCGCTCGGCACCCTATGTCGGGGCCTCGGCCTTTGCGCATAAGGCGGGGCTGCACGCAAGCGCGATTCTGAAGGACCCGACCACCTACGAGCATGTCGCGCCCGAGATCGTCGGCAATGAGCGCATCATCCCGATGTCCAATCAGGCCGGGCAGTCGAACCTGCGCGCGCGGCTTCAGGCGGCGGGGCTCGAAGTTGCGGCCAAAGACCCACGGTTGGGGCGGATTCTGGAGGTGATCAAAGAGCGCGAGGATCAGGGCTATGCCTATGACGGCGCGCAGGCCTCGTTCGAGCTGCTCGCGCGGCGCGAATTGGGGCTGATGCCGCAATTCTTTGAGGTCAAGCGCTATCGGGTGACGGTGGAGCGGCGCAAGAACAAATACGACCGCATGGTCAGCCTGTCCGAGGCGGTGGTGGTGGTCAAGATCGGCGACACCAAAATGCTGTCGGTGAGCGAAAGCATGGACGAGACGGGCACCGATCGCGGCCCGGTCAATGCGTTGTCAAAGGCGCTGGCCAAGGATCTGGGGCCATATCAGGCGATCATAGACGATCTGCGGCTGGTGGATTTCAAGGTCCGCATCACCCAAGGCGGCACCGAGGCGGTCACACGGGTTATCATCGACAGCGAAGACGCGCAGGGGCGGCGTTGGTCAACCGTGGGCGTGTCACCCAACATCGTCGACGCCTCATTCGAGGCATTGTTGGATGCGATCAACTGGAAACTCGTGCGCGATGTCGGAGGCACGGTTTGAGCCTCGCGGCCTGTGCCGCACTGGTCGAGCGCGGCGATCCTGATCGCTTTGCGGCGGTGATGGCCGCACCCTTGCGGGTGCGTGCGCGGCTGTTCCCGCTCTATGCCTTCAATCTCGAGGTGGCGCGCGCGCCTTGGGTGACCAAAGAGCCGATGATTGCCGAGATGCGGCTGCAATGGTGGCGCGATGTGGTGGCCGAGCCTGTCGCGCGCAAACATGAGGTTGCGGGTCCCTTGCACACGGTCATTCAGGAGGCCGGACTGCCGGTCGAGGTTCTCGACCGGCTGGTCGGCGCGCGGCGCTGGGATGTTTATTCGGATGCCTTCGAGGATGCCGCGCATTTCGACCGATATCTGGATGAGACTGCAGGCGGATTGATGTGGTGCGCGGCCAAGGCTTGCGGCGCGCCTGATCAGGCCGAGGCGGCCGCGCGGGATTTTGGCTGGGCGGCGGGGCTTGCGACCTTTTTGCGCGCGGTGCCCGAGTTGGAGGCCCGCGGCAAGATCCCGCTCGTGGATGGGCGGACAGAGGCCGTGCGCGCTCTGGCCGCCAAAGGGCTGGCCAAGATCGGGCAGGCGCGGCGCGACAGGCGTGGGCTCGGCTCGGCTGTTCTGGCTGGTTGGCAAGCCGAGGCGCTGCTCATCCAGGTTCTGAAAGACCCCCAGATCGTCGCGGAGGGCGCGATGGGCCTGTCAGAATTCCAGCGCCGTGGCCGTTTGGCTTGGGCGGCGCTGACCGGGTTCTGGTAAGCCGCGCGGCGCGCCTCACACCTCTTTCGGCCGCGCGGCGAGCCAGATCAGCGCGCCGCCTGCCAATACGAGGAAGGGTAACATTGCCATGTTGACCGCTGACCAGCCGGCTTGCGCCGACGATCCAGAGCAGTTCATCAAGCCCCCCGACGACAGGCTTGCAAGCGTCACCGAGCCAAACACGATCAGATCATTCAGGCCCTGCATCCGACCCCGCTCTGACGGGGAAACCGAGCCTGTCAACATAGTGGTCGCGCCGATAAAGCCAAAATTCCAGCCGATCCCCAACAGGATCAGCGCGACGTAGAAATGCATCAGATCAAAGCCTGCAATCGCAACCGCACCGGCCGCGGCAAGGATGCTAAGGCCAACCGCCATCACTTTCTCGACCCCGAACCGCGCAATCACATGGCCGGTAAAGAACGAGGGCGCATACATCGCCAGCACATGCCCGGTCACAATATGACCCGCATCGATCTTGGCATAGCCGCAGCCCACCACCGCAAGCGGCGTCGAGGTCATCACCAGGTTCATCAGCGCATAGGACACCGCCGCCACGATCACCGCAACCAGAACCCGCGGCGTTTTCAACAGCTCAATCCGGCTGCGCGCGATCACCCCGTCAAAGGCGCGCCTGTCCGGAATCGGAATTTGCAGCAAGACGAACATGAACATGCCGATCAGATTCAGCACCACCACCGCAAGGTAAATCCCAAGGAACGGCACCACCATCGCATCGACCGTGGCCGTCCCAAGCTGCGGGCCGATAACGGCTGACAAAAGCCCACCCGCCATCACATAGGAAATAGCCTTGGGTTTGAAGTCATCCGAGGCCGTATCGGCCGCCGCAAAACGGTAAAACCCCTGCGCCGACATATAGATGCCGGTAAACAGCGACCCGAGGCACAGCAGAAAGAACGAGCTGTGCAGCAGCCCAAAAGCCGAAATCCCGGCCCCGACCGCACCGCCGAGCGTGCCTACGACAAAGCCCGCCCGCCGCCCGTGCCGCTGCATCAGCGCCGAAAGCGGTGTCGCCGTCAGCATCGAGCCCAGCACGATCATCGAGATCGGCAGCGTGGCAAAACAGGCGTTCGAGGCCAGCGATTGCCCCGCAAGTCCGCCAAAGGTGAAAATCATGGGCATCTGGGCGCCCAGAATGGCTTGGGCGGCCACCAGAACGGCGACATTACGGCGGGCGAGGCTGTCTTGATCTGTCATCATGCGCTATCGGTAGGTGGCGGCATGGCGGGCTGCAAGTAAATTATTGTGAGGGAAACAATGGTCGGACGCATCATTCACGGGGCAGACGATCTGGCCGAAGGCGCGGACTGGTTGCGCGCGCGCGACGAACGGTTTGCGCACGCCCTTGATCTGGTGGGCGATCTGCCCCTGCGGCGACGGGACGACGGCTTTGCAGCCCTGATGGATGCGATCATCAGCCAGCAGGTTTCGGTCGCCTCGGCCAATGCGATCCGCGCGCGGATGCGGGCTGCGGGGTTCGACGTGCAGGCGCGGGTGGCTCTGGCAACCGAGGATGATCTGCGCGCGGCGGGCCTCAGTCGGCAAAAGGCGCGCTATATCTTTGCGCTCGCCCATGCAGGCATCGACTTTGACGCTCTGCGCGATCAGCCCGACGAGGCCGTGATCACGCGGCTGGTCGAGGTTCCCGGCATCGGGCGCTGGACGGCCGAGATCTATGCGATGTTTGCGCTGGGGCGGGCGGATGTGTTCGCGCCAAACGATCTTGCGCTGCAAGAGGCCACGCGGCATCTGTTTGCGCTCGAGACACGCCCGACCGAAAAGGCCTTGCGCGCGATGGCCGAGGCCTGGAGCCCCTGGCGCGCGGTTGCGGCGCGCTGTCTCTTTGCCTATTACCATGTGGTGAAATCGCGGGAAGGCATCTGATGACACGGGAATTGAAGTTTGGCCGCAAGGCGCCGGTTTCGGGCAAGGCAAAGTCGATGGTGGTCTTTGTGCACGGCTATGGCGCGGATGGCGCCGATCTGCTGGGCATTGCTGATGTGCTGGGTCCACATCTGCCCGATACGGTGTTTTATGCCCCCGACGCCCCCGAGGCCTGTGCAGCGAGCGCGTTCGGGCGGCAATGGTTCTCGATCCCGCGTTTTGATGGCAGCTCTGAGGTCGAGGCAGCGGTGGCGATGAACCGCGCGGCAGATGATCTGAACGCCTTTCTGGACATCGCGTTGCAGGCCGAGGGGCTCGGCCCCCAAAATCTTGTGCTCTTTGGCTTTAGCCAAGGCGCAATGATGAGCCTGCATGTCGCTCCACGCCGCGAGGTCAAAATCGCAGGAGTGGTTGCCATTTCCGGAATGTTGATGCGGCCCGGCACGTTGAAGCAGGAACTTAAGGTAAAGCCTGAGGTTTTGTTGATCCACGGCGATCAGGATGACGTGGTGCCCTTTGGCGAGATGCAGGCGGCGGGGAATGCCCTCGTGGACTGCGGCTTTCAGGTCTATGGCCATGTGATGCAAGGCTCGGGCCACGGCATTGCGCAGGACGGTCTGCAAGTCGCGCTCAGCTTTATGGCCGATCGGTTGGCCAAGGGCTAAGCGCGGCTAGTCGCGCCGGCTGTTGGTCAGAAAGGCCGCGCAACCGGTGAGGGCCGCAAAATCGTCTTCAACGGCAAAAAGCGCAAAGCTTTTCATAAAATCGCCAAAGCGGCCCTTATCGCAGAAAGCCTCGGTCAGGCCGAATTCCTGCATATAGGGCACCATAGCGCGCGCGACGCCACCGATCAGGTAGATGCCGCCAAAGGGCAGATGAATCAGCGCAAGGTTGCCAAGTTCGTTGCCCAAAAGCCGGACGTAAAGCTGTGCGGTCTTGCGGGCGAGGGTGTCACCTGCGGCAAGCGCCGCCATAATCTCGGCCGCTTTCAGATCAGAGACGACATTGGCCTCGTGACAGATGAACGCATGCACACGCTCCAGACCGCGACCGGCAAGAATATCCTCGACCCCCGCAAAACCATGCGCATGCGGCCCGTGGCCTTCGATGAACTTTTGCAGGCGAAAATCGATGTCGTGGCGCACCGGCATCGAAATATGCCCACATTCTGACGCGGCAACATAGCGTCCGCCGGGCGTGTTGTGGACCGGCGCTGCATTCATGCCGGTGCCAACGCCCACGACAAGCATCGAGGCGCCCTCTTGCTGCGGGCCTGCAATCAGAGGGCGCAGGAACTCGGGCGCGATATGGCCAAGCGCGTGACCCTGTGCTTGCAAATCGTTCAGGATAGCCGTGTGACGCGCTCCGGTCGCGCGGACCAGTTGCGCGCCGTCAATCGTCCAGGCCAGATTGGTCATCACCGCGACACCATCGCGCACCGGGCCTGCGGCCGCAACGCAGGTGCCCTCGACCGCCAGAATGCCCGCATCCGCCAGATATTGCTTCAACACCGGCTCCAGACTGCTGAACTCTGCATTGGCAAAGCGGCGGATCGAGGTGGGACGCACCACTTTGCCATCGGCAATGGCGACGCGGGTATTGGTGCCGCCGATGTCAGCAACGAGATTGAGAGACGTGGTCATTAGGCACCTTGAGGCTGAACGGGACAGGTCATTTGCGCGGGGCAGGGCCAGTGGATTGGCCAAGGATCAAATCGGCCTCAAGCAACTTGTTGCGCGGGGCGGTATCGGGGTCGGCGATCAGATCAAGCAGCATCTGTGCGGCAAGCCGGCCCGCCTCGCGCACCGACGAGCGGGTGGCAGTAAAGATCGGCAGATCCTCACCATTGCGCAGATAGCTGAGTTCGTCGTCAAAGATGATCACCGACACATCGCGCCCCATCTTCAGCCCGCGCGCTTCGATGGCGCGCCGCACGCCCATGCCCGACAGCATCGAGGCGGCAACAAACGCCGTCGGTGGATCCGGCCGATCCAACATGGCAGAGGCCGCGGTAAAACCCGAATGTTCGGTCATCGCATCTGATGACATTAGCGCTGGATCGGCGTCAACCCCGCGCGCGCTCAGCGCATCGACATAGCCCGACCGACGGCGCAGCGCAAAGCCCATCCCCTCCAGCCCGTTCACCAAGGCAATGCGGCTGTGCCCGAGATCGAGCAGGAATTCGGTCGCGCGCAAAAAGGCGCGACGGTTGTTCACATCGACCCAGGAATAGGGCAGATCAACCCCCGTTGCACGCCCGTGCGAAACGAAGGGCAGACCCAGATCCAGCAGCGATTGGATGCGTTCATCATTCGTGCGGACGGCATGCACGATCACGCCATCCACCGCTCCACGCGATTTGAGATCGCGATAGGTCTGCGCCTCGGCCTCGTCCGAGACGACAGAAAGCAGCATGTCATAGCCGTTGGCGGCATAAACCTCGCCCGCGCCCGCGATGAAATCGGCAAAGACGGGGTTCATGATCTCGTTCTTGGTGGCACCGGGAAAGACATGGCCGACGGCCATCGCGCGCCCGGTTGCCAGACGGATGGCACGGGTGTTCGGGCGGTAGTTATGGCGCTTGGCCGCCGCAAGGATGCGATCACGGGTTGCGGCATTCACCTCGGGATAGCCGTTCAGCGCGCGGCTGACGGTGGTGGGGGAGAGGTTCAGCTTCTGCGCGAGTTCTTTAAGGTTCATTGGGTCCGGGAGCAGATCGACTTGGGTTCGCCGCACAGACTAGCGGCAGCAGGCCGTGGGGTCAAAGTGTTTGAAAGCCTGTTTTCGGTATCGTTCCAGATTTTCAGGGGATGAAAGGTTTTCCAGAGACTTGTGAGGCATTCTGAGCGTTCAAAGCGGTTTCAAGCAGGGCCTTGGCGTCGATCTTGCCGCGTGCAAGGCACTGCGCCATAGTAGTGCAAAATGCAGGAGGCGCAGATGGTCACAGTCAATGCAGCACAGATCGAGGCCTATCAGCGCGACGGGGCGGTGCTGATCAAGGGGCTTTGGGCGGATTGGGTGGATGTCTTGCGCGCAGGTGTGGCGCGCAACATGGCCGAGCCGGGGCCTCATGCGGCCGAAAACCTCAAGCCCGGCGAGGCGGGCCGGTTTTTTGACGACTATTGCAACTGGCAACGGATTCCTGAATTTGGCGACGTGATTGCCAAATCGGATGTGGCAAATGTGGCGGCGGCGCTGATGGGCTCAAACCGGGTGCAACTGTTTCACGACCATGTGCTTGTCAAGGAACCGGGCACAACGAAACCCACGCCCTGGCACAGTGACGGTCCGTATTACTTTGTCGAGGGGCGGCAAACGGTGTCGTTCTGGTCGCCGCTGGACCCTGTGACGCAGGCGTCCTTGCGCTGTGTGGCGGGGTCGCATCTGTGGGAAAAAGACGTTTTGCCAACACGCTGGCTGGCCGAAACCGCATTTTACCCCAACCCCGAGGCCTATATGGCTGTGCCGGACCCGGATGCGGAGGGCATGCGGGTGATGGAGTGGGAGATGGAGCCGGGCGATGCGGTGGCGTTTCATTACCGCACTCTGCATGGTGCGCGCGGCAATACAACATCCAGCCGCAGACGGGCGTTTTCGTTGCGACTGGTGGGGGAAGATGCGCGCTATGTCGAGCGGCCCGGACGCACCTCGCCGCCGTTCCCCGGGCATGGCATGGCGGCAGGTGAGCGGTTGCGGGAAGACTGGTTTCCGGTTCTGCGGGCTTGATTTCGGGGGAAGGCCGGTCGATGCGGGCATCGAACCCGCAGCGACCGGGCGGTTGCCTCGCCTGCGGCGATGCAGCCGCTTGCGCGCCGCATGGCAGCTGTGGTGAATGAGGCCAAGGAGAATAAGATGACCCAGACACCGCCCGAATTGCGCCCCCGCGTCAAGCCACGACCAAAGACCTACCCTGCGCCAGAGTTTCCACCGCGCAAGTCAAAGCCGTTTGCAAAGATGCCGCCTGCTGTCTTTCCGGTCTTGCTGGGCCTGTTGGGGCTGGGGCTTGCGCTGCGGCGGGGTTTTGCCTTTTTGGGGCTGAACGGCGGGCCGGTAGAGGCTGCGATGGGCGCGGTTGTCGGGCTGTTCAGCTTTGCCATTGTGGCCTTGGCGGTAAAGGTATTGCGGCGACCTGCGGTGGTGTTGGAGGATATGCGGGTGCTGCCGGGGCGCGCAGGATATGCGACGGCCAGCATGGGGGTGATGGCGCTGGCGGCAGTGCTGGGGCCTTATTCCGGCGGTCTTGCAGTGGCCGTTCTCTGGCTCGGCTTAGGGCTGCACGCGTTGCTGGCGGCTTTGTGGCTGTGGGTCTGGTTCGGACTTGCCCCCGAGGGGCGCGGCGTGAACCCTGCGTGGCATCTGAGCTTTGTCGGCTTTATCGTCGGGGCAGTTTCGGCAGTCGGTCTGGGGCTGGAGGGGGTCGCACAGGGGATTTTGTGGGCAACGATGCCAATAGCGGCGGCGATCTGGGGGATTTTGCTGGCGCAGTTGATTGCGCGGATCCCTCCGGCGCCGCTGCGGCCTTTGCTGGCCATTCATCTGGCCCCTGCGGCGCTGTTTGCGACAGCCGCGCATGGGCTGGGGCAGGATCTGCTGGCCTATAGCTTTGCGGGCTTTGGCGCTGTGATCCTGCTGGCCTTGATTGCGGGCGCGCGCTGGGTGACCTCGGCGGGGTTTTCAGCGCTGTGGGGCAGCTTTACCTTTCCGCTGACCGCTTATGCGTCGACGCTGATCGCACTTGGCGGTCTGTGGGGGCAGGCTGGCATCGTTGTGATGATCGCGGCCTTGGGTGGGGTGCCCGTTATCGCCTATCGCGTGCTGAAGATGTGGGCAAGTGGGGCCTTGGCCGCCAAGACGAACGCGGCAGAAGCCTAGATCAGCGCGACCCATGCGCGCGCGATAGCAAGGCCGTTCACATCGGCGCGCGCGCCTTGGTCAGCGGCAAGACGCGGAAGGTCTGCAACAAATCCCGGAAGCTGGCTTTCGAGAAAATCGCCAAAGCTGCGCGTCCAATGGGCAACGACGGCGCGACTGGCCTCGAAATGAAATTGCGTAGCATAGCCCGCGCGCCCGATCCGGTAGCTTTGCAGTGCGCGGGCATTTTGGGCGAGGATCACCGCCTCGGGTGGCGCAGTG
>JAHEBX010000128.1 GCA_024642045.1 Pseudorhodobacter sp. | reverse complement strand
TTGGCCTTGGCGTGCTGTTGGAAACCCGTCAGGTCAAAAAGATGATCTCGTCCTACGTTGGCGAAAACGCCGAATTCATGCGCCAATACCTCAGCGGCGAGCTGGAGCTTGAATTCAACCCCCAAGGCACCTTGGCCGAGCGGATGCGCGCAGGCGGCGCGGGTATTCCGGGGTTTTACACCAAAACAGGCGTCGGCACCGTGATTGCCGATGGCAAAGAGGTGAAAAACTTCGACGGACAGGATTATATCCTTGAGCGCGGCATCGTGGCGGATCTGTCGATCGTCAAGGCGTGGAAGGCCGATCCCTCGGGGAACCTTGTGTTCCGCAAAACCGCGCGCAACTTCAATCCGCCCGCCGCCACCTGCGGCAAGGTCTGCGTCGTCGAGGTCGAAGAAATCGTGCCACTGGGCAGCCTTGATCCCGACAGCATCCACCTGCCCGGCATCTATGTGCACCGCATCATCCAGGGCGACCACGAAAAACGCATCGAACAACGCACGACGCGCAAGAAGGAGTCCGTGTAATGTGGGATCGTAACCAAATGGCCGCCCGCGCGGCACAAGAGCTGCAAGACGGCTGGTATGTGAACCTTGGCATCGGCATCCCGACGCTGGTGTCCAACTATATCCCCGCAGGGATCACGGTGACGTTGCAATCCGAGAACGGCATGCTCGGGATGGGCCCCTTCCCCTATGAGGGCGAAGAAGACGCCGACCTGATCAACGCGGGCAAGCAAACCATCACCGAACTGCCACAGACCGCCTATTTCGATTCTGCGCAGTCGTTTGCGATGATCCGCGGCGGCAAAATCGCCATGGCCATCCTGGGCGCGATGGAAGTGGCCGAAAACGGCGACCTCGCCAACTGGATGATCCCGGGCAAGCTGGTCAAGGGTATGGGGGGTGCCATGGACCTTGTCGCAGGTGTTGGCCGCGTGGTCGTCGTCATGGATCACACCTCGAAACACGGCGAGAGCAAAGTGCTGAAATCCTGCACCCTGCCCCTCACCGGCAAATCGGTGGTGGACCGTATCATCACCAACTTGGGCGTGCTGGATGTCGTCGAAGGCGGGCTCAGAATCGTCGAATGTGCGACAGGCGTGACCGAGGCCGAACTGCGCGCCGCAACCGAAGCCACCATCGTTGGCTGAGGTTCAGCGCCAGATTTCCGGCTCCAAAGGCCGCTACGTCATCCGCGCCGATGGTGCCGAGGCGGAAATGACCTATTCGATCACCAGCCCCACGCTGGTGATCGCCGACCACACCTTTGTGCCGGACAGCTTTCGCGGCACAGGCGCAGGCCTTGCCATGCTGACCCAATTCGTGGCCGACGCCCGTGCCGAAGGGTTCAAGATCATGCCACTTTGCCCCTTTGTGAATGCCACGCGCAAAAGACATCCCGAATGGGCGGATGCCTTCGCCGTCTAAAGGCGGCACCTTCACCGCACAGCGACGCATCCTTGGGCAAAGGCCTGCTAAAAATATACTAAAATCAATTGCTTGCAGAGATGACCTTGAACACGCAAGGGTCGGTCATCAACTCGGGCGGCGACAGGCACAGCCCCTGCGCCACCTGCCATGCCGCCAGAACCTTGGGCACGTAATCGCGCGTCTCGGCATAAGGCGGCACGCCGGAATTGGCCTTCACCGCCCCCTCGCCCGCATTATAGGCGGCAATCACCATCAAGGGATCGCGGTCGAAATTCTTCATCAGCCAATCCAGATAGGCCACGCCGCCCTTGATGTTTTGGGTCGCATCCTTGGCGTCTGTCACGCCAAAGCGCGCAGCCGTCGCGGGCATCAGCTGCATCAACCCCTGCGCTCCTGCCGCACTTTCGGCTTGCGTTTCACCCGCACTCTCGATCCCGATCACCGCCAGCACCAAAGCGGGTGAGACCTGGGTGTTGATCGTCGCCTTCAGAATCTCGGTGCCGTATTTGTCAGCCAGATTCTGCATCTGCTGCAAACGGGGTGCCGCGACGCGTGTGCCGCCCGGCCCCTGGCTCAGCTGCGACAACGCTTGTGGAAAGCGCCCCGACACCTGATCAATCTCGGGCGCAACCGCGTCCCAGAACCACGCATAGCGCGCCGACGCCGTTGGTGGCGCGGGCATCAGCGCTGGGGGCGCTACTGCAGCGGCGGCGGGCGTCTCTGCGGGGGGGTCTGTGCGCGGCTTGTCTTTGGGCAGGGCCGCGAGGGCCAGCGCCTGCTCGGCCGGGTCGATCTGCACGGTGATCCGCTTGCCCGGCAGGCCCGAGCCCACTTTGATCCGCTTGAACCCGGGGCTCGGGTTATAGCCAACCTCTCCTGCCGCCATCAAAGGCGCAAGACTCAGGACCACTGCTGCAAAGATTCGGACTGCTTGTCGCATCTCGTTGGATGCCGCCTGCTCTGTTTTCATTGCGGGCAGCTTGGCAGAATCGCTCCCTGAATTCTAATGAATTGACCGTCAAATGCGGCAATTTTGCCCAAATCGGCGCGAAAGCCACGCTCCTGTCGCGCCGCACGCCGTCGCGTTATCAAAAAATACACCAAAGAATCAAAGTATTAAAAAATTATTATAGTTTTTCACGCTGTCGTCAAATCGCCCAAAGCGGGCCGAAGTCTGGCCACGTTTGCAGGTGCATATAGGGGCATACCGAACGGCAGACGCGAAACAGAGGTCGCTTCACACAAACCGGGACGGTGGAACATGAGCAATCCTTCGAAAGGGACCTAAATTATGATGACTTTGAAACTCCGCAAGCTGTTCAAGAACTTCAAATCCGACGAGTCGGGTGCTGTGACCGTTGACTGGGTCGTGCTGACCGCTGCCATCGTTGGCCTCGGCATGGTCGTGATGAAAATCGTCGGCGGCGGCATCGAAGGTCTGGGCAACGACATCGTGACCGACCTGAGCACCCGCGCTTCGGGCTACGAAAACCAGTAATCGGTTTTATCGATCACCTGATCTAGGTGAGGGCCGCATCCGGGACGGGATGCGGCCTTTTCCATGTCCGGCACCCGCCACAACTTGCGCCAAACCGGAAACCGACTGTTTCCACTTTAGCGCGAAACACCGTGGTTATACCGCATACAAGCCGCAAACTTGACATAAATGACCGTCAAAAAGATCCCATGCCAAGGGATGACCCCGAGGGCGATTAAAACACATCGTAAGGGTATCAACATGAAAATCCGCAATCTCTTCAAGAACTTCAAAAACGACGAATCCGGCGCTGTGACCGTTGACTGGGTCGTGCTGACCGCTGCTATCGTTGGTCTCGGCATGGTCGTGATGAAAATCGTCGGCGGCGGCATCGAAGGTCTGGGCAACGACATCGTGACCGACCTGAGCACCCGCGCTTCGGGCTACGAAAACCAGTAATCGGGTTTTTCGATCAAGGTTCTGGCGCTTCGCCGAACCCGAGCCAAGAGGCTGTCCGCGTTTCGGGCAGCCTTTTGCATTGCCACAGCGCGGTCATGAAAGCGGGCAAACTTCGTTAAAAGACCTTGGCGTTGCCAGATTCACGCCACTTTCAAGCGTCAAGGTGATCCCAAGCTGAACTGCGCGGCGCTGACTTGAAACCCAGCTGAGCCAGGCAAGGAACGGCCAGAAACACGACCAACCACCGAAAGGGACGTAACATGATGACTTTGAAACTCCGCAAACTGTTCAAGACCTTCAAATCCGACGAGTCGGGTGCTGTGACGGTTGACTGGGTCGTGCTGACCGCTGCCATCGTTGGCCTCGGCATGGTCGTGATGAAAATCGTCGGCGGCGGCATCGAAGGTCTGGGCAACGACATCGTGACCGACCTGAGCACCCGCGCTTCGGGCTACGAAAACCAGTAATCGGTTTTCTCAATCACCGGGACGTGGCGCCTCGATCCGACGCGCCATGCCCCTCGAAGACCTGGACCTGAAACCAGATTCCTTCACTCCTGATATGCGCCGGAACCGGCAGTTGAACCCGTAGCACCATGACTGCCGCGGACCTTAGAAAAGGGGACGATAATGCACCAGATGCTTAAAGATTTTCTGCGCGACGAAGATGGCGCTGTCACTGTTGACTGGGTCGTTCTGACCGCCGTGGTCATTGGACTGGGCATGGTCGTCCTGAACCCGATTGCGTTTTCGACCGAAAGTTCGACGCAGAAGATTGCTGACGATATTCGACACAGCCCTGTGGGCTATGAAAACCGCTGATACGAAACGGCCCGGATCAGCGGCGGGCGTTGTGGGAAAGGGTAAAACATGCGTATGATCTTTGGCCTCGTGCTTGCTGTGGGTCTCGCTTTGGCGGGGGCCGCAGTTTATGTTGCGCAAGGCTTCATCAACAAAAACCAGGCTGCGGTGCAACAAGAGGCCGCCATTCGTGCCAAGACCGGCGGGCTTGTTGAGGTCTATGTGGTGAACAAGCCCAAGGACTACGGCGATGTGCTCAAGCCCGAGGATGTTCAGCCGATCTACTGGGCCAAGAACGCCCTGCCCGACGGCGTCTTTTTCAAAAAGGAAGACCTCTTTAGCCCCGACAGCAAAGCTGTCCGCTATGTCCAGCGCCAGATGGAAAAGTTCGAACCCATTCTGGCTGTAAAGGTTACGGCGCAGGGCGAGCAGATCGGGCTGAATGGATCGCTTGCGATGGGAGAACGTGCCTTTGCCATTCAGGTGAAAGCCGCTGACTTCCTGCAGCCCGGCGACCGCGTTGACGTCTATTGGACCGGTTCGGTCAACGGCGTCGATGGCGAGATGACCCGCCTGATCGAAAACCAGCTCAAGATCATCGCTTTGGATCATGACGCGAAAGCCAAGCAAACCAATGGTGAAATCCAGAACCGGACGGTGACCGTTGCCGTCAGCCCCGAGCAGGTCGGCCGCCTTGTGCAGGCCCAAGCGACGGGCAATCTGGTGATGTCACTGGTGGGTCACGGCGATACCGTTGAGACAGGCAAAGTCGATGTCACCACGGCAGGCATGTTGGGGATTGTGGCGGCGGCACCTGCGGCGCTGCCCTTGGCCCCGGTTGCCGAGAAAACCTGCACCATCAAGACCCGCAAAGGCGCAGACGTGATCGAAACGCCGATCCCCTGCACCAACTAAGGAACAATAATAGCCAAGCGCGACCACAACATCGTGTGGTCGCGCTTGATTTTTTTCCAACTGCTAGAAATCTGTTGCACGTTATCCACAGGCAGAGCGCCGTGTAGGCAATTGATTCTTGCAAAGAATCCCCACTTACGTCATCTTCGGTTTTGGATTGGGCGCAAAAAGACCCGACCAGAGGCGTGATCGAAAGGGCAGGTCACATGAATATGCGACAGTATATGGCGCTTGGCTGCTTGGGGTTCGCCCTTGCAACGACGTCACTTTCTCCGGTTCAGGCGCAAACGCTGCGCGTGATGCAAGGCTCTGTTTCGCAGCCCTTGCAAGTGCCGATGAACCGCGCCGTGGTGGTCGAAAGCGACACGCCCTTTGCCGAACTTTCAATCGCAAATCCCGGGATCGCCGATATTTCGACCCTGTCGGATAAATCGATTTACGTTCTGGGCAAGACTCCGGGACGCACGACGATGACTCTGCTGGGCCAGGACGGCAAGCTGATCTCGAACGTCGATGTCCATGTCACCCCGGACATCGCCGAATTCAAAGAGCGGTTGCAACAGATCCTTCCTGGCGAAAAGATCGAAGTGCGCACCGCAAACGATGGCATTGTGCTGTCGGGCACCGTCTCTTCCAGTTCCAAACTTGATCGCGCGCTTGATCTGGCGGGCCGGTATGCGCCTGATCGCGTGTCCAATCTGATGAGCGTCGGCGGAACCCAGCAGGTGATGCTCAAGGTCCGCTTTGCCGAGATGCAACGTTCGGTGTCAAAGAACCTGTCGGCCTCGCTGGCCGTTTCGGGCGGCACCAACAGAGGCCTTGTCGGCGGCACTGGACAGCTTGCAAGCACTTCGAATGTAAACAACTTGCTCAATGGCGGCGGCAGCGCGAACGTGACCACTGCGAACGACGCGCAGGGCCGCTTCCTTGTTGGCGGCGGTGTTGGCGGGCTGGAGTTCGGCGTTCTGCTTGAAGCACTTGAATCCAAAGGCTTTGTTCGCACTCTTGCCGAACCCAATCTCACGGCCCTTTCGGGCCAGGAGGCCAAGTTCCTGGCGGGGGGTGAATACCCGATCCCCGTGACTCAAAGCTCGGGTGCGGTCAGCGTCGAATACAAGCCCTTTGGTGTCGAGCTGAACTTCACCCCCGTTGTGGTCGATGGTGATCTGATCAACCTGACCATCAACGCAGCCGTTTCTTCGATCGACCCTTCGACCTCGCTGACCACCTCGGGGGTCACCGTAAACGCGTTCAAACGCCGCGAAACCTCGACCACGGTCGAAATGCGCGACGGTGAAAGTTTTGCCATCGCGGGTCTGTTGCAAGACGACTTCACCGATTTGATCGGGCAAGTGCCATGGATGGGCGACATTCCGATTCTGGGGGCATTGTTCCGCTCGACCGACTATGCGCGCAAGCAGTCCGAGCTTGTGATCATCGTCACGCCGCATCTGGTCACCCCGACCCGCGGCGAGGCGCTGGCCTTGCCAACCGACCGCGTCAAAATCCCTTCCGAGCGTGATCTTTTCCTGAATGGCAAGGTTGCGCGGGCCCAAAAAGGCGCTGTTGGCGAGGTTGCTCGGCAAGACTTCAGCGGCTCTTACGGCTATGTGATGGAGTGATATGATGCTGATGCGCAAACTCCCCCTCCTCGCCGTGATGATTGCCGGACTCTCAGGCTGCTCGGCGGACATGTTCAACCGTCCGGCGGGTGGCGAGGTTGATGAAGGTGGCTTCGGCAACCCGACCATGATCAACACGCAAGCCATGACCAACGAAGGCGATTACACCATCGCGCTGGCACGTCGCTTTGCACAAGAAGTGCCCAGCACCATCACCTTCCCGTTCAACTCGTCGCAGTTGACGCCCGAGGCACAGGCGATCCTGGTCAGACAGGCCGCGTGGATCCGTCAGTTCCCCGAAGTGCGCTTCCGCGTTTACGGGCATACCGATCTGGTGGGCTCTGCGGCCTATAACAAGGCGTTGGGCCTGCGTCGTGCTCGTGCGGCCGTGGCTTTCCTGAGCAGCCAAGGCATCGGCACGGCGCGGCTCGAGGCCGTCGCTTCCTTTGGTAAAACCCGCCCGGTGATCCAGACCTCTGGTCCCGAAGAGCGGAACCGTCGCACCGTGACCGAGGTTTCGGGATGGGTCAAACATGGCCGCAGCGCCTTGTTGAACGGAAAATATGCCGCGGTTGTGATGCGCGAATATATCGAGGGCGCCACCCGCGTGCATCCTGACAACACCGCCGTGTCCTCGCAGGTTACACCGTCAGCGCCATAAGCGGCGCAGCCGCAATCGACCAAGGCCCGCCCAAAAGGCGGGCCTTTTCGTTTCCTAAGATGCGCCACGCGCTGCAAATATCAAAGATTGACGCGGTTTTAGCCCCAATCTCGCCACCATCCTCCTGCATCTTTGCTTCCAAGGGGACTATTGCGCCGAAGTGAGTCTGCGCATGTGTTCCGGATTGACCCCGTTCTGCCGCAATTGGTGCAGGGTCAGTGGTGGGAAGTCTAGATAAGGACGATGAGACGATGACAAGTGTTGCGACCCTTCAGCCGGATCCGGCGCCAATCGTTGCCTGCACGATTTCGCGCGACGTGCAGAACTTTGAAATGCTTATCGACGATATGGAAAATGAACTTGGCGAAAGCTGGGGGGATCTGAATTTCCACGATGCGTTGATCTTTTTTGAACAGCCCGAGGCCAAAAGCCTGCGGTTTGTCGCCATCGCGGTGAATGCCGAAGACGAGGCGGACATGACGCTGATCTCGGAGATCATCCGGACGGCAAAGTCCAAATCGATCAAAGTGATCCTGATTGCCGATCAGGTTGGCCCCGTGGCGTTGCACCAGCTGCTGCGGTTGGGGGCCGAGGATTTCGTTCCCTACCCTCTGCCCGACGGCGCTTTGCATGAAGCGATCGAACGGCTGTCTGCACCTGTTGCGGCGGTGGCGCCAGCCCCTGCCGCGGCCACCACCGTCGCACCCGAGCCCCCTGCCCCCGCTGCTCAACCTTCCCCCAGCTTCAAAAGCAAGGGCGATCGGGATGGTGTGGTGCTGCCCGTGCATGCGCTTGCGGGTGGCTGTGGAGCGTCGAATTTCGCGGTCAACCTCGCGTGGGAACTCGCCACGATGGCAAAAACCGACGCAGCGCGCGTCTGCCTGATCGATCTTGATTTCCAATATGGGTCGGTCGCGACCTATCTGGACCTGCCGCGCAAAGAGGCGGTGTTTGATCTGTTGTCCGATGCGACCAGTGCCGATAGCGATGCAATGCTCGCGGCGATGTTGACCTTTAACGACAAGCTGCATGTGCTGACGGCGCCGTCTGACATGCTGCCGCTCGACATCGCCAGTCCGGACGACATCGCGCATCTGATCGACATGGCGCGGACGAATTTCGACTTTGTCATCATCGACATGCCAAAAACCATCGTCGCCTGGACCGAAACCGTGCTCAGCCGCGCGCATGTCTATTTCGCACTGATGGAGTTGGACCTTCGCTCGGCACAGAACGTGCTGCGACTGGTGCGCGCGCTCAAGGCCGAAGGCCTGCCGCATGAAAAGCTGCGCTATGTGCTGAACAAGGCTCCGAAATTCACCGATCTTTCGGCCAAATCCCGGGTCAAGCGGATGGCCGAAAGCCTTGATATCTCGATCGAGGTGCAACTGCCTGATGGCGGCGCCCAGATCACCCAAGCCAACGACCATGGCCTGCCACTTTCGGAAAACGCCGCAAAGAACCCTTTGCGCAAAGAGATCCAAAAGCTAGCCAAGTCATTGTTTGATATGAACAAAGCCGCGGAAACCGGCAAGAGCTGAGGCTCAGAGTTAATCGGGGGTTACCATGTTCTCACGCTTTAAGAAACCAGAGACTGCGGGCGGCGCACATCCCGCCGTCGCCGCGGCAGCCGCCGCGCGCGCTGAAAGTGCCCCAGCGCCCAAGGCGACCTCGGCCGCACGCCCGATGCCTGCGGCACCGCAAGCCCGCCCTCCGGCCGAGGCCGCCGCGATGGACAAGGAAAAGAAGCGCAAGGAACGCATGGGCTATCTCAAGCAGGAATTGCACAAGCGCCTGCTGGAAAACCTGAACCTTGCCGCCCTTGAAACGGCCTCAGAGGCCGAACTGAAAGGCGAGATCGCCGACATCGCCGCGGAAGCGCTGACAGAGCTGTCGGTGACCCTGACGCGCGAGGATCGCTCGGCGCTGAACCAAGAGTTGTATGACGAGGTCATGGGACTTGGCCCGCTGGAGCCTTTGCTGAAAGACGAAACCGTCAACGATATTCTTGTGAACGGCCCCAAACGCGTGTTTGTCGAACGCGCGGGCAAGCTGACGCTGACCGACATCACCTTCAAGGACGAACGCCACCTGCTGCGGATCATCGACAAGATCGTGTCCGCCGTGGGCCGCCGCGTCGACGAAAGTAACCCCTATTGTGACGCCCGTTTGCAGGATGGCTCGCGTTTCAACTGTATGGTGCCGCCGGTTGCCGTCGATGGCAGCCTCGTTTCGATTCGTAAATTCAAGAAGGAAAAGCTGGGCATCCCCGATCTGGTGAAATTCGGCGCCTTTACCGAAGAGATGGCGCTGTATCTTCAGGCCGCTGTGTCGTGTCGTCTGAACGTCATCGTGTCCGGCGGTACGGGTTCGGGTAAAACCACCACGCTGAACGC
>JAHEBX010000127.1 GCA_024642045.1 Pseudorhodobacter sp. | reverse complement strand
CCGCGGGAGCTTAAGCGAGGATTCATTCTTCTTACTACCCTTCTGTCACTTTTGATATTGGCCTCTCTGATCATCGCATTGCAACAGAAGGCATTTGCAAATGCACGCGTAATGTCAAAGCTAACTGGTCAGCTGGAGGCGGCGGCGGCGCGAGCGGCTGTTTATGAAAGGCTTCGAGGACAAGTGGCAGATGCGATGACGGGGATTGCCGAAGGTCGGCCACGGCTAAATGGGGATGCGTTCACCATAACTGAGGCGGGGCGGGATTGGACCGTTCACGTTCAGGATGTTGAAGGATTAATTGATATCTATCTTTCTCCAGAGCAGACACTTGCGCTGCTGCCAATTGACGCAAAACGCATGGTGGCCAAAAGGGATGCAGCGCTTGCGGAACATCAACCGGGAGAGCGGTTTCCAACCTTGGCAGCGAGCTTGGTGCGGTTTGGTGTGTCCCTTGGAATGTTGGACGGGCTTGTTACGCAATCTGCACAATATGGGTCACTCCGAGTAGGCACAATGGCCGAAGGACTACGGGCGCGGAGGGTGAGTACTCCACAGGGGGTTCGGGAAGGGGAACAGGTGACGCGAGTAAGTGTCGATATTCGTTAGGTGTCGACGCTTAGGGCTACCTGCTCCCAGTCTCATCCATCCTAAAGGGAACGTCTACTTCCGCAGGCCCTTATTTTCGGGGGGGATTACCGAAGCATGGACCCCGCCAAACGGCGTGTAGACCGCCGACCAGACCATTGCCGCCGCCGAGTTCGTCGCGAAGATTGGACGCGCGACTTGATCAACTTCTACAACAACCGACACCGGCATCAGGCGTTGAAAATTAAAACCTCTCTGAGGCTAATCGCATTAGCGGCCTAACCTGTGCAGATTCCCACGCGTCTATATAAGTATTCAGAAGCGTCAATTCTTTCCTAAGCAGATGATCAGTCAGGCAGAAGGAATCTGATTGTCTTGAAACGAAACAGAACACTCCCCACCATTGTGCTCATCCAAAGGGACCCATCTTTGAGTTCTGCGTCTACCAGATCGTACCCCACTAGTACAGAAGCAACCTCATCATGATCGGTCGAAACATCAGCCATCTCAATGATAATTCGATCGAACTTGACTCGAAAACCCTGCTCAATTGAATAGTCAAGAACATTGATCAAAATTATATAGCCCAGCTTCGATTCTCGATCAATTTTGACATCAATTACTTCCGAATCATGTAGACCTATAACACCATCAAAAAACGAAAGTGCGTCAGGCCAATCAAGCGTCAAATATCTCATAGTAGCCTTTCATAAATGAGTCACAGAACCAAGGTTTACTGAAGTATCAGCCCGTCATTTACGCCGTCGTTGATACGATGACGCGGTTGAATTAGCGCACCGGGAAGAACAAAGAGACCAATACCACCTCCGCCATTTCTTGGGTCGCAATTTTCGATCATTATTGTTGTACCTGGAGGCAAGTGCGGGCCGTTTTCCGGTGTCGAGTATTGTCCTTTCTTTCCAAGATTGGAACCATCAGGATAGAAGTGCCAGTGGGGTGACGGATTGCCTCCTGCATTGAAGGCATCAAACCTTAGAGTCTCGTCGGAACAACTGCACTTATACTGATTTCCACCACGCGATGTCGGCACCGGTTGCCAGTCTGGACCGAGCGAGGACGGATCGGGTGGGAGCGAATAGGGCCGTTTTTCCTCCCCCCTCGGGTCCACATACCTCCCCGGGTTCTGCCCTACATACCCATAAATACTGGCCCCATCGATCAACCCCAGCGGGTCGGCCTGCAGATACCTCCCCGTCGTCGGATCGTAATCCCGCATCCAGTTCTGGTGCAAGCCGCTCTCGGATTGGAACCACTGGCCGGGAAAGCGCAGGTCGATGGGCAGGCCGGTGCTAGTCCGCAGCCCGCCAAAGGGCAGGTAAGTCGCCGTCCAGACCTTGGCCCCAGCCGCGTTGGTCGCAAACACGGGCCGTCCGATATGGTCGGTTCGGATGTAATAGGTCACCCCGGCCTCGATCACCGCAATGGGCGCGCCATCAAGCCAGACGTATTCCCGGATCAGCGCGCCGGTGGCCTCGTTATATTCGGCAATCCGGTTGCCTTGGCTGTCGAACACCGAATGGATGGTGACGCCCTGCTGGTTTAGCTTGCGGATCACCTGACGACCGGCGAAGTTGCATTTTCGCGCAACATGCAAGCCGCCATTGATTTAATGTCGATCAGTGCTTCATGAGGATAAGGTATTAAAAATCAATAGGTCATGGCGCGGAAATTTAGAAATTGTTAAGGATTAGCGAGAGAACTCACGGCGTTAAGAACGGCGGTGTGGAACCCAGTCCTCCAGCTCGCTCATTGAGCTATTTAAGAGCTCCCCCCATATATCAACCATACGAAACAGCTCATCGGAGCTATCAGTGCCATCCGTAAGCCCATAGGCGATCATCGTCGCAATGTGCGTTGGATTCATGCTCATCTTTTCATTTTTACCGACAATCACCATCTTACCATAGTCAAATTCATTTTTGGGCTTCAGGCGTTGGCTCCATCTCGCAAATGGAAATGTTGAAATCATGACTTCGCCCAGATACATGCCGACGTCAAATGCCCTCGATAGGGTAAAGAAATCCAAGGGTAAATTTTGGTCATCAAAATCATTCTGAAGTTTGGTACTTGATTCATCTTCGTTCGTTCGCGATTTTCTGGCAACTTTTCCCGCGAACCACTCCCCCAAACGCTTTAAGGATTCAGGGGATTTATCCATCTTCCAGTCGTGAAATCCTTTTGTCTCGTGAACATCAGACAAAAGAATATCCAAGCGAGAAGGTTTTTCATTAAGAAACCAGTCGCTATAATTCTTGAGCTCCGATTTTTTCATGTCCCGGAAATTGACGTTCGTCGGCAAGATTATTGGATCATACGACATTCAAATTCCTTAAAAGTGCGTTACGACTGCGATGCCAGCATTGTATAGGGCTTCATAAAGTTCTCGCGTGTATCCTCCTTGCCCAGTGATGGCACTTTTGTAAAAATGCCAGCTTACAGAATTTACTCGACGACTGGACACAAGCGCCGCGTCTTTAGCGATTTGCCTCTTCACAAACTTTGTCAAGCTTGTAAAGCCCGTCTTTGCTTCATGTGCAACACCGTTGCTCAGGGAATCAACAAATCTTATTCCATAAGGAGTATTGAACGTCGCCTTTGCTCCGCCTGTCAACGCGTTTAAAGCCGCTTCGGAAGACTGCCACGATGCACGACGGGCTGCCGCTTGTGCCGCAGCCGCTCTAAATGCTTGAAATCCCTCTTCTGCCCATTGCGCGGCCTTAAATGCATTATAAGTCTCGGCAGCCGCTCCAATTGCCGCGCCAAAAGCAGCTTCCCTTCCAACTTCCCACCAGTCAATGCAGTAAAAATTTCCATCCTGCGCATAAAGCTGTGCCAATATATCGACGCCGGCGCCAATTGCTGCTCCACTGAGCATGGCCTCGCCAAGACATCCGTCCCAAAAGCATTGACCAGTTGGATCGGCATTGGCTATCGGGTTCTGGCCGGCATACCCATAAACACTCGCGCCGTCGATCAGGCCCAGCGGGTCGACTTGGATATACCGCCCCGTCGTCGGGTCGTAATCGCGCATCCAGTTCTGGTGCAAGCCGCTCTCGGATTGGAACCACTGGCCGGGAAAGCGCAGGTCGATGGGCAGGCCGGTGCTAGTCCGCAGCCCGCCAAAGGGCAGGTAAGTCGCCGTCCAGACCTTGGCCCCAGCCGCGTTGGTCGCAAACACGGGCCGTCCGATATGGTCGGTTCGGATGTAATAGGTCACCCCGGCCTCGATCACCGCAATGGGCGCGCCATCAAGCCAGACGTATTCCCGGATCAGCGCGCCGGTGGCCTCGTTATATTCGGCAATCCGGTTGCCTTGGCTGTCGAACACCGAATGGATAGTAACGCCCTGCTGGGTCAGCTTGCGGATCACCTGACGGCCAGCGAAATCGTATTTATACTCAGCCTGCAGGATGCCATTGATCGAAAAGGTCGCCATGCGGCCCGCAGCATCATAAGTGTAGCCATAGCCGCCGCCGGTGCGGTTATCATAAGTGACATTGCCCGCCGCGTCATAGGTGAAGGCACGGTTGCCCCCTGCCCCGAGCGTAATTGTGCTCAGGCGGTTGGAGGCGGCGGGATAGCTGTAGGTGTCAGTCAAAAGCCCGGTGCCGGGGTTGACCGCATAGCTCACGCGGTTACCAACGCCGTCATAGGTGAACGTCATCTGACCATAGGGGCCGCTAGCGGAGGCAAGGCTCTCGCGCGGCGTATAGCTGTAGGTTTCCGAATTCGCAGGCACCAACGCGTCGTTGATAGTCGTGAGGTTGTCGCGAGCCTCATAACCATAGGAAGTTTGGCGTAGTTTGGTGGTGCTCAGGCTGTCGTTAATCCCGCTCAGGCGGTAGCTGCTGTCGTAGGTGCGGGTCTGCTTATAGCCGTCCGCGAAGGTCATCGTCGCCAGCGGCCCGTTCGGCAAGTAAGTGATCGCGGTCGCAATATTGGTCGTGACACCGGCATTTATCTGTTTAATGACGGTGATCTCGCCCGCATTACCGCCAGTATAGCTGATCTTGCGGCCAGAAGGGTACGTCACGTAAGCGAGATCGCCTTCATAGTTCGTTTCTTCGGTGACCGTATAGATGCGGCTATTCGGATAGGTTGATTTCGCGGCCGTAACCAGGCGCGCATTGGTTCCAGTGCGTTGGAACACCGTTGTAACGGCACTATCAACGATTTGAGCCGTTGCCCCTTTGTTTGAATCAGCGGCCCCTCCGAACAAAGCTTGATCGTAGGTGAACGCAATATCAGCGATGCCGCCTGCAGGATAATCGATCAGCTTCAACCTGCTGCCATGGTCATAGCCGTAGTTGACCACCACACCGCGCGCATCGGTGCGCGTGGTGACAAGGCCGCGCCGATCGTAGGCATAGGAAGTTGTACCTCGGTCGGCGCTGGTTTCTGAGACCACATCGCCGAAGCCATTGTAGACAAAGGTTGTGCTGATGGCGCGCGGATCGGTATATTGGGTTAGTTGATCCTGTGCGTCATAGGCCTTGGTGGTCGTGAAGTTCTGCCGGTCAACAATGCTAGTAAGGCGGTTGAGTTGATCAAAACCCCTGTTTGTGACATTGCTTTGGGGGTCGGTTTCCGAGACAGGATTGTCTTCCTTGTCGTGGCTGTAGTTCCATTCCTGACCTTGAGCACCGATGGTTTTCAAAACACGGCTGAGCGCGTCAAACTGCGTTTGCTCCCAGAATGCAACGGCTCCGGTGCCTTTGCGATATTCTGTGCGCGTGAGATTGTCGTCGGCATCATAGGTGAAGCTGGCTATATCAGTGTTTGGCGCGGAAACCTGAAGCAGCCTTTCAGCGCCGTCGTATGTGAAGGCCCAGGTCTTGCCGAGCGTGTTCGTCATCGACGTCAATTTACCATCGACGTCATAGACATAGGTGCTGAGCAAAGGCGTAAGCCCCGGCCCGGCATAGCCGGAGGTCAACACCCGACCCAGCTGATCATAAGTGAAGGTCCAAACGTATTTGTTTGGCGCCTCGACTTGGGTCGGCTTGCCCTGAGCATTGCGTGCAAGAACAGTTGTAACCAAACCATTCGGGTCAGTGACTGATACCAGTTCGCCCAAGGCCGTGTATGTGTAATTGGTCACATCAGTGACGCCGTCCGCAACAAGCCCAGGACCGTCGACCGCAGCCAGAACCTTTAATCCGCTCGTGAGTGTCGAGTAGGTATAGGTCCAGGTCCGCAACTGCCCGTTTGTAGGGCTGCCAATCTTTGTATCCTTTTGGCTATAGCTCGTCAGAAGACCTTCTGGTGTATAGACAAAAGTCTCCAACAGGCCAGAGCTCGTCCGCGTGAGCGGCAACCGTAAAGAGGCATGCCATGTATAGCTTGTCACACGCGGAGAAACCCCGCCCGCATCTTCAGTTTTAGTCAGAACCAGTCCGCGGGCGTCACGCGTATAGTTGGTCACCGAGCCGTTGCGCTCAGTGCGCGAATAGACGAATCCCAGTGGAGCACCCGTGTTTGGCATATAGTTGAGGGTGCTGACTGTCGACAAGCACCCCGCAGCAGCGGCACCTTCAACCTTTGTCGGCATCCAGTTGCCATCAACCTTCTCGAAAGAGTAAGTTGTTGGCAACCCGAGCGGGTTAATTGTTTTTGTCTCCTTGGCACTCGAGGTCTGCTGGCCAGTCCCTAAAGAATAAGCCCCCACACCGCCGGCACGTGACGTAGAGGTGGCTTTTCCGACACCGAACGACCAACCCGAGGTGGGCCCAGAGGTTGAAGCAGCGGCATCACCATAGACTCTGTAAGAAAATTGTGACGAGCGCGCGCCAGTCGAGACGCTGACCAAAAGAGGCGGAAAGTATTTAGTTGTGTCAAAATACCCATAGGACGCAATGGTCTCGCTCGTGCTTTGCTCGATGTTGTTGCGTGAAACACTTGCAAGAGTCGGGAAGCCCGGAACCACGATATTGTCTTGGTAGGTGTACTGAAGCGACACCCTTGGCACAAAAGTCGTGCCATTATAATTGGTATCGACCTCAATCTTGGTGGCAAAAGTGTTGACAGCATTGTTGGTGACCGCGCCCGATGACGTAAAGAGGGCACGGTTGCCTTTGTTGTCACTCACTGCCGTGATCGCAAAACTTGTCGGATTGCGATCGATTACAATTGAGTAGCCATCTGGCCAAACAATTTGAACAAGCGCCAACATAGTCCTGCCAGGATACTGTTGGAATTTTTGCCGTTTCCCCGTCCCGTCTTCAACCCAATAATAGGGCTGAGTACTGACCGGTCTGGAATACTTGAAGGGTAACCCACCTTTAGATGCAGTGGCCGAGTTTAATGTCGGCAGGGGAATAATCCGGCCATCAGCCGGTCGATACAGCGTTGGGCTCTGAATGATGAAAGAGTCGAAACCATTCTTCCAGACCCCCCCGTTTGTCATCAAACCAGTGTAATACGCGGGATAACCAATGGTGCTGTACCCGTCTGCATTTGAATTATAAAATCGCTCAAGTGCAAAACGAGGCTCTCGCGGCGAAACCCAGTCGACGGCGTGCTCTTCCTTCGCAAGACTTCCAACATTGACAGGGTTTCCGACTGTATTGCAGGTAAAACTGGGTTCTGGCTCGCACATGTTGGGAGAATTCGCAGTTGCGTTCCCGGAAGCATCAACAGTTACGCAACGCTTAATAATATCTATGGCATGAAGGGCGCTCTGAGGAAAATCAGTATCCTTACAAGTAAATGTGCCTGAATTATTAGGCCTAAGTCCCGAAATAGTTGGGTCAAACTTCGCTCCATTGTAGTAAAGAGTAGACGCTGTCGAGACATTAATCGTTTTGCAAACAACTGCGGGATCTTCGTCATGAGCACTGGTGTAATTGTAAGCCGCGTACCAAAATTCTTTATACTCAGTGGCTTGTGCAAAGTTTGGCAATGAGAACATGAATGCCAACAACATAGAAGGCAAACGCATTTTCCGAAGTATAAGTACTAACAGCAGGGCATGTGAAGTAAGAACTTTGCAAACAAATTGATTAGGCATGCACATAAAATACCCCCAAAAGATCTCAAAGCCCAACTGGCTTAGAAAACACTGCCCGATTGAAATCAAGGCCCCCGACTCTCGTTTTAGACAGGTCGTAGCCCTCTCTGCAACTGAATCTTTTCGACGGCACTTCAAGTGCTTTCGGCCAAGTCGAGCCCCGCGCAAGTAGGGGCTGCTAAAGTAGACTTCTCTCGGCCAGATGAGCGAGAAGATTCTGAATTAAAACAATCAGGTATACTGAAGTGTAGATCTTGACAATTTTGCGGTAGGCCGAAGTCGGTGCACCCTCCGCCTGATTTTTGCCGCTCACATTTCAAAAGTAACGCGTCATCTTATAAATGACGCGTTGAGATCCGCCAGCCTTCCCGCAGATGGGCCACAAGGTTCTGGTGGGCGTGCAAGATTTCCGCGATGGCCTTTGACCTGATGGGATGAACTACCTTCCCACCCAATCGCAGCTATAGTTGCGAATATCGGTAGGACAGGAAGGAGTATTCCGATGGATATCGCGGTTCTTGGAATTGACTTGGGCAAGACGATCTGCAGCTTGGAGGGCGTCGACTGCACCGGCGCGGTTGTCATGCACAAACGTGTTCAACGTTTTCGGCTTTTGGAGCTTCTTTCGCGATCTGCGCCTTGTGTTGTCGCCATGGAAGCCTGTGGTGGCGCCCATCACCTTGGGCGGTTTTGTTTGCAGTTGTCGCGCTGCTCTTAAATCCGAGACGGCACGCGTTGGAGGGAGTGGACAAAACATGGGGGTCATGTGGCGCGATTTCTGTTTGAAACGTTCAGCCGACCGTCGAGAACAGCTGCCCTTGTGACGGCAACGCGGTGATCACCCTTTGGCAACCACCTCATCCTTCTGCGCTTTCCCATGCGGACATTGGCAATGTCATCGACTGATCCTTCGGCACGAGATGACGAGAGGGGCAGCCAGTTACGATAGCGGCGACCATAGTCGACAAGGGATTCCATGTTGTTCGCGAGATAGGTGTTCAGTGTCTCGCAGCGGGCCTTCGCGCGCGCGGCAGCGGTGCGGACCGACAGAGGTTCTTCGTAAGCGGTGCGCCAGCCCCGTGGTTTCGGCTTGATGTGACTTCGGGCATGCCGTCCTGCAACTGAGTTTGCGGGAGGCTTGCCGTGGGGCTCGGGCGCTTACTTAACAACCCAGCGGTTGAGGGTCGTGTGGTCAACTTTAACCCCACGTTCGGCAAGAATTTCCTCAAGGTCGCGATATGTTTGCATTATCCGACGCAAAGAAGATATGCTCAGAAGCATGACCAGAACACCCCAGAAACCGCCCATCGCGCTGCCGGAACGCCCTGATCCCCATGAAGGGGACGTGGGCGATGGCAGGACGCCCTCCCTGCCCGCCCATGTTGCAGGCTCAGGCGCGCTGGACAGTCTGATTGAGGCCGCGCGCGACTATGCAAGGGCCGCAGCCTCTGAAAACACTCTCAAAGCCTACGCCAAAGATTGGGCCCATTTCGCCCGCTGGTGCCGGATGCGTGGGGCCGATCCCCTGCCCGCTTCGCCACAGCTGCTCGGTCTTTACATCGCCGATCTGGCCGCACCGCAGGGCAAGGCCCCTGCCCTTTTGGTTTCTTCCATTGAACGGCGGCTGTCCGGCCTCGTCTGGGGTTATGCGCAGCGGGGCGACCGGCTGGACCGCAAGGACCGCCATATCGCCACCGTTCTGGCAGGCATCCGCCGCAAACACGCCCGCCCGCCGGTGCAGAAGGAGGCGATCCTGCCTGAGGACCTGCGCGACATGCTGGCCACCCTGCCCCACGACCTGCGGGGCCTTCGCGATCGGGCGATGCTGCTGATCGGCTTTGCAGGCGGGTTGCGCAGGTCGGAGATCGTCAGCCTCGACCATGGCAAAGACGACACGCCCGATAGCGGCGGCTGGGTTGAAGTCCTGGACGAAGGCATCCTGATCACCCTGCGCGGCAAGACAGGATGGCGCGAGGTAGAGATTGGGCGCGGCAGCAGTGACCAGACCTGCCCGGTTCATGCGTTGACGCAATGGTTGCACTACGCCCGCATCGACTTCGGGCCGATTTTCACTGCGGTTTCCCGCAATGGGCTGAAGGCCACAGCGGACCGCCTGTCGGACAAGCACGTCGCCCGCCTGATCAAGCAAACGGTCGAGGAGGCAGGCCTGCGCCCTGAGCTGTCGAAG
>JAHEBX010000126.1 GCA_024642045.1 Pseudorhodobacter sp. | reverse complement strand
TGGGAAAATCGACCGCCTCGCAACCCAGATCCTTGAGCAGGAATGGCACGCCGCGAAACGGTCCGCGCGGCAGGCCAGCTGCAATCGCCGCCCGCGCGGTTTGTTCCTGCACCAGCACCACAGCGTTCAGCGCAGGGTTGCGTGCTGCGACGGCGCCAAGGGCTGCCTCCAGCAGCTCGCTGGCGCTGACCTCGCCCGAGGCCACCCATTGCGCCAGTTCCGTGGCATCTCGCGCCCCAAGATCACCGATCATCGTGGTCTCCTTTTCTCAAATCGACGTCGCCCGACATCATATCGCGCGCGGCAACGGGCGCGATCAGCCGAGCTGCAAAAACGGTGCAAGCGCATCCCGAACGCTTTCAAGTGTCAGCGGTTTGGCCAGAAAGCCGTTCAGCCCTTCTGCGAAATAGGCCTGCCGGTGCACGTTGGTCGTGTTGGCGGTCATCGCAATGACGGGAATGGGTACGGGCGTCAGTCGGCGGATCTGATGAAAACATTCCAGGCCATTCATCTCGGGCATGTTCATGTCGAGCAGGATCAGATCGGGTGGTGCCGTCTTGATTGCATTCAGGGCTTCATGACCACTTGACGCTTCGACGGGACTGAGGCCGAACTGAAGCAAGTAGGTGCTGGCGACCAGCCGATTGGTGGCGATGTCGTCAACGACCAGCACGTTTTGCAACGCAAAGCTGATTGGATCTGATTTCGCAGGACGGACGGCGGCCTGCGCCTCAGGCACAGCGCCGGCTTGGACCACGAGACGAAAATGTGCGCCCTTCGCTTGCGCGATCAGGTTCAGATCGCCCCCCATCTGGCGGGCCAGTCCACGGCTGATCGCAAGACCAAGGCCGGTGCCCGATTGGGCTGAGCTGCCGCGTTGAAAATATCCAAACAGTTGGGTTGACTGTTCGGCAGAGATGCCGGACCCGGTATCTTGCACGTCGATCTCCAGCAGCTCGCCGCGCATCGAGGCCTTGACGCTGACCTGACCTGCGGTGGTGAACTTCAGCGCATTCGACAAAAGGTTCGACAGGCATTGACGCAAGCGTGCCGCGTCGA
Organism: Pseudorhodobacter sp.; assembly: GCA_024642045.1. GTDB lineage: Bacteria > Pseudomonadota > Alphaproteobacteria > Rhodobacterales > Rhodobacteraceae > Cypionkella. The sequence goes on along the minus strand of JAHEBX010000126.1, from coordinate 8,765 downwards.
CCATCACGAACCGTGGCAAATTCGGCGATGCCTGAAAGCCTAGCGTCAGGCCCGCGGCCTCGAACTGCGGGCGGAACAAGGCCAGCGTCTGTGCCAACTCGGCCACCGGATCAACAGGTTGCGGTCGGATGGTCAGGCCTTTGCCGTCCAATGCCGATATATCGAGGATATCATCCAGAATGGCGGCCAGACCCTTGGCTGAACTGACAAGCACGTCCATCCGATCCGCCGTCATCTGGTTGTTCGCCTGTGCAAGTTCGGCCGACCCCATGCCGATGATGGCATTAAGGGGGGTGCGCAGCTCGTGACTGATCTGGGCAATGAATTGCCCTTTGGCCAGACTTGCCGCCTGCGCCGCCTCGCCGCGCAGGTTCAATTCCCGGTGCAGCTTGTGGCTGGAGAGCATCGCCGACGCGAAATAGACCGAGGCGCCAATCACGCCTGTGGTGGACAGCGCAAGTCCGGTCACATCGCCCAGCCGCAGCCAGTAAAACGCATTGCCCATCAGCGCCACGCCCACAGCCGCACTCAGCGCCGCGACGCCAAAGGGCAGGTGTAGGGATCGGACATTCGCGATCTGAAAGGTGGTGGTGCAGAGCAGACCGACCGCAAGCGCTTTGCTATAAACCGCATCAAGCTGCCAAATCATGATTGTGGGGATGCAAAAAGCCAGTTCGGAGATCACAACGCAGGCCAAAACCGACATATAGCGACGGGTCTGCCGTTTGGGGTCAAGCTGATCCATCAGCTTGAAGCTGATGTATTCCCCAAACACATCAATCAGAAAGGCTATCGTACAGACCAGCGGTGACAGAAAGATGGCCATCAGCCCAAAGGCAATCGCACTGGTGATCAGACGCACCGGAAACATACGTTCAAGTTGCGCGAGTTGACGGGCTATTTCGGTCGTGGCGCTTTCACGAAAGGGCAACTCGTGGGATTCCAAACTGGTCAACGACTGACAATCAATTCGAACAGATGACGCCTTCTTTCCGGCTTGGTCAATAAACTTTGTTTATGGGGCCGTTTCAGGCAGCGACAGCGGCATGTCCTGCACCAGAGCGCCGGCGCTGTCATAGATCAAAAAATGGTTGTCATCGGTTACCACGCCGACCCAACCCTTGCCCATGGTGACCGCTTGCGCGACCTTGCCTTGGGGCAGGGTGATGTCAGGGGGCAAAGCCATTGCATTTCCATTCGGCATGCGGGTGACAAGCAGGCCGACCACCGTTATGACACCGACAATCATGGTGATCATCAACACGATCACCAAGGCTTTCAGAAAGCGCAGCGAGGGCGGCAGCTCTGGCTCTTGAGGAGTATCGGTCATGGCGGGCCCTTTTGATGACGAAGATACCCCCGCGGGGCAATGGGTGGTGGTGATCGGCGAAGACGCACCTTCGCGCCTTGATAAGGCGCTTGCGGCCGCAGTGCCAGAGCAAGCCGCACTTTCGCGCTCGCGGCTGATGAAGATGATCGACGAAGGTGACGTGTTTCTGGACGGCGTGGCGGTGACCAACGCCAAGGCTAAGGTCGAGGCGGGGCAGGAATACCTGCTTCGGCTTGGCCCTTTGGCCGATGTTGAAACCCTTGCCGAGGATATTCCACTGAATGTGGTCTGGGAGGATGGCGATCTGATCGTCCTCGACAAGCCCGCCGGAATGGTTGTGCATCCCGCCCCCGGCACGCCCTCGGGCACGCTGGTCAACGCGCTGTTGCACCATTGCGGCGACACCCTGTCGGGCATTGGCGGCGCGCGTCGTCCCGGCATTGTACACCGGATTGATAAGGACACCACAGGGCTGCTGGTGGTGGCCAAATCCGACCGCGCACATCACGGGCTTGCGGCCCAATTCGAGGCGCATACCGTCAACCGCCATTATCTGGCGGTGGTGCATGGTGTGCCCTCGGCCAACGATCCGCGTATTCGCGGTATGCGGGGCGTGAGTTTCGAGGCGGGAGGCATTCTGAAAATCGCCACCCATCTCGCGCGTCACAAGACCGACCGGCAGCGGCAGGCGGTGGTCTGGGATCAGGGCCGCCATGCTGTGACGCGGGCACGGGTGGTCGAAGATCTGCGCGGCGCGGCTGCCTTGGTGGAATGCTGGCTGGAAACCGGGCGCACGCATCAGATCCGCGTGCATATGTCGTATGTGGGTCACGGGCTCTTGGGCGATCAGACCTATGGCGGCAAACGCAAACTCTCGCCCAAGATTTTTGGCGAGGCCGCAGAGATCGGCATGGCCTTTCCGCGCCAGGCGCTTCACGCGGCAACTTTGGGTTTTGAACATCCCGTTACCGGCGAGATTCTGGAATTCAGCTCACCTTTGCCCAGTGATATGACCGCGCTGATGGCCGCGCTGCGTCGCGCCTGACATATTTGTGATCCTGCTGACATAATTCTTCAAACTCGACGGATCAGTGTTCATCTATCGTTAAGGTTGGTGTGCATCATGTCCCTTGAAGGCGACGTGGGGCACACTTACATTGCCCAGTCCCGGGGGCGAAACGGCACCGGACAAGAAAGGGAGCGTCTTAGTATGAGCACCTATGCAAATCTGCCTGCACCCAGCCCGGAACAGGGGCTGAACCGTTATATGCAGGAAATCCGCAAGTTCCCGCTTCTGGAACCGGAAGAAGAATACATGCTGGCCAAGCGCTGGGTTGACCATCAGGACAGCGCCGCAGCGCACAAGATGGTCACATCGCATCTGCGGCTGGCCGCCAAGATCGCGATGGGCTATCGCGGTTATGGTCTGCCGCAAGCCGAGGTGATTTCCGAGGCAAACGTCGGGCTGATGCAGGCGGTCAAGCGGTTTGATCCTGAAAAGGGCTTCCGCCTTGCGACCTATGCGATGTGGTGGATCCGCGCCAGCATTCAGGAATATATCTTGCGCTCGTGGAGCTTGGTCAAGCTGGGCACTACCTCGGCGCAGAAAAAGCTGTTCTTTAATCTGCGCAAAGCCAAAGCGAAGGTCGGCGCGTTGGAGGAGGGCGATCTGCGCCCCGAAAACGTCGCCAAAATCGCGACCGAGTTGAACGTGACCGAGGATGAAGTCATTTCGATGAACCGACGTCTGTCGGGCGGAGACAGCTCGCTGAACGCGACGGTCGGGTCGGATGGTGAAGGCACGACCCAGTGGCAGGATTGGCTTGAGGATGAGGACAGCGATCAGGCGGGCGACTATGAGGCGCGCGACGAATTCGATATCCGGATGAGCCTGTTGCAAAACGCCATGTCGGTGCTGAACGACCGCGAGCGCGATGTGCTGGAAAAGCGCCGCCTGTCCGAGACTCCGATCACGCTGGAAGAGCTGTCGGAAAGCTATGGTGTAAGCCGCGAGCGCATCCGCCAGATCGAGGTACGCGCCTTCGAAAAGCTGCAAGCGCGGATGCGTGAGCTGGCAAAAGGCAAGGGCATGGTGGTGCCTGCCTGAAACCTTGCGTCGGGCCTAAGGGCCCGACGGTTGCACCCCGTCGCGGCAAAGGCTAGGACTGTTCGACCAAGCCAAGGGGCAAATTTATGACAATGCTGGAAACCTTCATTAAGCCGATGCACCGCGAGGGGTACAAGTTCGTGGCCATCTTCGCCGCGATCACTTTGGTGCTGTTTATGATCTGGGCACCATTGGGCTGGCTTGGTGTTGGCGCAACCGTTTGGTGCTATTACTTTTTTCGTGACCCCAAGCGGTCGGTGCCGCAGGGGCGCGGGCTGATCGTTTCGCCCGCTGATGGTGTGGTCAGCCTGATCGAACGCGCGGTTCCGCCACCTGAGCTGGGGATTGGCCATGCCGAGCTGACCCGCGTTTCGGTATTCATGAATGTGTTCAATTGCCATGTGAATCGCGCGCCCATCGCTTCACGGGTGGTTAAAATGGTCTACCGTCCCGGCACGTTTGTGAACGCTGCGATGGATAAGGCCTCGGTGGATAACGAGCGCAACTCGCTTTTGCTCGAGCTGCCGGATGGCCGCAGCCTGATCGTGGTGCAGATTGCAGGTCTTGTGGCGCGCCGCATCGTGCCCTTTGTCACCGAAGGGCAGGGGCTGCGCACGGGCGAGCGCTTTGGTCTGATCCGTTTTGGCTCGCGGCTTGATGTCTACCTGCCCGAGGGCGTAGAGCCTCTGGTGGCGCTGGGCCAGACAATGGTGGCGGGTGAAACTGTGCTGGCAGAGCTTGAGCGCGATCTGCAGCGTCGCACGGCTATCACCGAATGACCAACGAGGCCCCCAAGGCGCGCAAAAAGCTGCACCTTGTGCAGCTTATCCCCAATTTCATGACCATCGCCGCCCTCTGTGCGGGGCTGACGGCGGTACGCTTTGCTGTCGATGGCAGGTTTGGCTTTGCTGTCGCTTTGATCATAGTGGCGGCCGTGCTTGACGGCCTCGATGGGCGCATGGCGCGGCTCTTGAAAAGCCAAAGTGACATGGGCGCCGAGTTGGACAGCCTGTGTGATCTGGTCAATTTTGGGGTGGCACCCGCGCTGATCACCTATCTTTGGGCCTTTCAGGGGATGCGCTCGGAAGGCTGGATCGCCTGTCTTGTCTATGCAGTTGCCTGCTTGTTGCGGCTTGCGCGGTTCAATATCAGCAATCGCCAACCTGATAACGATTCCAACAGCTTTCAGGGGGTTCCTTCACCTGCCGGCGCGCTCTTGGCACTGCTGCCGATCTTTTTGTCCAACGCTTTGGACAGTGGCCGTCCGTTTGCGATCTGGGCGGTAGCGATCTGGATGGTCATCGTCGGCGCGTTGATGGTGGGGCGGTTCCGCACGCCATCGTTCAAACGCGCAACGGTTTATGCCGAGAATGTCAGCTTTGTCATTCTGGCATTTGTCGGGCTCGTCGCCGCGCTGTTGACCTATCCCTGGACAACGCTGGTGCTGGTCGATGCTACCTATCTTACGGCCATTGCTTATAACCTTTTGCGCAAACCCTCCGCCCAGCGGCCCGTCGACGATTGACCCCTGTTGCGTGCCCCTCGTGCAGCGGCTAGCCTGCGCGCAACAGTTAGGGAGGCGGATATGCAAGTCATGCGTTGGGGTGTTCTGGGGGCGGCGAATTTTGCGCGCGAGCATATGGCGCCGGCGATTCACGCAGCGAAGGGTGCGAAACTCAGCGCATTGGCAACCTCTAGCCCCGCAAAAGCTGCAGGATTTCAGGCGTTTTGCCCCGATTTGCGCGTGCATTCCAGCTATGATGCGCTGTTGGCTGACCCTGACATTGATGCGGTCTACATTCCGCTGCCCAACCATATCCACGTTGAATGGACGCTCAAGGCGCTGGCAGCGGGCAAGCATGTGCTGACCGAAAAGCCGATCGCGATGACGGCTGCCGAAATTGACCAGATCATTGCCGCTCGCGACACATCGGGTCTTCTGGCGGCCGAGGCCTATATGATCGTTCATCATCCGCAGTGGAAACAGGCCAAGGCCTGGGTCGAGGCGGGTGAGATCGGCGCGCTGCGCCACGTTGACGCGCAGTTCTCTTTCTGTCTGCAAGACCTTGAAAATATTCGCAATCGGCCCGATGCAGGGGGTGGGTCTTTGCGCGATATCGGAGTTTATACCTTTGGCTCGGCGCGCTTTGTGACCTCATCTGAACCCGTGGATATCTCGGCGCGGCTGATCATGGACAACGGCATCGACAGCTTTGCGCAGGTCGCGGCGGTAATGGACGGGCCGATGGGAAAATTTACATATAATTCAATGACCTCGATGCGACTCTATAACCGCCAGACCGTCACTTTCCAAGGCGACAAGGGCATGGTGCGGCTGGATGGCGGGCCGTTCAATGCCAACGTCAACGATCTGGCGGCGGTCAGCCTGCATCAGAATGGCAACCGCGTGATCACCGAACGCTATGCTGGGGTGAATCAGTATGTACTGCAGGTCGAGGCCTTTGGTCGCGCGGCACGCGGTGAAGAGGCTTACGGCTGCCCGTTGGAGTTCGTGCGCGGCACGCAAGCGATGATGGACGAGGTTTACCGCCTTGGGCAAGTGATCAGCCTTTGATGCCACAAGGGCGGGTGCTGATCCATTTGCCGCGGCATTTGATCGAGCCCGCCGAGATGCCGCCAATCTATCACGAGCTGCGTCGCGGCTTTGGCGCGCGCGGCGCGCAGATTGAGGTTTTGCACCGCGATCTGGCCGCGCTCCAGAACCTGAGCGCAGGCCCGGATTTTCATATCGTGCACAACGGCGGGGCAAGTGGCGACTGTGTGCTTAACACGATCGTCGCCTATCTTCTTCCGTATTTCTACTTTGATCCCAAGGGCTTGTATTTTCAAAGCGCCAGCTATGATGCGCTGTTTGATCCTGCCGATGTGGATGCCAAAGCGGCGGAACGGCGGTTTGAGGCGCTGCGCCAGCGCTATGTTGTGCCGAGAGTCAGCCGCTATCCCCAGTCTGAAAGCCGCGAGGTTTTTGCACAGGGCGCGATTGCGATATTCCTGCAAGATTGGTCAGACCCCGTGGAGCGCGCGCGCTTTATTTCGACCCAAGCGATGGTCGAGACGGTGGTCAAGGGGGCTGCCGGGCGTCCGGTCATCGTCAAGCCACATCCGCGCAATCACGGGCCAGAGACGGTAGAGCTGCTGCAGTGGTTGCGGCAGACGCATCCTTGGGTTCAGATCAGTGGCGGCAATCTGCATGATATGCTGGCTGCCTGTGCGGTTTGTGTCTCAATTTGTTCCTCCGTCGCGATAGAGGCAATGTTGCACCGCAAGCCTGTTATTTTGTTCGGGAAATCCGACTTGCACCATTGTGCGACAACGGTAAGGAATGCCGCAGACTGGCCTGCGGCTCTGCAGGCGGCGCTAACGACGGATTGGCCTTATGAGACCTTTGTGCACTGGTTTTTTGACCGTCAGATCAGGGGTGGCGAAGTGATGTTTGCCCCGCTGCTGCAACGCATGCAGGCAGCAGGGGCCGATTTTGCGGCACTGGGGCTCAGTCCTCCATCGCTTCTAGCTCGTCAATAAAGCCGGCGATCATCGACAGGCCCTTGTCCCAGAATTTCGGGTCAGAGGCATCCAGACCAAAGGGGGCAAGCAGGTCTTTGTGGTGCTTGGACCCGCCGGCTTTGAGCATATCAAAGTATTTCTCTTGGAAATCGGGCAGCCCGTCGGCATAGGCCGCATAAAGCGCGTTAACCAGTCCGTCGCCAAAGGCATAGGCATAGACGTAAAAGGGCGAGTGGACGAAGTGGGGGATATAGGCCCAGAACGTCTCGTATCCGTCCATGAAATCAAAGACTTCACCCAAGGATTGCGCCTGCACGGACATCCACAGCGCGTTGATGTCGTCTGGCGTCAGTTCTCCTTGGGCGCGGGCGGCGTGCAGTTTGCATTCGAAATCGTAAAAGGCGATCTGCCGCACGACCGTGTTTATCATATCCTCGACCTTGCCCGCGAGCAGGGTCTTGCGCTCGGCCTTGGTCTTGGCGTTGTCCAAGAGTTTGCGGAACGTCAGCATCTCGCCAAAAACCGATGCCGTTTCGGCCAAAGTCAGCGGGGTTGACGACAGCAACTCGCCTTGGCCCGCAGCCAGAACCTGATGAACGCCGTGGCCAAGTTCATGCGCCAAGGTCATGACATCACGGGGTTTTCCCAGATAGTTCAGCATGACGTAAGGATGCACCGTCGTCACGGTGGGGTGCGCAAAGGCCCCCGGAGCCTTGCCGGGTTTGACGCCCGCATCAATCCAGCCGTCGGTAAAGAACGGCTTGGCGATCTCGGCCATGCGCGGATCAAAGGCGGCATAGGCCGACAGCACGGTTTCCGTCGCCTCGGCCCAATTGACCAGACGCGGCGTCTCAATCGGCAAGGGCGCATTGCGATCCCAGACTTGCAGGGTATCAAGGCCCATCCATTTGGCCTTGAGCTTGTAATAGCGGTGCGACAGCTTGGGGTAGGCCGCGACGACCGCATTGCGCAGCGCCTCGACGACCTCGGGCTCGACGTGGTTGGCAAGGTGGCGCGAATACTGCGGGCTGGGCATCTTGCGCCAGCGGTCCTCGATCTCTTTCTCTTTCGCCAAGGTGTTATGAACGCGCGCAAAGAGCTTGATATGTTTGTCAAAAACCTCGGCCAGGGCACGCGCCGCAGCCTCGCGTTTGGAACGGTCATTATCGGTCAAAAGGTTCAGCGTTGCCTCAAGGTTCAAAGGCTCGTCTTCGCCCGCTACGCTGAACATCAGCCCCGCCATTGTCTCATCGAACAGTTTGTTCCAGGCGCTTGCCCCCACCACGCTGGCGTCGTGCAGATACTTTTCCATCTCGTCTGACAGCTGGTGCGGACGCATGGCGCGCATGCGGTCCATCACGGGCTTGTAGCGGGCAAGGTCGACATCGGTGGCCAGCAGGCTGTTCAAGGTTGCTTCGTCCAAGCGGTTGAACTCTAGGCTGAAAAACACCAGCGGCGTGGTGAAATTGGTGATCTTGTCCTGCACATCAGCCATGAACTTGGCGCGGTCGCTGTCCATCGTGTTCTGGTAATAGCGCAGACCGGCATAAGACCCAATGCGCCCCGCGGTGATGTCGATCGCCTCATAGGCTTGCACGCAAGCCAGCAGTTCGGCGGCTGAGAGGCCCGCGAGTTTGCCTTCGTAGCGGCCCGCGAAATCGGCGCAGGCCTTTTCCAGCCAATCCATGTCGCGTTTGAGTTCGGGGGCATCGGGGGCTGTGTAGAGATCGTCCAGATTCCAATCGGGCAAATCGCCAAAGCTGTTGGACCCCATACGGGCATCAAAGACGGGGCGTTTCGTGC
>JAHEBX010000125.1 GCA_024642045.1 Pseudorhodobacter sp. | reverse complement strand
TGTCGTTGGACTGGTGATTGGCACGGTTGCTGGCTATTTCGGCGGCTGGATCGACGTTGTGCTGATGCGTCTGACCGATATTTTCCTAGCCTTTCCCAAGCTGATCCTTGCGCTTGCCCTCGTTGCTGTGCTGGGGCCGGGTATGGAGAACGCCGTGCTTGCCATCGCGCTTACCTCCTGGCCGCCCTACGCCCGCGTCGCGCGGGCCGAAACGCTTACCGTACGGTCGTCCGACTATATTGCGGCGGTAAAGCTACAGGGTGCGGGCTGGGCGCGCATCATCTGGGGTCACATCATCCCGATGTGTCTGCCCTCCGTCATCATCCGCGTCACGCTGGATATGGCGGGCGTGATCCTTACGGCGGCGGGCCTCGGTTTTCTTGGTCTTGGCGTGCAGCCGCCGCTGGCCGAATGGGGCCTGATGATTTCCGCGGGGCGCAAGTATCTGTTCGAACAGTGGTGGGTCGCTACGATGCCCGGCCTTGCGATCTTTACGGTATCACTGGGCTTCAACCTATTAGGTGACGGGTTGCGCGATGTCCTTGACCCCAAGAGTGCCAGCAAATGAGCCTGCTTTCCGTCAAAAACCTGCGGGTCACCTTTGACACCGAAGCAGGTCGCGTAGAGGCCGTGCGCGGCGTTTCCTTCAGCCTTGGGCGCGAACGCCTTGGTATCGTGGGTGAGTCCGGCTCAGGCAAAACCATGACAGGCCGTTCGGTTTTGCGTCTGATCCGCCCGCCGGGCCGGATCGAGGCGGATGAGATGACCTTTGACGGCATCGACCTGATGGCCGCCTCGGAAAAGCAGATGCGCGCGCTGCGTGGCCCTCGCATGGCGATGGTGATGCAGGACCCGAAGTATTCGCTCAACCCGGTGATGAAGGTCGGCGCCCAGCTGACCGAAGGCTTGCGCCTGCGGGATCGTCTCTCGAAATCCGACGCTCATGCCAAGGCGGTCGAGGCCCTGCTCGCCGTGCAGATCCGCGACCCCGAACGCGTGATGCAGGCCTATCCGCACGAGCTTTCCGGCGGCATGGGCCAGCGCGTGATGATCGCGATGATGCTGATCCCCAACCCTGACCTTTTGATCGCTGACGAACCAACCTCGGCGCTGGATGTGACTGTTCAGGCCGAAGTCCTCTCGATTTTGGACGACCTTGTGAAAACCCGTGGCATGGGCTTGATCTTTATTTCTCATGACCTGCGCCTTGTCGCGCGGTTCTGTGACCGGGTGCTGGTGATGTATAAGGGCAAGATTGTCGAGGAATTGGCCGCGAAGGATCTGCTGAACGCCAAACACCCCTATACCCAAGGCCTGCTGAACTGCTTGCCACGCATCGGTGGCTCGCGCGAGCCTTTGCCCAGCCTTGACCGAGACGCTGCGTGGGCCAATTGATATGTTGATTGAAATCGAAAACCTGTCGGTTACCTTCCACGCCCAAGGCCGTGATATTCGTGCCGTGCAAGAGGTCTCGCTGACCGTCGCTGCGCGCGAGTCCTTTGGTCTTGTGGGCGAGAGCGGTTCGGGCAAATCCACTATTTTGCGCGCGATCTGCGGCCTTGCGCCGATCTCGGGCGGAAGCATCCGCATAGGCGGCGAGGCCGTCGCCCAGAACAAGGCCTTCTCGCGCCGCGTACAGATGGTGTTTCAGGATCCCTACGCCTCGCTGCATCCCCGCCATACCATCGACCGCACGCTGTCTGAGCCCCTCGCCATCCACGGCCTGCCAATCCCCGACGCCCGCATCCAGCAGGCGCTGGCCGACGTGGGCCTGCCCGCCAATTTCCGCTTTCGTTATCCGCATCAGCTGTCAGGCGGCCAGCGCCAACGCGTCGCTATCGCACGTGCGTTGATGCTCGAACCCGAGATCCTGCTGCTGGACGAGCCGACCTCTGCCCTCGATGCCTCTGTGCAAGCTGAAACGCTCAACCTTCTGTCCCGCCTGCGCGTCGAACGTGGCCTGACGTTTCTCATGGTTTCGCATGACCTCGCAGTCATCGATCATATGTGCGACCGCGTGCTGGTCATGCAACACGGCCGCGCGGTCGAGGAACTCAGCCGCGAAGCCCTCGCCACCGCCCAAATGAAAACCGACTACGCCCGCACCCTTTTCTCTGCTTCTGCCGACCGTATGCTGGAAGGCTAGGCTGCTCACCCTTCGAAGACCCTTTCGGGGCGCTTCCACGCCAAAGGATCACCTATGTATCTCACGTTCGACGGCCATAACGATTTGCTCCTGCGTCTGCACCAGAACCCGGCCAACCGCGATGCGATCTGGCTGACGGGCGAAGGTCGCGGCCATCTCGATCTGCCACGCATGAAACAGGGTGGCTTTGCGGCAGGCTTTTTCGCAATCTATATTCCTTCGCCGGTGGCGCATGACGCGCCTGACTATATGGCGGCGATGGAAAATCCCCCGTTTGCCCTGCCGCTTCCAGCGCTGATCTCGGCCGACGACGCCCTGCCAACCGCCATGTCGATGGCCCGACTGTTGATCTGGATGGAGCGCGCCTCGAATGGGGCTTTCAAGATCTGCCGCACCGTCGCCGAGATCCGTGCCTGCATGGCCCAAGGCGTGATCGCCGGCATCATGCATATGGAGGGCGCCGAGGCGATCGACGCAGATCTCGACAACCTTTACGCCTTTCACGCCATGGGTCTGCGCTCGCTTGGCCCTGTCTGGTCACGCCCGACGATCTTTGGCAACGGCGTGCCCTTTGCCTTTCCGTCAAGCCCAGACACAGGTGCGGGCCTCACCGCCAAGGGCTGCGATCTCATCCGCGTGTGCAACGAGCTTGGGGTGATGATCGACCTATCGCACCTGAATGAGGCAGGCTTTGATGACGTTGCAAAACTCTCAACTGCGCCACTGGTGGCGACCCATTCCAACGCCCATGCCGTGACCCCGTCGTCTCGCAATCTGACCGACCGGCAGTTGCAGATGATCCGCGAAAGCGAGGGTATGGTCGGGCTGAACTTTGCTACCTCGTTCCTGCGCCGAGATGGCAAGCAGTCGGCCGCGATGGGCTGGGAAGACGTGTTGTCCCATCTTGACCACCTGCTTGGCATCTTGGGCGAAGACCACCTTGGACTGGGCTCTGATTTCGACGGTGCCACCTTGCCGCAAGGTATCGGCGACGTCACAGGTCTGCCTGCGTTGCAACAAGCGATGATCGATCACGGTTATGGCGATAAGCTGATGCGCAAGATCACCTCGGAAAACTGGCTGCGGCTGCTTGAGAGGACTTGGAAGGACTGATCTTGCTGGCAAGCCGGATCAGCGCGTGCAATTCATCCACTTAGCCAAAATCGGGGTCGAAAATGACATTTGCAGCCTTGCTGGTCATGGACGCACTCCTGTTCGACAACGCTTCTGTGTCCGCAGCTGAAACGCGCCCTGAGGACTGTGCTGCCAATCCACCCTCAGGTTACAGGGCATCCGAGCGTTGGAAACATCGCAGAGCGTCCCCGCGCTAGCTCAGCATCACGCGCTATGCACAAACTCTTTGCAGCTTTGGCTTGGGCTTTTTCTGCAAATCCTGCCAGTTGTCAGCCCAGCGTTTCGCGGCGCACCGCATCGCGCACATGCGCGGCCATGAAATCGGTAAACAGCCGTACTTTGGGGTCTTTCAACCGGCGATGCTGGCTCAGGATCGACAGCTGAGTCTGCACCGGCGGTGTGGTCGCGGCGACCTCGACCAGACGGCCTGCGCGCAAATGCTCTGCAACCTCGAACACCGGCTTCATCACAATGCCGCGTCCATCCAGCGCCCAGCCCGTCAGCACATCGCCGTCATCGCTCTCGAACGGCCCCGAGATTTCATAGCGCCGCACGCCTTCGGAAGTTTGCAAGGCCCATTGGAATTCTTTGGCGCCGGGAAAGCGCAGGTTCAGGCACTCATGCCCGCCGCTTACCAGATCTGCCCCATCGCGCGGCATGCCGCGCCGGGCGATATAGGCGGGCGAAGCGCAAAGAACGCGTGGGCAGTCGGCAATCAGCCTCACCTTGAGCGTGGAATCGTCCAGAATCCCCAGATGAAAGGCGACATCCAGCCCCTCGGCGGTGATATCGATGAGGCGGTCCGACAGACGCAGCCGCACCTCGATCTCTGGGTAAATGTCTTTGAATACAGGCACATGCGGCGCGATAAATCGGCGGCCCACCCCCAGCGGTGCCGAGACGAAAATCGTGCCACGCGGGTTTTGTGTCACATCCATCACCGCGGCTTCTGCTTCGTCAATGGCCTCTAGAACCTTTTTGGCGCCGTCAAAAAAGATCCGCCCGTTTTCGGTCGGCTGCAGGCTTCGCGTGGTGCGGTTAAACAGCCTTACGCCAAGGTGTTTTTCCAACTCCGATATCCGCGCAGAAGCGACCGCAGGCGAGGTCCGCTGATCCCGAGCCGCCGCCGACATGGAGCCCAGCTCATAGACCCGCACAAACATTCGGATATTGTTCACATAGGCCATTTTCGCGCCATTCTTGAAAGTGATGCCAGCGTTTTCAGGATTAACAGGGAAGTGACTTGCGGTATAGCCTGAGCTGAAACGAAGGAGAGAGCTGATGTCAGATTGGGTCGTGTTGTGGGAATGGGTGCAGATCGCGGTCCGCTGGCTGCATGTGACCACCGCAGTGGCCTGGATCGGATCATCGTTCTATTTCATCGCGCTGGATTTGGGTTTGCGCAAGACGCCCAGCCTGCCACCGCTTGCGCATGGCGAGGAATGGCAGGTTCATGGCGGCGGCTTCTACCACATCCAGAAATACCTCGTTGCGCCTGAAATGATGCCCGAGCATCTGACTTGGTTCAAATGGGAAAGCTATGCGACGTGGCTTTCGGGTTTTACCATGCTGGTGCTGGTCTATTACATGGGATCGAACCTGTATCTGATCGACCCTTCGGTGGCCGATCTGGCACCTTGGCAAGCGATTGCGGTTTCGCTGGGCAGCCTTGGTTTTGGCTGGATCGCTTATGATCTGATCTGCAAAAGCCGCTTTGGCGATGACAACACGCGGCTGATGGTCGGGCTTTATGTGATCCTGGTGGCGATGGCTTGGGGGTATACGCAGGTGTTTTCGGGCCGCGCGGCGCTACTGCATCTGGGAGCGTTCACCGCCACGATCATGTCGGCCAACGTATTCATGATCATCATGCCCAACCAGCGGATTGTGGTGGCTGACCTCAAGGCAGGCCGCACGCCCGACGCCAAATACGGCAAGATTGCCAAACAGCGCAGCACCCATAACAATTACCTGACCCTGCCCGTGCTGTTCTTGATGCTGTCGAACCACTACCCTCTGGTGTTCGCGACGCAGTATAACTGGCTGATCGCAAGCCTTGTGTTTCTGATGGGGGTGACGATCCGGCATTGGTTCAACTCTAAACACGCGCGTAAGGGCAATCCCCATTGGACGTGGTTCGTGACCGTGGTGATCTTTCTGCTGATCGCATGGCTCTCGACCGCGCCGATGCGGCATCGGCCGGAGGAGGCCGCGCTGAACGGGCCGGCTTTGATCTATGCCTCTGCGGCTGGGTTTGATGAGGTGGTCAGCATCGTGCAGGGCCGTTGCTCGATGTGCCATGCGGCAGAACCGGTTTATGATGGCGTGTATTGGGCGCCAAAAAACGTCGTGCTGGAAACCCCCGCCCAGATCGCGGCAGAGGCCGAGCGCATCTATATGCAAGCAGGTCTTACCCACGCCATGCCCCCCGCGAACCTGTCGTATATCGAGCCCGCCGAGCGCGAAGCAATTGTGCGCTGGTTCCGCGCTGCCGGTCAGGGTGGTCTGAGCAGTTAAACCATCTAACCTGGCAGAGCGCGTGCCGCGCAAGCCTTTTGCCTCGCCCGCGCGCAGAGCGCGCCGTCTCAGGCGGGGGACAGTCTGGTCAACTGCCGCGCGGTTTGGCACGCAGTGTGGGTTCGGCTTCGGTCGGGTCTTCGGGCCAAGGATGGCGCGGGTATTGTCCGCGCATGTCTTTGCGCACATCGGCGTAAGACGACGTCCAGAACCCCGGAATATCCATCGTCACCTGAATGGTCTTATGGCCAGGCGAGGTGAGCGTGACGCGCAGTGGCAGGCGACGGGCACCGACGGTAGGGTGTTGAGTGACGCCAAACATCTCTTGCAGACGCACTTCGATCGCCGGAGCCTCGCCGTCATAATCGATCGGCACTTTGCGGCCCAACGGGGTTTCGAAATGCGCAGGCGCGAGGTGATCAAGCTGACGTGTTTGCTCCCACGTCAGAAGGCTGCGCAGCGGTTCGGCCAGATCGAGCGCGCGCAGGTCGGCTTCGCTGCGGCATTTGCCCAGATAGGGCAGCAACCAATCTTCGGCGCGTGCAAGCAGGGCTTGATCGGAGGCGTCGGGCCAATCAGGGCTTGCGTCGCGGGCAAGTTCGATCCGGGCGCGCAGGCGGCGGGCGGCAGGGGTGAAGTGCAGCCCATTCAGGCGCAGGCCCTCAAGGGCGGCGCGGGCGATGGCGTCGGGCGGGGCATCGCTCCAGGCCTGATCGCCGAGCACGAGTGCGCCAAAGCGTTCCTGAATGCGTGCCAGCACGCGCCCGTCGCGTTTGGACCATTCGCAGACGGATACCGTCTGGATCTGACCTGCGTAGAGCGCGCGCAACTCTGTTTCGCTCAGCCCGACCGCCTGACGGATTTGGGCTTCGCGCGCGTCGCCGTCCAGATCGGTGGCGACCAGCAGGCGCGCACCCGAAAGCGGCGTGCCCGGCTCCATCGCCGCGCCCTTGCCGCCCGAGAGCACCCAGCGTGGCGCTTCGCCCTTGCGGCGCAAGCCGATGCGGTCGGGGTAGGCGAGGGCGGCCATCTGCCCAAGGCTGTAGTCAGCGCTGGCGCGGCTCGCGCGCTCAAGCCGACGTTGTTCCTGCCGGATGCGCTCGATCACCGGGCGGAGCACTGGCCAAGGGTGTTCGGCTTCGAACCGCTTGGGGTCTGTCAGCGCGGCCATACGCAGCGCCAGATCAGGTGGTGCCCCTTTCAGCGGGTCGCGTTCGGACATCAGGGCGGCAAGCGGGGCTGCCTTTGGGCCTGCGAGGGCAAGCATATGCGCCAGCCGCGGGTGCAGGGGCAGGGCGGCGAGGCTGCGCCCGTGTGCCGTGATACGCCCTGCGTCCAGGGCCCCCATTGCGGTTAGCAGCGCGCGTGCCTCGGCCATCGCACCGGGGTTGGGCGCGGTCAGCAGAGGGACACTGCCACCCCAAAGCGCCAGCTCCAGCGCAAGGCGGGTCAGATCGGCGGCCTCAATCTCGGCGGGCGGATAGGCCGCGAGTGCGCCCTCTTCGCCGCGCGTCCAATAGCGATAGCAGGTGCCCTCGGCGACGCGCCCCGCGCGACCGCGCCGCTGTTCCGCTTCGGCCCGCGTGACGCGCTCGGTCACCAGCCGCGACATGCCCGAATTCGGGTCAAACCTTGCGCGGCGGGCGCGACCTGCGTCGACGACAACGCGGATGTCGGGGATCGTCAGCGACGTCTCGGCAATCGAGGTCGCCAGCACGATCTTGCGCTTGGCCGAAGGCGCCAGTGCAGCGCGTTGTGCCGCGAAATCCATCGCGCCAAACAGCGGGCGGATCTCGCAGTCTTCAAGACCTGCAAGTATCGCCTCGACCCTTCGGATCTCGCCTTCGCCGGGCAGGAACACCAGAACGCCGCCGGTGGTTTCTGCCACTGCCTGCCGCACCTGTCCTGCCACTCCGGCCTCGAAGCGCAACGCGGCATCGGGAGAGCGGCCAAGCCAGTGCGTCACAACCGGATAAGCACGCCCGGACGAACTGATTACCGGCGCATCCCCCATCAGCGCAGCCACGGGGGCCGCGTCGAGCGTCGCTGACATCACCACCAGCACCAAATCCTCGCGCAGAGCACCGCGGATTTCGAGGGCCAGCGCAAGCCCAAGATCGGCGTTGAGCGATCGTTCATGAAACTCGTCGAAAACCAACGCGCCAATGCCGCGCAATTCTGGGTCGCTCTGAATCATGCGAGTTAGAATGCCCTCGGTCACCACCTCAATTCGCGTGCTGGCCGAAACTTTCGTCTCGCCCCGGATACGGTAACCAACCGTGACGCCAACCGACTCGCCCAAGGTTTCCGCCATGCGCTCGGCAGCGGCCCGCGCAGCCAAACGCCGCGGCTCCAGCATGACGATACGCCCGCTCACCAGCCCTGATTCCAAAAGGTCAATCGGCACGCGTGTCGTCTTACCCGCGCCCGGAGGTGCCTGCAAAACGGCCATTCCGCGCGCGGCAATTGCGGCGCGCAGCTCAGGCAGGGCATCGTCGATGGGCAAATGGGTCATGGTGCCCTTATCACCGAAACCTGCGCCCGTGAAAAGCGGCGTGACCTGGCGGAGCGCCTTCGGCGCAAGCGGGTCCTCGCCATCCGGCTTGGCCGGATCGGCTCAGAGTGGGTGCGCTGCCTTTCACACTGGTTCCAATATCCCCGCCGGAGGCTGCTGCGGTTCACGCGATCGGATCGCGTGGCGGATGTGCTCTCGGCAGCGCGTGCACGGGGGTCTCGATGGCCCCCGCGCGCGCCTTTGGCGGCAGACCAAGACCTCTGGCATTGCGCAGTCCCTTAGGGCAGAAAGAGGGGCAAGAAGGAGCCATCATGAATATTGCCGCACTTGCAGCAGGGGTCGAGGCGCAGGATCGCCGCAGCCTTGCCCGCGCAATTACATTGGTCGAAAGCGCGCGGGCCGATCATCGGGCGCAGGCGCTTGATCTGTTGTCGCGACTTGATCCTGCACGTCAGGCGCTGCGAATCGGGCTTTCGGGCACACCTGGGGTGGGGAAATCTACCTTCATCGAAACCTTTGGTCTGATGCTCACGGCCAAGCAGCTGCGAGTCGCTGTGCTGGCGGTTGATCCGTCCTCGGCGCGTTCGGGAGGTTCAATCCTTGGCGATAAGACACGGATGGAGCGGCTGTCGCGTGATCCATTGGCCTTCATTCGCCCCTCGCCGAGCCAGGCGCAGATGGGCGGCCTTGCGCGCCGCTCTCGCGAAGCGGTGGCACTCTGCGAGGCTGCGGGTTTCGATATTGTGCTGATTGAAACGGTGGGCGTGGGCCAATCCGAAACCGTCGTCGCCGAGCTTTGTGATATGTTTTTGCTATTGCTCGCCCCTGCGGGAGGCGATGATCTTCAGGGCGTCAAGCGTGGCATCATGGAGGTTGCCGATCTGATTCTTGTAAACAAGGCCGATGGTGATCTGAAATCCGCAGCCCTGCGCACCTGCGCTGATTATGCTGGCGCTTTGCGCCTTTTACGCCGTCGCCCCCAGGATCCCGATGGCTTTCCCAAGGCAATCGCCGTCTCTGCCTTGCAGGCCGAAGGCCTTGCTGCGGCTTGGGCCGAAATCGAAACTTTGACTGATTGGCGACGCAAGGCCGGGCATTGGCAGGCAAACCGTGCTGCCCAAGCAAGGCATTGGTTTGGTGAAGAGGTGCGTCGGGGGCTGTTGAACGTGCTTGAACGCGAACCAGCCAAGGGGATTATGGATCAGCTCGGCACCGAAGTGGCCTTGGGCAAGGCCAGCCCCGAGGCCGCTGCTGCCCGCCTTTTGGGGCTGCTGGGCAAGGGTTGAAGCCTTTGACCGTTTGAGACTTTGCCGCGAAGCGGGGCACCCTTCCCGCGCTAAAGCCCCCATTCGGCTCGGTTCTGGGTGATCAGCCACGCATGCACTTGGCGCTGATCTATTCGTACCAGATCGCTGAAAACCGTGCCTGCGCCCGCGTCTTTCAACATACGCTGCCTGCTGATTCACGGGCCGGTGTCTATGGGAAATGGCCCCCCCGTGGCAATCATGCTGTGATTTGCATCCGCACGTTGTGCAGCGCCACCATTTGGCTTTGACCCCAGACTGACGCCGCGCCGTCGGTCTG
>JAHEBX010000124.1 GCA_024642045.1 Pseudorhodobacter sp. | reverse complement strand
AATGCCGCTCTCCTTGCGCTCCAACCGCTCAATCGCGGTGCCACAGTGGATCGCGATGCCATTTGCTGCCATCTGGTTTGCCACATGCCCGCGCGCTTCGTCGTCAAAGCCGCGCAGGATCTGCGCGCCGCGATAATACTGCGCAACGTCAACCCCCAAGCCGTTCAGAATGCAGGCAAACTCGCTGGCAATATAGCCGCCGCCGACCACCAGCGCCCGCTTGGGCAAGGCGTCAAGATGAAAGATCTCGTTCGAAGTGATCGCAAGCTCGCTCCCCTCAAATTCGGGAACAAAGGGGCGCCCGCCGGTGGCAATCAGAATATGCTTGGCGCTGTATTCCTCGCCCGTGGCCATCCGCACACGATGCGGATCCATCACCGCGGCGCGCGCGTTATGCACCGCCACGCCTGCATTCTTCAGCGTGTTGCGATAGGCCGCCTCCAGACGGTCCAGTTCGGCCTCAAGCTTGCCGCGAAACTGGTGCCAATCCAGCGGCCCCGCTTGCACGTCCCAGCCATAGGCCTGCGCATCCGCCATCATCCCGGGGTATTCCGAGGCGAAAACCATCAGCTTTTTGGGCACACAGCCGCGGATGACACAGGTGCCACCCATGCGGCTTTCTTCGGCCAAACCCACCCGCGCCCCACCCTCGGACGCGGCAATCCGCGCCGCGCGCACCCCGCCAGAGCCGCCGCCGATAACGAATAGATCGTAGTCGAAAACCATCAGTCCCCCAGATCGGCAAAGATATTGTCGGTCGGCTTGAAATGCACCATGTCGTCGGTTTCCGAGCCCGCGTTGATATCGCGCACTGTCACGCGGCCATCACCATGCCCGACAATGACGATATCACATATGTCGATGAACAACCCGTTTTCGACCACACCGGGGATCTGGTTCAGCACCAGCGCCAATTGGCGCGGGTTGCCGATACGCTTCAGATGCAAATCAAGGATATAGTTGCTCTCGTCGGTGATCAGAGGCCGATCTCCGTTCATCCGCAGCGAAACATCGCGCGCCAGAACGTCCATCGAGACCAGAAGTTCCTCGACCAGCGCCTTGGTGGTCTGCCAGCCAAAAGGGATCACTTCGATTGGCAGCGGAAAGGCACCCAG
This sequence comes from Pseudorhodobacter sp., assembly GCA_024642045.1. Lineage (GTDB taxonomy): Bacteria > Pseudomonadota > Alphaproteobacteria > Rhodobacterales > Rhodobacteraceae > Cypionkella. The sequence goes on along the minus strand of JAHEBX010000124.1, from coordinate 8,829 downwards.
CTGCTGCACTTCCTTGGCGGCATCCGCGATCACGATCATCAGATCAGAGGCGGTCGCGACGATCTTTTCCTGCAAAAGCGCAGCCCCGCCGCCCTTGATCAGCGCCAGTTGTTGGTCGAACTCATCCGCACCGTCGATGGTCACATCCAGCCATTTCGCCTCATCCAGCGAGGTCACATGGATACCGACCTGACGCGCCAGCGCCGCCGTGCGGGTCGAGGTGGGCACGCCGATGATCTTGATCCCCTCTTCACGCACCCGCTCGCCCAGACAGCGCACCATCCAAGCGGCTGTCGAGCCAGTTCCAAGCCCCACCTTCATGCCACTTTCTACGAAATCAACCGCACGCTTGGCGGCAACAAACTTGGCCTTATCGATTGGGGAAAGCTCGGCGCTCATCGCATCTTCCTGAAAAACGGGCCCTCGAATGGGCGGATCTGGCTGGATTTGCCCCCTTATAGTCAAAGCCGCGCGCAGGAGCGAGGGGGAATTGCCTTACCCGCCCGCAGCCGGGCCGAAAGGCCGCTTGACAAGGCGCGGGCAAAACCTACATTGCGAATAATTCTCAAAAGCAGAAAGCGACCATGCCCTCTCCCTTCGATTTGTCCAGCAGCCAGTGGCGCCAGTCCCGTGGCGAAGCGGCGCTGTCAGAGGTGCATGCAACCGTTGTGCTGCCCAAAGGCACCTGGCGGCGCTTTGCAGCCTTTCTGGGGCCGGGCTATATGGTTGCGGTCGGATACATGGACCCGGGCAACTGGGCCACGTCCATCGCGGGCGGTTCCAAATTCGGCTATACGCTGCTGGTGGTGGCGCTGATTTCCAACATCATGGCGATCGTGTTGCAATCGCTTTGCGCGCGCCTTGCCATCGCTTCGGGTCGCGATCTGGCTCAGGCCTGTCGTGACGCCTATCCGCGCTGGATTTCCATCCCGCTGTGGGCCTCTGCCGAACTGGCGATCATCGCCACCGATATCGCCGAAGTGATTGGCACCGCGATCGGGATGAACCTGCTGTTCGGCATTCCGCTCGAATTGGGCGTGCTGATCACAGCCCTTGATGTGTTTCTGATTTTATGGTTGCAAACCAAGGGCTTCCGCTGGCTGGAGGCTTTTGTGATCACCCTGCTTGGCGTGATTACGCTGTCGTTTGGCATCCAGATATTCCTCGCCGATCCGGTCTGGGGCGATGTGATCCGCGGCTTTGCCCCTACGGTCGAAATCCTGCGCAACCCTGAAATGCTGTATCTGGCGCTGGGGATTCTGGGCGCGACCGTCATGCCACACAACCTCTATCTGCATTCGGCCATCGTCCAGACCCGCGCTTATGGCAACAGCCTGCCCGAACAGCGCGAAGCGCTGAGCTACGCCACCTGGGACAGCACGATTGCCTTGATGTTTGCGCTGTTGATCAACGCGTCGATCCTGATCCTTGCTGCGGCCTCGTTTCACGCTTCGGGACAGACCGAAGTCGCCGAGCTGGAGGACGCCCATCAACTTTTGGGTCCGCTGCTGGGGGCGGGCATCGCGCCGATGCTGTTTGCCGTGGCGCTGCTTGCCTGCGGATTGAATTCGACGGTAACCGCAACACTTGCTGGTCAAGCGGTGATGGAGGGCTTCTTGCAGATCCGCCTCGCGCCTTGGCTGCGCCGCGCGATCACCCGTGCGATTGCGATTGTGCCGGCAGCTTTGGTGACCTTGATCTACGGCTCGTCAGGCACAGGCAAGTTGCTGATCCTGACTCAGGTCGTTCTCAGTTTGCAGCTGCCATTTGCTGTGGTGCCTTTGGTTATGTTCACCGCAGACAAGCGCAAGATGGGGCCTCTGGTCGCGCCGCTTTGGCTGGTCAGCTTTGCGGCTTTGATCGCGGCGATCATCGTGGCACTGAACATGAAGCTGATCTGGGATTTCGTAGCCGTTTCAGCCTAGATGGGCAGCATCTGCGGGTTCGCGATGATCATCAAGAACCCAAGCCCTACCAGAGCCGACGACACTAGAAACCCGTGAAGTATAGACAGCATTGATCCCCCGATCCTTTTGACTTGACCCTAACAACCTAGCGGGCGCTCGGTAAACAGGCGATTAATGATGAAGTGGCGTTGCAGGGCAAAAAATGTCGCTTTCACCGCGCAGCTTTTGTGCGCCGAACGCCTATAATGGTCCAAACGATCCGGAGCGCGCGATGTATACCCTGCACTATTCTCCCGATACGGCATCTTTGGGGGTGCGTATGGTGTTGCAGGAACTGGGCGTGCCCTATCGCTCGGCCCTGATCGACCGAGACGCAGGGGCGCTTGACAGCCCCGCCTATCGTGCCATGCAGCCCTTGGGCAAGATCCCCGCCTTGGAAACACCGGACGGGCCGATGTTTGAAACCGCCGCGATGCTGCTCTATCTGGCCGACAAACATCATGCGCTCGCCCCTGCCCCCAACCACCCTGAGCGTGCCGCCTTTCTGGCCTGGCTGTTTTTCACCTCGACCAACCTGCATCCGACGTTGCTGCAGATCTTTTATCCCGAGCGTGTGGCGGGCGAGGCCTGTGTGCCTGCGGTGCTGACCCAGGCGCGGGCGCAGATGCAGATGCTGCTTTCAACGCTGGAGACCATGCTCGCGCGCGACAACCCTGCTTGGTTTTCTACCGAACCCTCGGTGCTGGGCTATTATGTCGGCATGCTGATGCACTGGCTGGGCGGCATGCCGGCAGATCATCCGGCGCATTTCCCGACGGCGGATTATCCTGCCCTGCATGCAAGGCTTGCAGCGCTTGAAGTCCGCCCCGCCGCTCAGACCATCGCTGCAGACGAGGGCCTTGGCGCCCTGCCCTTCACCCATCCTTACGCATAGGTCACCATGTTCCTCTCGGTTTTCGACATGTTCAAAGTCGGCGTCGGCCCGTCGTCATCGCATACGATGGGGCCGATGGTGGCCGCCGCGCAGTTTCTGGACTTGATGCGCGCCTCGCCCTTCCGTTTTGCCGGCCTGCGTGCCTCACTTCATGGCAGCCTTGCCTTTACGGGCGTTGGCCATGCCACCGACCGCGCGACGATTTTGGGGCTGGCGGGCTTTCACCCCGCCACCTATGACGCCGCCCGCGCCGAAGAGGTGCTGGCCCAGATCCGCGAGACCCGCACGATCCACGCCGAGGGTCTGCCACCTCTGCAGTTTGATCCGAATGCCGATCTGCTGTTTGATTATGGCCCCGCGCTGGACGGCCACGCCAACGGCATGATCCTCAAAGCGACGGACGCTCAGGGCGACGTGATCTTGCAGGAAACCTATTATTCCATTGGCGGTGGCTTTGTGCTGACGGCGGCGGAGCTTGCAGGTGCGGGCGACGCCAAGACCAAACCCCGCGCCGATGTGCCCTTTGCGTTTGAAACCGCCGACGAGATGTTGGCGATGGCGGCCAAGTCTGGCAAAACCATCGCGCAAATGAAACTGGCCAATGAGTTGAAGTTCCGCTCTCAGGCTGAGATTGACGCAGGGATCGCCCGGCTTTGGCAGGTGATGAACGACTGCATCAGTCGCGGCATGGAAGGCAGCGGCATCCTGCCCGGTGGGCTAAAGGTGCGCCGGCGGGCCAAGGGCATTTATGAAGCGCTGCAAGCCGAACGCGGGCTGAACATGACGGCGCCGCATACCATCAATGACTGGATGTCGCTCTATGCGATGGCGGTGAACGAGGAAAACGCGGCAGGCGGTCAAGTGGTGACGGCGCCCACCAATGGCGCGGCAGGCGTGCTGCCGGCCACTCTGCGCTATTACCTTGACCATGTGCCGGGGGCGAGTGCGTCCAAGATTGCTGACTTTTTGCTGACCGCCTCGGCCATCGGGGGGCTTTGCAAACACAACGCCAGCATCTCGGGGGCGGAATGTGGCTGTCAGGCCGAGGTTGGCTCGGCCGCTGCGATGGCGGCAGCGGGGCTTTGTGCCGTGCTGGGCGGCACGCCAAAGCAAGTGGAAAACGCCGCCGAGATCGCGCTTGAGCATCATCTGGGCATGACCTGCGATCCCGTAAAGGGGCTGGTGCAGGTGCCCTGCATCGAGCGCAACGGCTTGGGCGCGATCAAGGCGGTCTCGGCGGCGAGCCTCGCGCTGCGCGGGGACGGCGACCATCTGGTCAGCCTTGACGTCTGCATCGAGACGATGCGCCAGACCGGGCGCGACATGCATGAGAAATACAAGGAAACCTCGCTGGGCGGATTGGCCGTCAACGTACCGAATTGCTGAAGCGGTGATCAGGCGGCGCTGCGTCCCGCAGCACGCGGGTCCTCGCCTTGCCTGCGGCTCAGGCAAGGCTCAGGATCGGCGCTTTGGTCGAACCCTGTGTTAACGCCTCTGGTTGCAGAGCCATCCGCAGGGCTTTGCCAATTTTTGTGAGGCGACGTCGTTAGCGCCTTGACGGCGGCGCCCATCGCGAGGACCTTCGCGGCTCTGTTCCGGGCCAGCCTCAAGGGTAAGTGTCAATGAAGCCCCATGTGCCTTTATATGTGTCTGCCACGGCATTGATCTTGCTGGGATACCTTGTCTCGCTGGGGTTGCGGTGGGAGTCGATGAGCCTGCAAACAGGGGCGCAAGGGCTGGAATCCAGCTACCACGCCCTGTTGACGATGAAGGCGCTTGCGGCATCGCCACCCGGCGCGCATCTCTATCTGCCGACGGTCACGCTCTCGCCCTATGCGGGCAATCCGCTGGCTTGGGGCGGACGATATGCGACGGCAGGGGGCAGCTATATCTATACCTCGTTTCCGCCGCTTGGGTTTTTGATCCCCTATGCCGTGCTCAGACTGGTGTCTGCGCCGTTTGAGCTATTGCCACTTGCCTTGTTCAACAGTCTGGTCGGGCTTGTCGCCGCGATCGGTATGGGCAGTCTGTGCGCCGCCGTCGCACGGTGGAGCCTCGTGCGTGACGCGGGCCGCGACCGGCTTATCTGGGCGGTATTCCTGTGCACGAGTCTGATCTATATGTTTTTGCGTGAGGCTCTGGTCAGTCACGGGTCGGTCTATTGGCCGCATTCGATCAGCCAGTTGTGCCTGATCTACGGCTTGATCCTGAGCTTTCGAATACTGCGCGGCGCGGCAGGTCGGCGCGACAGCTTCGCGCTGCTGGCTCTGTGTCTGATCTACCCGCTGCTGGAGTGGACGGGTTATCTCTTTAACATAGGCCTGGCGTTGGGGCTTGTGGCACATGGGGCGCACCTTGGGCGGCAGCGCTTTTCCTTTCGGCAGTTGATCTCCGTCATCGGGGGCATGCCGCTTGCGCTGGCGGCGGTGACCACGTTTGCGGGCTGTGCGACGCTGCTGCACTTTTCACTTGGGATCGGATTTGAACACACTCTGCTGTCACTTGGAAACCGTGCCGCATTTCGCACTGGAGGCGAAAGCCTCTTGCTCAGCCTGCCGCGCGATTACCTGCTGTCCTTTGCGGGGCTTTTGCCCACGGCGGCGGTGGCGCTGGTCTATGGGATCAGCCAGCGCTGGTTTCGTCTGGCCTCGCCGCTGACGCTGCTGCTGTTTATCGCCAGCTTTCCGATGGTCGAAAACGTGATCATGCGTCAGCATGCGGATGCCTTTTCGTTTGACCGGCTGAAGTTCGCCGTGCCGCTGCTGTTACTGGTCAGCGCCGCCTGCCTGAGGCTCGAGCAGGATCAAAGGCTCAAGGCGGTCGTTTTCGCCACGTTGATTGCAGTCTCGTCCAACATCTGGATCTTTCGCGCCGATCAGGAGCATTACCGAGCCTGGGGCGAGGCTGTGACACGAAACGAAGCCTTGTTTGACCGGTTCGAAACCGATCCGCTGGCCGCTTGCAGCCTTTACGGCGCGAGCCATGCAGTGAAGGGCTATCTTAACACCCTGTTTGCGCGTGACATCTATGACACCGCGACAGTCCCCTTGCTGAGACGTTATGCGCAAGATAGCTGTGGGCTGGTTCTGATCCATACCACAGACGTGTTTACCGATTTGCCGCGTCTGACGTTGATCCAAGTGTTTGATACCACTGGAACCCTGCTGCGCAGCTACCCCGCCTTATAGAGGAAAGACAGCGAATGACCGCGTCCCGCACTCCTGTCACCGGTATGCTTTTGATGGTGGTGTTTTGCATCACGGCGCCGCTGCTCGACGCCAGCTCTAAACTGGCGACCGCCGCGATTCCGGTTGGCCAGATCGTAACGGCACGCTTTGTTGTGCAGGGGCTGTGCATGCTGCCGGTCCTGATAGCGATGAATTTGAGCTGGGCTGCACACCGCCGCGATCTGGCGCTGCTCTTGTTCCGCGCGCTGTGTCTGATCGCCTCGACCTATTGCTTTGTCGCCTCGGTCAAGGTGATGCCGATCGCCAATGCCATCGCCATTGTCTTCGTGATGCCGTTTATCCTGATGTTTCTGGGCAAATATATCTTTGGCAATCCTGTCGGGCCGCGCCGGATTGCGGCCTCGGTTGTCGGCTTTATCGGCGCGCTTTTCATCATTCAGCCCTCATTGGCGAGTTACGGGCTTGTGGCGCTGTTTCCCTTGGGATGCGCGCTGGCGTTTTCCTTTTATGAAATCGCCACGCAAGCCATGTCGAACCGGGTGCATCCGGTCACAATGCAGCTGCACACTTCCATTGCGGGGGCTGCGATCTGCCTGCCGCTGCTGTGGGCGTTTGATGGATCTGGCATCGCCGAGCTTGATCCCGTGCACCCTGATGCGCTTAATCTGCTCTGGTTGTTTGGCGTCGGCTTTTGGGCGGCAGTCAGCCATCTGTCGATGACGGTGGCGATGAAATATGCCCCGGCCGCCACGCTTGCGCCGCTGCATTATCTTGAGCTGCCGATGGCGGTGCTGCTCGGCTATCTGATCTTTGGCGATTTTCCCAATGCGCTGACCTGGGTCGGGATCAGCATTATCGTTGGGTCAGGGCTCTATATCATCCACCGCGAGAGGGTGACGCAATCCCAAGTCCCCGCAGCGCTGCCGACAGATATCTGAGCGGCAGGATCACCAGCATCCTGCGCTGCGACAAGCGCAGCTGCACGGGCCCTGTCACCTCGTTCGAGGTGCCGATCATCGCGTCAGGTGCAAAGTGCAACCCCCCGATCGGCCAGCGCAGCCCCTCGCTTTCGCCTTTCACTGCGCCCATGGGGAACAGCGAAAAGCGGGTGCCAATTGGCAGATCCAGCGTCATCTCGCTTGGAGCCAGGAAACACACATCTTGCGGCGAAAGTACCAGACACCGCTGCTCGGGCTGACGCACCAGCGCATTCAGCACCGCCAAGCCGTGATCCAGACGCGCGCCCGCGAATCCAAGACCCAGCACAAACGGCGCCTTGATCGAGCGCAGTGCCTTGTCAAAATCGGTCGTCTCTTGTTCCGCAATTGGAAACAACCGCCCCGCAAGCCGCGACTTTGCGGCAGCACTGATCGAATCAAAGTCACCAATCACCGCTTCAGGCTCCACTCCCAGCCGCAAAAGCCGGTCCGCCCCCCCGTCGGCCCCAACAATTACTGGGGCCAACAGCTGCGCACGCGCCAGCAGCCCCTTGCCGAATGGCCCCCCACCCGCCAGAGTGACACCGCGCAAAGATTCGACAATCACCTCATTCATGGTGATACTGTTCTCTGAATTGAGGCAAAAGCCCATGCCCGTGAACACAAACAATCCACTAAATTACCCTGATCTGTCCATTTATTCGGACAATCTTAAGGGCAAGGTGACAGCATGAAATCAGTAGAGGCGAGCCCCGATGATTGGTGCGAGTAAAATTCTAACGGTATCTTACGGGACTTTCAGCTGCACGCTGGAAGGCTTCGACGAGCCGTTTAACACCATGAAGGCAATCGCCGAGTATTTCCGCGATCTTGCCGCCGAGGACCGCTACTTTGGTGCCGAGCCGCCAACGCCCGACGCTGCGATGCTGCACAAGATCGCCGAGCGCGAGATTCAGCGCCGCGTCGAGGCCAAGATCCAGGACAACGGTGTGATCCTGCGCGCCGGTGCCGCGGACAACACCCTTGCGCCGCCGGCCAAGCCCGCGCCCGTTGCCCCTGCCCCTGCCCCTGCAGTTTCGGCGGTTGCTGCGCTGGACAGCAATGGCGAATCGGTGGCGGCACGTCTGTCCCGATTGCGCGCAAGCCAGGCAGACGTTCCGCCCGTCACAGCACCCGCACCGCAAGCCGAACCCGCAGAGCCCAAGGCATCCGAGGGTCAAGCCCATGCCGCAGCGGTCTCGATGGCATCAACGCTGGTCGATGAGGACTATAGCGAAGACGAACACGCTGGCGATTTCGATGATGCCATGATCGCAAACCTTGCCGGACGGACCGCGACCGGCAACGATGATCTCTATATGACCGACGACACGGGCTTTGACGATTTCGCCGAGGCTGACGAGGTCGCAGAATACGCCGCGCCATCAGAGCCGCAGCCGGACCAGGCCGAGGTGCCGGTAGAAGAAGATTTTGGCGACGAGTCAGCGGCACTGGCAGACCTTGAAGCGATGGATGCGCTGCCCAAAGCCGCGCTCGACGTTGAAGTCGAACACCATGAGGTGGCGGCTTCGGCCGAAATGCTCTTGGCCGAAAGCAATGACGAGGTTTCTGCGCCCGAAGTTTCGGCGCGCGCCGATGTCGGATTTGACAAGCCCAAACGAGAGGCAGCGCCGACTGAGGCCGCCGATACTGAGGCCGATCTTGCTGAAGACCACGCGACAGACGCGCTCTTGGCCTCTTTTGCCAAACCTGACGCCCTAGCAGAAGCCAGCTTCAACGATGCGCCTGAGGCTGAGGCTGAGGTTGAGGCTGAGGTTGAGGCTGAGGTTGAGGCTGAGGTTGAGGCTGTTGAAGAACAGCAC
>JAHEBX010000123.1 GCA_024642045.1 Pseudorhodobacter sp. | reverse complement strand
CTTTGTGACGCGAGGCGAGTTGCGTCTGCTGGACCCCGCAACGGGGCGTATTCTGCGCAGCTATGATTTGGCCGCCAATGCCAGCCTGACGCTGGACCTGCCACAGGAAGGTCTGGTTGCAAGCTATCGTGTCTATGATGCGGCAGGCCGATTTGACGAGACCGAGCCGGTTTCATTGGTGGCCCCTCACACAGCAACGGCAGAGCAGGGCATCGACCGCGCAGCACAACGTCACATTCCGGTGGTGGGCGGCGCGGTAACCGTCAGTGCCAGCAAACTTGCCCCGGGGGCAAGCGTTCAGACGCTGGGCGAGAGCTTTGCCGCGGATGGCGCGGGCGGATTTGTTCTTCAACGCATCCTGCCGCCCGGCGATCATCTGATTTCGGTGCAAGCCAACGGTGCTGCGCCGATCCGGCCGCTGATCACCATTCCAAAGGCCGAATGGTTTACAGTTGCAACGGCTGATCTGACCTTTGGCCGCGTCTTGGCGGGCACCAATAAGGGCGATAGCTATGATTACGGCCGCCTTGCCTATTACACCAAGGGCAAGACTGCCTCGGGCGTGCAGATCACCTCATCCGCCGATACGGGCGAAGAGCCGCTGGCTGACCTCTTTCGCGATTTTGACCGCAAAGATCCGCGCGGCCTGATCTCGCGGCTTGATCCCGATTTGGCCTATCCGGTTTATGGCGACGATTCCACGCTGGAAAACGATGCGCCGACCAATGGGAAATTCTATCTGCGGGTGGAAAAGGATGGCAGCCACCTGACATGGGGCAATTTCAAGGGCGAGTTGAACGGCGCGCAATATCTGCGCAACGAACGCGATCTTTATGGCCTGCAGGCAACCTATCGAAGCCCCCAGCAAACGGCGGCAGGTGCGCCGCGCACCGCCCTGACCTTCTACGCAGCGCAGCCCGACAATCTGCCCGGGCGTGAGGTGTTTCTTGGCACGGGCGGCTCGGTTTATTTCCTGAAACGGCAGGATATCAACCAAGGTTCGGAAACCCTGACGGTCGAACGGCGCGACCCTGTGACGGGCCGCGTGATTGATCAGCGCGTTCTGGTCGCGGGGCGCGATTATACGATCAACTATATTCAGGGCGTGATCGCCCTTGCCGCACCGCTCAACGGATTGGCCGGTGGTGGCGGTGTGGTTTCGGGCACGTCAGGGCCACAGACGCGGCTGATCGCACAGTATGAATTCACCCCCACGGCAACCGATGTCAGCGGCTATGCCTATGGCGGGCGGGCAGAGGTCTGGGTGAGCGACAGTCTGCGTCTGGGCGTGACGGGAATGGTCGAGCAAACCGACGTGGCAGATCAGAAGGCCACGGGCCTCGACCTGCAATATGTCATTGGCCAGAACAGCAGTGTCGAGGCAGAATATGCCCGCACCAAAGGGCCGGGTTTTGGGTCAAGCTATTCTGCCGACGGTGGTTTGACGATCACCTCAAATGCGTCTCAAACCGGCACGGGCGAGGCCTATCGCATCAAGACCTCTCTCGACTTTGGGGATCTGGGCCTTGCCACCAAGGGCACGGTTACAGCCTATGCCGAAGGCCGCGGCGCAGGGTTTTCGACGCTGGATTATCAAACCTCGGCCGCCGAGACCTTGTGGGGGCTGGGACTTGAGATGCAGGCCAGCGACAAAGTCGCGGTCAAGCTGAGCTATGATGCTTTTCGGTCGGACGACGGCAGCAAACTGAACAAGGGCAATCTTGACCTGACCTATCAGCAAAACGATCAGCTGACCTGGGATCTTGGGCTTACTTCGGAAGATCGCATCGAGCCCGGGGTGGCCGCGGATACAGGCTCGCGCACCGATCTGGCACTGCGCGCCACTGTCAAGCCGTCGGACGCGCTGAGTTATTCCGTGTTCGGCCAGACCACCGTGCAAAACAGTGGCGGCCGTGGCCGGAATGATCGGGCGGGTATGGGGGTCAACCTTGCCTTTGCCAAGGGATGGAGCTTTGAGGGCGCGCTTTCGGGCGGCACCACTGGCCTTGGTGGCAAATCGCTGTTTCGCTATGAAGACAGCGGAAATTCGGCCTATTTTGGCTATGAGTTGGACCCCAATCGCGAGTTGGATGGCGTCACGCTGAATGGCGCCGATCAGGGACGTTTTGTGGCGGGCGCGCGCCAGCGGCTCTCGGATACGACCGAGGTTTTTGGTGAGAGCAGCTATGACATGTTTGGCCGCCATCGCGCCCTGACATCGACCTATGGCGTGCAATATCGACCCAATACGTTCCTGACGTATTCGGGCTCGGCCGAGATCGGTCGTCTTGATGATCCAACCGCAGGTCTGGATCGCAAGGCGCTTTCCTTGGGCGTTCAATATCAGGACGATGCCGGGCTTGCGGCGAAAGCCAAGCTCGAGCTGCGTCGGGACCGCGCAGCGCCGGGCAGCACTGCCGCCGATACAGATGCTGTCGTGCTGACGGGTAACGCCAGCTATAAGATCAGCGATGCCAAACGTTTTCTGGCAACAGTCGATCTGGCCAACAGCACGACGGATGGGTCGTCGATTCTGTCGGGCCAATACGCCAGGCTCACCTTTGGCTATGCCTTTCGCCCTGTGAACAGTGACCGGCTGAACCTGCTGGCGCGCTATACCTATCTCTATGATATGTATGGGCAAAGGATTGATGGGTCTGATGCGACCGGGCCGCGCCAGAAAAGCCATGTGTTTTCCATCGACGCGACCTATGATGTAAATCGCACTGTCGAAGTCGGTGCCAAACTTGGGTTTCGCCTGTCCGACAGCGCCCCGGATGCGATGACGCCGCTTGCGCGTAACGACGCGGCACTGGCGGTTTTGAACGCCCGCTACCATCTGAATTTTCAGTGGGACGCCCTGATCGAAGGCCGATACCTGCAGGCGCGACAGGCGGGCATCAAGAATTTTGGCGTTCTGGCCACGCTCTATCGGCAGCTGGGCGAGAATTTGCAGCTGGGTCTCGGTTATGACTTTGGTGCAAGTTCCGATGATCTGACCGATCTGAGCCAGCGGGATCACGGCATTTTCATCAACCTGATTGCCAAGTTCTGATTTTCACAACGGCGGATGCGGAAATAAGCTGGCGCAGTTCTTCCCGCCTGAAACAGAACCCTTAAGGGCAGGGCGCGCTCTGTCTGCATCCCTGCATCGTCAACGGCAAGGCTGCGGTTAAGTTTTGTGCGGCGCGGTTCAATCCCGAGTTTAGGGGCCTGCAAGGGTCTTTATGAACAGTGAAAACAACTCACCTTGTGAAGAAATTTGCAATTTTGCATAGACATTTCGTCGATGGATTCGCACCGTGCCAGAACTTATTCCCAATATCTCACCGACCGCCTCTGCTGAATTTCCCTTCAATGTATGCTCTACAATCTCACGCTCGCGCGGGGTTAAAAGACCTCGCCCAAACCGCGCAAACGACTTCTCAACGTTTGTCTCTTCGCTGTTTTGAAGGCTGCGCGACAGATCTAAACTGATGGCCCAATGCCTGCGCGCCGCCGCAAGCACGATCGGGGCCAGATCCTGCAGGCTCCGCATTTCTCGTGCGGAAAATACCTTTTCCGCCCGCATCAGCGACAGAACAATCGTCGTCGCAGACGGCAGTTCGATAAAAAATCCGATTTCCTCTGCCAAGCCCGTTTGCGCATAGTAGTTGCGATAGTATTCGCCTTGGAAAAATCGATCAGGTGCAAGATCGCGCATCCGATACAGCCCCTGTTCGACAGGGCGCTTGGCCGCCCGGAAAAACGGGTCCAAAAGATAGGGGCCTTCAAGGTAGTCGGTGACAAATACCTTTCGCCGGTTCGCAGGGAAATCGTCAAAAATGTCAACGGGGCGCGCTGCGTCACCATAGCCGAAGGCGACGGTATAGCTGTAAGGCACGGTCAGTCTTAATAAATCCGTAAGAGCTGTCGGGAAGCCCGGCGTCCCCACCGCCTCGATCAAAAGACCCGTCTTTAGCAAAAGTTCTGACTGATTCATGTGCAGTGTTTAAACCGTGCCTATGCCTTTTGAGGTATATACAACGAAATGCACTCTGCCTACGCTTTAGCTGAAATGAATGCATAGGCGCGGATGACAGAATGGTCGGGCAAAATGATCCTATTGCTGAATTGCGCAGCGCGTCCAAGCATTACGGCGCAGTGATTGCGGCTGACAATGTGTCGCTTACAATTCGCAGGGGCGAGTTTTTGTCCTTCCTCGGCCCGTCTGGGTGCGGCAAGACGACGGCATTGCGCATGCTGGCCGGGTTCGAAGTTCCAACGTCGGGTGACGTGCTCTTGGATGGGCAGCGGGTGAACGAATTGCCAGCCTATCGCAGGCCGATCAACATGGTGTTTCAGCACTATGCGCTGTTCCCGCATCTGAGTGTGTTCGACAATATCGCCTACGGCCTGCGCCAACAGCGCCCACGCCTCGAGAAAGCCGCCATCGCCCAAGCGGTCGATAAGGCGTTAGATACCGTGCGCCTGCCTGACTATGGCGCACGTCGCATCCATGAGATGTCTGGAGGCCAACAACAGCGCGTTGCCTTGGCGCGTGCCATCGTCAACGAGCCAAAGCTTTTGTTGTTAGATGAACCGATGGCAGCATTGGACAAAAAGCTGCGCCGCGACATGCAGATCGAGTTGCAAACCCTGCAGCGTAAACTTGGCATCACCTTTGTTCTGGTCACGCACGATCAAGAAGAAGCGCTGTCGATGTCGGATCGTATCTGTGTCATGCAGGGCGGCAAGATTGTCCAGATCGGGTCTCCTCGCGATTTGTATGATCGCCCGAACACCCGTTATGTCGCTGATTTTGTTGGTAAGACCAATTTCTTTCACGGCGTGGTCACAGCGGCGGGGGCAATCTGCCACATCGAGATTGCAGGACAAGCCCGCTCTGCCGCCGCCCCCAAAGCCTTGGTTGTTGGTCAGGCGGCGTCGCTTTGCCTGCGGCCAGAACAGATAAGCCTGCACCACGCGCCAAGCCCCGAGAACCGCGCGGGTGTGCCCGTGACCATTTCGGCGCGCATCTTTCTTGGTGAACATACCGAATACCTCGTGCAAAATGCCGATTTGGGAGCCTTTCTTGTGCTGGTTCCGCGGCAGGCCGAGGCTGTGGAAGGCGCCTTTGAGCCGGGGCAAAAGGCGCAAGCAAGCTGGCAGGACGGCGCCGGATTGATCCTTGGCAATACCTGAGACCGAAACAAACCAAATTGGGAGAATGAACATGACCGACCGCAATGACTTCATATCTCGTGAAAAGTTCATGCAAGAGTTGATGCGATACAAAAAGGGCTCTGTGTCGCGCCGGCATTTTCTGGGTGTGACCGGCCTTGGCCTCGCGACTTCGGTGCTGGGTGCCACATTGGGGCGTCAGGCTATGGCGCAGACCAACATCGGGGATCGTGTGGTGCTGGCAAGCTGGCCCAACTATCACGATCCGGCTGATTTTGACTCGTTCAAGGCGCTGACCGGGGCGGCGGTTGATCTGAATGTGTTCGGCTCGAACGAAGAGATGCTGGCCAAGTTGCAAGCTGGTGGCACGGGCTGGGACGTTTTCGTGCCCACCAACTACACCATCAGCACCTATGTGGAACTGGGGTTGATCGAGCCTTTGGATATGTCTTTGATCCCCAATTATGACCCTGCTTCGTTTGATCCACGCTTTGCCGGACCGGGAACGGTCGATGGCAAGATCTATGCGGTGTCCAAGGATTGGGGCACGACCGGCATGGCGACCAACACCGCCAACAATGGCGGCAAGGCACTGACGAGCTGGAAAGAGTTCTGGGACATGACGCAAGCCGAGTTCTCGGGTCGCACAACGGTTCACGACTATCAGCTGACCACGATCGGCAATGCGCTGAAATACTTCGGGTATTCTTTCAACTCGATTGACCCCAAAGAGCTGGCCGATGCCGAAAAGCTGTTGCTGGCGGTGAAGCCGCATCTTTTTGCCATCACCTCGGACTATCAACCCGCGATGCGCAATGGCGATGCCTGGCTTGCGATGTGCTGGACGGGTGACGGCAAACAGTTGAACCGCGATATGCCCGAAATCGAATACACTCTGGGCAAAGAGGGTGGCGAAATCTGGAGCGACTTCTATGCCGTTCCAGTCGGCGCCCCTCACCGCGAGGCGGCCTATGCGCTGATCAACTACCTTCTCGATCCCGCGATCAACATGAAAGAGACGCTGTTCCATGGCCAACCCGTGGCCGATGCCCGCGTCAATGCCATGCTGACACCCGAGCGTCTGGCTGACCCGATCCTCTATCCTGCTGCGGATTTGCTGAGCGCGCTGGAGTTTGGTGCGGCGCAAACCTTGACCAACCCTGATCGTGCCGAGTTGATGGCCCGGTTCAAATCCGCCTGAACCTGATGAAACCCCGATTTCGCACAGCACTATTGTTGCTTCCTGCAGCCGCTTGGTTTTTGGCCATGCTGGTGCTGCCGCTGATCGTGGTCTTTGTGTTTTCCTTTGGCGAGCGGGGGCCGGCCGGTGGCTACGCCCCCGCGTTCAGCTTTGACAACTTTTTAAACCTGGGAGCGCGGTGGGCTGCGTTCAAGAACACCATGGTTCTGGCCCCGATCGGCACACTTGCTTGTTTGCTCATCGCGTATCCTTTGGCCTATTTTCTTGCGGTGCGGGCGAGCCCGAAATGGCAAACCATGCTGTTGATTCTGGTCATTGTGCCGTTCTGGACCTCGATCCTGATCCGCAGTTACGCTTGGATTTTTCTGCTTGGAGGCAAAGGGTTACCCAGCCTGATCGCCGCGATGGGGCTTGGCCATATTCAGTTGATCAACACGCCCTTTGCGGTGCTGGTCGGGATTGTTTATGGCTATCTGCCTCTGATGGTTTTCCCGATCTATGTCAGCCTTGAGAGGCTGGACAAGCGCCTGCTGGAAGCGGCAAGCGATCTTGGCGCCCCACCTATGAATACCTTTCTGACCGTCACCCTGCCTCTATCGATGCCGGGGGTGGCGACGGGCTGTATGTTGGTTTTCATCCTGCTGATGGGAGAGTTCCTGATCCCCGCGATGCTCGGCGGTGGTAAAGTGTTTTTCGTCGGAAATGCGCTGGTCGATCTTTTCGTACAATCCCGCAACTGGGCATTTGGCTCGGCTGTCGCGGTGGCTTTGGTTCTGGTGATGCTGATCACGGTGACCGCCTACATGCGTTTCACGCGTCGCTGGGCCGGTGGCCGCGACGACATTTCATTGATGTGAGGCACCATGCGTCTTTACGCCCTTGCAGTTTATCTTTTCCTCTATGTGCCCATCGGCATCATTGTGCTGTTTTCCTTTAACGCAGGCAAAGCTGCCAGCCAATTGCAGGGTCTGTCGGTGCAATGGTATGGCAAGGCCCTGTCCAACACCTTTGTCGTCGAGGCGTTTCAAAACAGCCTGGTCGTGGCGTTGACATCCTCCATTCTTGCAACGGTGTTCGGCACAATGGCGGCGCTGGCGTTGCAAAGCGTCAAAGGCAAAAGCCGCGCGCTGTTTGATGCGATGATCTACATCGCGGTGATGGTGCCGGGCATCGTGATTGGGATTGCCACGTTGATCGCTATGGTCACGCTGTTTGATCTGGTGAATCCGGCCCTGAAAGCGCTGTTCGCAGGCGCTGCAAACGCGCCGCAGCTTGGGCTAGGCTATGGCTCGTTGATCGCCGCGCATGGGTTATTTTCAATGTCGCTGGTCATCATCATTGTGCGTGCGCGTATTTCAGGCATGGACCGCAGCTTGATCGAGGCTTCGGCGGACCTTGGTGCAACCCCATGGGGGACCTTCCGTCAAGTGACACTGCCGCAGATCGCGCCGGGTATTCTTGCAGGCTTCTTGTTGGCCTTCACCTTTTCCTTTGACGACTTCATCATCGCCTTTTTTGTGGCGGGATCGAACACCACGCTACCCATATATGTATTTTCCTCGATCCGGCGCGGGGTCACACCTGAAATCAACGCGATTGGCAGCATGGTGCTGGCTGTGTCTCTCTGCCTCCTGATCGCGGCACAAAGCATCTTGCGGCGCAAAGCTGACAAATCCTGATGGGGGCCCGATGATTTTACAGGATCATGTTGCATTCGTCACCGCAGCCGGCGCCGGGATTGGCCGGGCCGGGGCATTGGCGATGGCCTTGGAAGGCGCGCGGGTTGTGCTGACCGACCGAAATGCAGGCAGCGTGGCGCAAACAGCCGCCCTGATCAACGAACGGGGTGGCAAGGCAGAAGCCTTCGCATTGGACGTCAAAGACGACGCAGCCCTGCGCCAAGCCATTGCGCAGACGGCAACACGGTATGGCAGGCTTGATATCTTACATTCTCATGCGGGAATTCAGATCCAAGGCAGGCTCGATCAAGTCACTGCCGACGATATGGATGCCTCTTGGCAGATGAATGTTCGGGCGCATTTCGTTGCAGCTCAGACCGCTGTTGCGATCATGAAACGACAAAATAGCGGGTCGATCATTATCACGGCCTCCAATTCCGGTGTGCAATATGATCGAGAGATGATCGCTTATGCCACGACAAAACACGCCGTCATCGCGATGGCCAAACAAATTGCAGTCGACTACGCAAGGTATAACATCCGTTGCAATGCTCTGTGTCCCGGATTTATCGACACGACATTCAATGCAGGCTTTGAAGCCCAAATGGGCGGCCGTCGCGCCTTAGAGGCGTATGTGTCAGGCTCGATACCTATGGGCCGATTTGGCAGCGTTGAAGAAATTTCCGACAGTATCGTGTTTCTTGCTTCCAACAAATCTTCGTTCATGACAGGCCATGCGCTGGTCATTGATGGCGCTGAATCGGTTTAGGCTGGGACGTAGAGCGGTCTCATTGCCGTGGATTTCCGAATGAGTCTGAATCCGTTCTCAATCACGTGGCGCAAACCAGCCCTCTTTCGCGCAACCGCGCGCTCTTCAACCTTCGAGTCCGCCTGACCCGCGTCGGTATCAGATCCAGCTGGTCCGATCTTCAAACGCCCTAAATCGCTGCCCTGATCACGTGCCGTTGCGCCGTCGCGGCAGGTTCGCCCAGATCGCTCTTGTACTCTTGCCCTGAGCCGGATCGGCAAAGATATGGATCTGGCTTTGAACGTTTCTGGGTCGATCATTGCAGCATTATATGATGGCGTAGGTCCAATGGGCACGACCGTCGCTGGGAGGCAGCACACCCGTTCTTGCCATGCGCAGGCTGTGAAAAAAGCAAAAAAAACCTCAAATTCCGCACAGCGGGGAGGAATCCGCGAAAGTGCGTCACACTGCTCCCATACGGCTATAGCCCCCAGAAATAACGAGTTTTTCACATCTTGTGGGGGGTGGAGTGGTGCCCGGAGACGGATTTGAACCGCCGACACGCGGATTTTCAATCCGCTGCTCTACCAACTGAGCTATCCGGGCACATCTGCGAAGCGCGCTTCGCTTGGTGGGGGCGTGATACGCGAGGCACGCGGGGCTGTCCAGAGGGTTTTGACAGAAAGTCCGCGCTTTTTCAGGTCATTGGCGGCGCTGGGTTTCGGGCGGCTCATCGGCAGGATTCTCGTCGTCAATCGCCTCGGCTGGGATGGCATAGGACCCGGTCAACCATTTGCCCAGATCGATATCGGCGCAACGGCGCGAACAAAAGGGTTTGTATTTTTCATCCGTATCTCGGGCGCAGATCGGGCAGCTCATTCCAGCACCTCGCGCAAGGGCAGGCGGTCGCGTTTACGGGTCATCTCGTGCAGGCCCAGCGTCGTCCAGCCTGCGATATTGACCTCGGATTCTGATTTGAAAGCGGCCCGAATGACTTGATCGAGGATAGCGCGGTCTTTTTTCGGCATCGGCGCGTAGTCGACGACGATCTGGCCACCAAGGCCACGAAGGCGCAACTGGCGGGCCAGTTCACGGGCGGCGGCGATATTGACCTTTAGGGCGGCGGCGGGCGAGCCATCGTTGCCGGTATTGACATCGACCGCCACCAG
>JAHEBX010000122.1 GCA_024642045.1 Pseudorhodobacter sp. | reverse complement strand
CGCGCCTTGCCGCTGGCGGCAGGGCAGATGGCGCTGTTGGTCATCAGCTTGTCGATGCTGCTGACTCCGCTTTTGTTCATCGGCTACGACTATCTGACCAAACGCTTTGCCCCCGCCAAGCCTGATCATGCGCCTGACGAGATCACCGAAAAAGGCAAGGTCATCGTGGCAGGCATCGGGCGGTTTGGTCAGGTGGTCAACCGTCTGGTGCGCACCTCGGGGATTCCGACCGTGGTTCTGGACAGCGATATGCAGACGATCGAAACGATGCGTCGCTTTGGCGTGCAGGGCTTCTTTGGTGACCCCGCGCGCCCTGAATTGCTTGAGGCGGCAGGTCTGGGCGAGGCGCAAGTGATCGTTGTGGCCGTCGACGACCGCGATACCGCGACGCGGATTGTGCGCTATGCGCGCTCGCGCCGCCCTGACATCCACATTGTTGCCCGTGCTGGCGACCGCGTGCATGTCTACGAACTGTTTCAGGCTGGCGCCAATGACATCGTCCGCGAGACCTTTGACAGCTCGATCCGAGCAGGACGCTATGTCTTGGAAAACATGGGTTTTTCCGAGTATGAGGCCGCCAAAGTCAGCCAGGCCTATTTCCGCATTGACCGTCAAGCGATGCGCGATCTGGCCAAAGTCTGGGTGCCCGGCCAGCCCGTGTATTTGAACGAGGCCTATGTCGAACGGGCCAAGCAGCTGGACCGTGATCTGGAAAACGCACTCATGGAGGAGCTGCATGAGGTCAGCATGATGTCCCCCGAGGATGATCTGGACGACGGCGCGCCTGTCCTGCCAGCCTCGGAACTTGAGCCGGAACAAGACGCCGAAGCCAAGCCATTGGTTGTTCCAGTGAAAAACTGACTTCGGGCCATAAAAAAGCGGCCCAAAAGAGCCGCTTTTTCCACAATTTACCGAAAATCAGGCGGCGCGGCCAACCAACACGTCACCAACCTTTTTCTGCGCACCAGCCTCGTCAACGCCGGATACAGCGGCGACTTCGCGGGTCAGACGTTCAAGCGCGGCTTCGTAAAGCTGACGCTCGGAATAGGATTGCTCGCGTTGATCGTCCGAACGGTGCAGGTCACGCACAACCTCTGCAATTGCCATCAGATCGCCCGAGTTGATCTTTTGCTCATATTCTTGAGCACGGCGCGACCACATCGCGCGCTTCACGCGGGCTTTGCCCTTGAGTGTATCCAATGCCTTGGTCACAACATCGGGCGTCGACAGCGAACGCATGCCAACATCTGTGGCCTTGTGGGTGGGCACCCGCAGGGTCATCTTGTCTTTTTCAAAGGAAATAACGAACAGCTCCAGATGGATACCTGCGATCTCTTGATCTTCAATCGAGACGATCTTGCCAACACCATGGGCGGGATAAACCACGAACTCGTTAGGACGGAAATCAGGCTTCTTCGATTTGGTCATACAGTCATTTCCTCGGCTAGACGGCTGTTCCACGCAAAAACAGATCTGCGCTGGAAATATTCCAACGAAGCGCTGTCAATGACGATGGATTTGAACCCCTTGCAAGCAACGTGACAGGGTTTTTGCAGACATCCGTGTTTGATTATGACGTCAGTGTAACACAAAAAAGCAGTGATTCCAACTGCCGCGAAATTCGGCAGAATCAAAGCAAGGTCTTGATGATATGCGACTTTTCCGCGGACGTCATCCGAATCACGCGAAAGTGGCCCGAATCAGCCGCCCTGCCCTGGGGCTTCGGAAAAGTATTTGTCTTTCTTACCGGTCTCGCCATCGCGGGCCTCAGCCTCGGGCAGCGGGTCCTTTTTGGTCACGATAACAGGCCACATTTCGGAATACTTGCGGTTAAACGTCACCCAAGCGTCCATATCCGGTTCGGTATCAGGACGGATCGCATCGGCGGGGCACTCGGGTTCGCAGACACCGCAGTCAATGCACTCATCGGGATGGATGACGAGCATGTTCTCGCCTTCGTAAAAGCAATCGACGGGACAAACCTCGACGCAGTCGGTGTATTTACAAGCGATGCAGTTATCGATCACCACATAGGTCATTGCTCAGGCTCCTGGTTCCGCGAGGTCTGGTTACTAAAGCCAGACGGATCATTCAAGCGGTGCATCGGTCGCAGGGGCAAGATCTTGATACATCTGCTGCGCCTCGGACGCTGGCCCGCGCACCTCGCCCAAGGCCATTACACGAACCACACGGATGCCGCGCCCCTGAGGAAAAGTCAGCACATCGCCCAGATGAACGGAATGGGCCGATTTGCGGCAGGGTTCGCTGTTCAGGCGCAGTGCGCCCGATGCCACCAGATCGGCCGCAAGCACGCGTGATTTAAAGAAACGCGCGGCCCAGAGCCATTTGTCCAACCGCACGCGCGGCTGAGCAAATGGATCAGGTTTTGCGCTGGGACCCGGCAATCAGAGTTTGGACTTCAACGCCATCAAGGCGGCGAAGGGATTGTCGGGATCGATCGGCTTTTCAGCGCGTGGCGGGCGCTGTTCAAAGGTTTTGGGCTTGTGATCGTCACGCTTGCCCCCCTTGCCCTGCGGTTTGCCGCCTTTGGAATGGTCACGCTTGTCGGGACGACCACTTTCGGTGCGGTTGCCTTCGGGGCGGCCACCCTCAGGGCGCGGCGGACGCGGGGCGTCGCCTTCTTTGCGCGGCTCGCGGGCCGGACGGTCGCCCCGCGGCGCCCCTTCGGGACGCGGGCTACGCTCTGGGCGCGGCGCACGTTCGGGGCGCGGACGGGGCTTGGGCGCCCAAGTAAAGGTGTAGAACGCCTCCATCTCAGGGGCGGTCTCGGGGTCCGGATGCACAAAGGCCGATTCTTCTTCGGTAATCGGGTTGACCGGCACGTTGGGATCGACGGGCACCGGAACGGGTGCCGCCTTGACCTTGGGACGCTCGGCGCGCTCGCCCTTATAGCCCAAGCCACCCATCAGGTCGTTGAACTGCTCTAGCGTCATGCCTGTGATCGAAAGCATGTCAGGCGTCGCCTCAAAGCCCGCGCGGCTGTCTTTGGTGCGCAGAATGTCAGCAAGACGTTCCAACATATCAATGCGGATCGCGCGTGCGCCTGCGGGGTGATACCCGGCAAGAGTGTAGTGCATCACCGGCACAGCCGGAATGTTGGGAATGGTCACGAGGCCCGGCGGCGGGCTTTCGGGGAATTCGTCAAGCCCGTTCCACAATGACCAGAGCACCAGACGCAGCCGTGTCGGCGCGGGTTTCAGCAAAGCGGGCAGAAACACGGTGAACTGACCAAAGCGCACGCCATGTTTGCGCAACGCTCCGCGGGCTTCTTGGTCCAGATCCTTGACTTCGGTGGCGATGGTGTCGCGCGGGATCACGCCCAGACCTTCGACCAGACGGAAGGCAAAGCCGCGCGCAAGGCCCGTCAGGGTCTCGTCGCGGCCCATCGCCAACAGTGGCTCGAAGGCCGCGGCGACCTTGCGGTCAATGAAATGCTGCAAGCGGCGGCGCACTTTGTCCGCGACGTCAGGCCCGGCCTCGTCATCAACGAAAGCCTCGACGGCGGGGCGCACGGCCTCGGCGCCCTTGACCAGCTTGCCCATCGCGGTGGTGCCCCACATCAGGCCCCCCTGCTCGGTAAAATCAAGCTCGGTATCGGGCGCGTTGTAAAACCGGTCCGCCCGCAGGTGGAATTCCGGCTTGAGCGCCGCGATTGCCGCTTGGCGCAGGGTATGCGCCTCTTCGGTCGAGGCTGTCGCATCCTGCAGGAAACGGAACCCCTCAAGACGGCCAACGAATTCGCCCTCTACCGTCACTTCACCCTTGTCATTCACCTCGGCCACGAGGGTCTCCTTCTGCTTCAACCGCCGCATCAGCACGGACGTGCGCCGGTCAACAAATCGTTGAGTCAGCGCGCCGTGAAGCGCATCTGACAATCGGTCTTCTACTCTGCGCGTCTCGTCGCGCCAATGGCTTTCGTTCTCTACCCAGCCTTTGCGTTGCGCAACATAGGTCCAGGTGCGGATATAGGCCAGACGTTTCGAGACGGTATCAATGTCTCCGCCCGCTTTGTCGATGCGCGCTATGGCTTTTTCGAGCCATTCCGAAGGTATTCTTGTCTGCGCGAGGCCCCGCCCCGTCAAAAAATCAAAAATGCGCGCCAAAAGCGTGACATGTTCGGTGCCAGAGGCGTTGCGGAAGTCTGGAATGCGGCAGACATCCCACAAAAGTTTGATGCGCTGGGGGCTCGTCAGTTTGTCACGCACCTCGGGCAACTCGCACAGGTATTTCAGCGCCAGCACATCATCGGCGTCGCGGGCGCGGGCGAGCCATTTGTTTTGCGTTGTGGCCTCGAGGCTGGCGATCAGGCGCGCGACAGAGCCGAACTCCAGATGCGGATTGCGCCATTCCAGTTTGCGGATCGGATCAAAGCGGTGCTCTTGGATCGCCTCGACGGTTTCCTCGTCCATCGGGCGCACATCACCCGTCACCCCGAAGGTGCCGTTTTCCTGATAGCGCCCCGCACGGCCTGCAATCTGCGCCAGTTCCTGCGGGTAAAGCGCGCGCATGCGGCGGCCGTCAAACTTGGACGTCGCCGCAAAGGCGATGTGCTTGACGTCCAGATTCAGCCCCATGCCGATGGCATCAGTGGCGACAAGATAGTCAACCTCGCCGTTTTGATACATCGCCACCTGCGCGTTGCGGGTGCGGGGCGACAGCGCGCCCATCACGACGGCGCAACCGCCCTTGGTGCGGCGGATCAGCTCGGCAATGGCATAGACGTTTTCGACAGAAAACCCAACGATTGCAGAGCGTTCCGGCATCCGGCTGATCTTTTTCTGCCCTGTATAGCTAAGCTCTGAAAACCGGTCACGCTTGTAAAACTGCACGCCTTGGATCAGCCCCGCAATCGCAGGGCGCATGGTTTCAGCGCCAAGAAACAGCGTCTCATGCAGCCCGCGCGCCCGCAAGAGGCGGTCGGTAAAGACATGGCCACGCTCAGGGTCGGCGCAAAGCTGGATCTCGTCCACCGCAACAAAATCAGCGCCAATGTCCAAGGGCATCGCCTCGACCGTGCACACCCAATACTGTGCGCGGTCGGGCACTATGCGCTCTTCCCCCGTCACCAGCGCCACCACCGATGGCCCGCGAGAGGCGACGATCCGGTCGTAAACCTCGCGCGCGAGCAGGCGCAGCGGCAGGCCGATAACCCCCGTGCGATGCCCCAGCATCCGTTCAATCGCGTAGTGGGTTTTTCCTGTGTTGGTCGGTCCAAGCACCGCCGTCACCCTATGGGGTGCGTTCATATCACTTGCCTTCGGCCGAGGTTACAGGTCTTTGCCCTGAAGCTGCGTTTCGATGCGTTTGATGGCATCCTGAACGCCTTCGGCATGCGGATTGATCTCGAGCGCGGCCTTGTAGGCCTCGAGCGCTTCTTTCGGTTTCTCCAACTCTTCAAAGATCGCGCCCAGCCCCGCAAGGGCACCAAAATGACGCGGATTCAGTGTCAGCACATGACCAATATCGGAAATCGCAGGGCCCAGATTGCCAGTTTGATAATAGGCGGTTGCCCGCGCATTCCAGCCTTCGGGAAAGCTGGGATCATGGTCGATCAGCGCAGTCAGATGTTCAATCGCGATTTCTGGATGCCCGTGCATCATCGCATTGCGCCCGCGTGCCAGCAAAAGATCCATCGCCGGAGAGCCGGATTTGGACCATTCGATCCAGATATTCTCGGTGATCCGCTTTGATTCGCTTTCATCGGCGGTTTTCAGGCGCGAAAACAAATCATCCAGCGTCGCCGTTTGTGCAAAAGCCGGCGCAGAGGCTAGAAAAGCCAGCACAAATGCCGCAACGATACGATTGTGAAACTTCGGATGCGCTTTCATAACAGTAACGTAACCTATGCAGCGCAAAATTCCAGTGCTGCCTGATCACGAAGGAGAGCAATATGAGTGATGTTATCAATGCAGCGGTGGCGGCTCTGTCGGCCAAGATGGCAAATGGCTTTGCGGGGGTGGCAAAGTTCGTGATCGAAGGCGAAGGCGCGATCATGGTGGACAGTGAGGGCGTCCGCGCCGGCGATGAGGCCGCCGATGTTACCCTGACGGCTTCGGTCGATGTGTTTCAGGCGATGTTGGCGGGCGAGATGAACCCGACCACCGCGTTTATGACCGGCAAATTGTCGGTTGACGGATCAATGCCGCTGGCCATGCAGCTCGGCGCGGCAATTTCGTGAGCCAAGCCCCGCTTTACGCCGTGGCCGATGGGCCGGATGCCGGAGAGGCCTTTTTCGTAAAGGCCGCCGATGGCGTGCAGATCCGGTTGGGCTTTTGGGCGCACCAAGGTGCTGCGGGGACAGTATTTCTGATTCCGGGGCGGACGGAATATGTTGAAAAATATGGTCGTGCCGCGGCTGATCTGCGCGCGCGCGGCTATGCGACGCTGGTGATTGATGTGCGCGGTCAGGGTCTGGCGGATCGCCCGCTTGGCGATCGGCTGACGGGCCACGTTGGCAGCTTTGACGACTATCAGTTGGATATGGACGCGATGGTAGGCTTTGCGCAGACGCGCGGCCTGCCCCAACCCTATTTTCTGCTGTCCCATTCAATGGGCGGCTGCATCGCGCTGCGCGCATTGATGCGCGGATTGGCCTTTAACGCTGTGGCCTTCTCCGCACCGATGTGGGGGATTTCGATGGCAGCCTGGATGCGGCCCGCCGCCATTGCCATTTCGAACGCCTCGCGCTGGTTCGGGTTTGACAGCAAATATGCCCCCGGCACAGGTCCGAAGACCTATGTGTTGTCGCAGCCCTTTGCAGGCAATACGCTGACGACCGATCCAGAGATGTGGGACTATATGCGCCGTCAGGCCGAAGCCAGGCCAGACCTTACGCTGGGTGGACCAAGTCTGGGCTGGCTGCACGCGGCCCTGTCGGAATGCAGCGCGCTGGCGCGGATGGCGTCACCGACGGTCGGCTGTTTTACCGGATTGGGCACGGCGGAAAAGATCGTTGATGTGCCGCCCGTGCATCTACGCATGGCGGCTTGGCCCAAGGGCAGATTGCATCTGTTCACCGGCGCAGAACACGAAGTGATGATGGAAGGCCCGCAAACCCGCGCGAGCTTTTTCGATCAGACCGCCGCGCTGTTTGACGCCAACCGTCAGACCTGAATTTGGGTAAATCCGTCGCGCAGGGCTTTCGACCAAGCCTCTGACATCTCGCGGAATTTCTCGTCACCTGCTTCGATGCGGCGCTGGCGGCTGACCCTCAGGTCATCCTTTTCAATTACCGCAAGATCCAGCGGCATGCCCACTGAAAGGTTGGAGCGCAGCGTCGAATCCATCGACAGAAGAACCGCCTTTTCAGCGTCTTCCAAGCTGGTCGAGGGTTTGACCACCCGGTCCAGTATCGGCTTGCCGTACTTGTGTTCACCGATCTGCAAGAACGGTGTGTCCTCGGTCGCCTCGATAAAATTTCCTTCAGGGTAGATCAGGAACAGGCGCATCGGCCCCCCCTTACGCTGTGCCGCCACGATCATCGACGCCGAAGCGCCCTGCCGCATCATGCTCAGCTTTTCATCGATCTCCATCCGCACTGCTGACAATGTGCTGCCAATGATCGAAGCCATTTTCAGCATCGTCGGTGCCAGCATGATCGAGGTTTCCTCGGTCGCGTCAGGCGCCTCTATGGCCTCGCGCAGCCGCATCAGCGTCGTTTGCGTCACCGAAAGCGATCCGGCCGTGACAATTGAGATCACCCGCTCGCCCGGATTTTCGAAATGGAACATCTTGCGGTAGATGGCAATATTATCCAGACCCGCATTGGTGCGGGTGTCAGATAGCAAAACCATGCCTTCATTCAACAACAGCCCGACGCAATAGGTCATAAACTTCTCCGAGGATTCGGCGGCAGGCTATTGCTCTTGCAGCTGAACTGCAACGGTCACCGACAGAGATTCCGCGCCTGTCCCCCGAGATACACCCCGAATTGGCGCAGCATCTTGTCCATCCAGACCCGAACCCAACCGAATATAGCGTTCATCCGGGCAGCAGCTGTTGGTTGGATCAAATCCAATCCATCCCAGCCCTTGCACAAACAGCTCTGCCCAAGCGTGAGAAGCCTCGTGCAGTGCCCCACTTTCATCTGACTGCAGATAGCCTGAAACATAGCGTGCAGGCACTCCACCCGCCCGCGCCGCCGAAATCAGCGCCTGAGCGTGGTCCTGACACACCCCCTCGCCCTGCGCCAAAGCCTCGGCGGCAGTGGTTTTGGGCCGCGTTGTCCCGGGCATGTAGCGGATCCGATCCGCTATGGCTTTGGACAGTTGATGACAGCCTGCCAGAACATCGTCCGTCCGCACCAAGGCCCCCAACTCGGCCAGCGCCGCGTCGGCTTTGGTCAGCGGGGTTTCACGCAAATAGGCGAAAGGGGGAGCGACCTCTTTATGACCGCGCAGCACACCGGCGAGGTCCTCGGTAAACACGGTGCCTACGACCCGGACCTCAATTTCCGACACAGGTCCCGCCACGCTCCACGCTTGCACCCAATCGCCTGCCCCATCACGGAAGCCGCCGCCCATCGTTCCTCCCGAAACGGTGACTTTCCAGTCCTTGACCCGCTGTCCGTCAAAACTCGATGGGGTCAGCCGATGGCTTTGCACCACGCCGCGCACGGGTTTGTCATAGCGATAAAGCGTCGTGTGATCCACGGTCAGCAACATTTTAACGGTCTCCTGACAGATAGGCCGCGTGAATGGTACGCCCGAGCGACAGCGTCTCGGCGATATAGCGGCCCAGAAACTCGTGCAGACCCTCTTCAAAAATCTGGTCGGGGGTCTGGTTTTCCAGCCCCGTCAAAAGCCGCAACGCCTCTGCCTGCGCGGGGGTTTGCTCGCCATAATATTTCGCCAGCCGGGTGAGGTGGTTGTTCATCCCCGCCACACAAGTGATCAGCGAGCGCGGGCATTGCGGGTTCAAAATCAGGAAGTCCGCGATTTTGGTCGCGGTAATATCGCCACCATAGGCCCAATGAAACGCCCGATGCGACGACATCGCGCGCAAAAGCATGGACCACTGATCATTGTCCAGCCCCGAGCCTACATAGGCAGCACTGGGCAGCAAGACATAGTATTTCACATCCATAAGCCGCGCCGTGCTGTCGCCGCGTTCCAGATAATAGCCAATGTTCAGAATGTTATAGCCGTCGTTGCGCAGCAACGTGGCGTCGATCGCCCCGCGCACCATCGCGGTGTGGCGCGTCACCCATTCGGTCAGCGTCGAGAGGTCCTGGTTCGGCCTGCGTCGCGCCACCAACTGACGCATTTCCTGAAAGGCGTTGTTAAGCGCATCCCACACTTGCGTGGTAAGCGCTGTGCGAACGATGCGGCCATTTTCGCGGGCGCGGGTGATGCAGGAGACCACCGAATTCGGGTTGTCCAGATCGAAAAACAGATAGCTTTCGATATTGGCCTGCGTCGCCTCACCATATTTGGCGGCATAACCGTTGGCATTGCCAGAGGCGTGCAGCAGGCTTTCCCAGTCAGAATGATACCCTTCGGCTGTGGGCAGCAAGGCGATGCGCGCGCCCACCTCGAGCAAGCGCGCCGCGGTTTCGGCCCGCTCCATGTTGCGGGCGATCCAATACAGGTTTTCGGCGGTTCTACTTAGCATCGCTCACTCCGCCAATACCCATGTGTCCTTGACCCCGCCGCCCTGCGACGAGTTCACCACCAGACTGCCTTCACGCAATGCCACGCGCGTCAGGCCCCCCGGCACAAGCTCGATCCGCTCGCCCACGAGGCAATAGGGGCGCAGATCAACATGGCGCGGCGCGATGCCCTCTTCGACAAAGGTCGGCGTGGTCGACAGCGCCAGCGTGGGCTGGGCGATATAGTTGGACGGATCGGCGATGATCAGCTTGCGAAACTCTTCGACCTCGGCCTTGGTCGATTTCGGGCCGACCAACATGCCATAGCCGCCCGAGCCGTGCACCTCTTTGACCACCAGCTCGGCCAGATTTTCCAAAACGTATTTGTAATCCGAACTCTCGCCGCATTTCCATGTCGGCACGTTCTTCAA
>JAHEBX010000121.1 GCA_024642045.1 Pseudorhodobacter sp. | reverse complement strand
GGATCGCTCGTCGCTGGCGCTGACGGCGGGGCGGATGCGCGAAGATCCGGTGTTTCGCGATGCAGCGCACCATTTCTTGCGCACCTTTGACCGGTGCTTTGCCGAGTTTGAACCGCTGTCGAGCGATGCCGATCTGGCTGAACTGGCCGATACCCGCACCGCACGCGCCTTTATGCTGTTCGGGCGCGTCACAGGGACGTTTGACTAAAACGTCTTGACCATCGTGGTCGAGGATTGAAACCCGAAGGCAAACCGCAGAACGCCAATATCATCGGTCTTTTCCACCAGATAGCCGTGGCGGGCATACAGTGCCTTGGCGCGGAAATTATTGTCGATCACATCCAGTCGGATGGCGGGGTAACCACGGCTTTGCGCCTCGGTCTCGATTGCTGCCAGCAGCGCCGTGCCAATGCCTTGCCCCCGTGCGTCGCGGGTCACGCAGATGCCATCGAGCAGGAAACGCGCGTTGTCGGTGTCACGTTCCAGCATCCACAGCAGCGGCAGCCGCCACGCAGCGCCCAGCACGCCATAGATCGCGCGCACATCGGCGATCTCGCCGCCCGCAAAGCTGCCTTCGGGGGTTTTGAAGCCGACCATGCCCAACAAAGTGCCCTCGCCATTCGTGGCATAGATGCAATGATCGGCGCGCAGAACGCGGTCCAGAAACCGATAGGCCTTGGCGTCGGGGCCCATCACCGTGCCCAACTTGCCGCCAAAGGCTTGCCAATAAAGCGCAATCGCGGCTTGACGCAGATGCGGTGGCAGGCCCTTGTGCAGGCTGATCACAGCGCGCCCTCCAACAGGTCTGCGTGACCTGCGCCCAAGATCCAGCCCTCTTCGCGGGCGATCTCGGGGACCTCGAACAGCGGCGCGAGGGTGCCCTGCTGCGACAGGGTATATAGCGCGCGGGCAAGCAGGCGGACCTGCGCCTCGTCCTTGATCAGCGCTGGATCGGCGGCCACAGCGCGGGCCAGAAGCGAGGGGTAGACCTCGGCCAATGTGATCTGGGCTGTGGGTTCGAACGGCCATACGGACGCGCGTCGCGACAAACGGTGGATCATCGGCTGCCCCATCAGCCCCTGCGACCCGGCGGCCCCTGTGGTGTAAAGCTTCCAGACCGGCTGGGCGCTGCGGATCAGCGTTTCAACCGCGCGCCGTTCGGCAATGCCACGGGTATAGTCGGTTAGCTTTCGCTCGGGCAGCGCGGGCAGGTCGAGGCTTGCAGGACGCCCCCAGAACAGCGCACCAAGGCGCTGGTTGATCGCGGCGGCGATCTCAAACCGGTTGTTGCGATTCTGGGCGGTGTCGGTGATCTGCTCGGCCAGATAGGCCCAGACACTTTGCGCTCGCGCTTGGCCCGTCAGAGCCGCGGCAAAGCCTTGAGGAAAGCCCATCGGGAAATCAAAGCCGATCAACAGGCGCTCGCCTTTGCCTTGTGCTTCGTCAATCGCCTTTGCCAAAGCCGTCTCTGCCGATGCACGGCTGCGGTGATAGCTGGTGGCCGTGCCGCCTGCATCGCATTGGCCCAGCCAAATCGCATCCTTGGACGGGCGCGGGCTGGACAGTCCGCTGGAGGCGGACCAATCGGCGATGATCACGCGGTCAAATCGAGGCAAGACCCACCTCTGTCAAAATGAAATCGGCCACTTCGGCGGTGTTGTTCAGATCGAGGCGCGGGACGGGCAGGGTGAGGGGTTGATCGCTGGCCACCGCGCGGACAAGTGGATCGTGAGGTTGGATCAGATCGTGGCCTGCCTCGCGGCGAAAGACCTCGATCTTGGGATGGGCGTCGCGCTTATAGCCCTCGACCAGAATCAGATCGACGGGGGCCATGCGGGCCAGCATTGCGGGCAGTTCCGGCTCGGGTCCGCGATGCTCGCGCATCAGGGCAAAGCGGTGGGCCGAGGCCAACACCACCTCGGTGGCCCCAGCCGCGCGGTGGCGAAAGCTGTCCTTGCCGGGCTGATCAAGGTCGACGTCGTGATGCACATGCTTGACGGTCGAGACGCTAAAACCGCGCGAGGTGATCTCGGCCACCAGCCGCTCCATCAGGCTGGTTTTGCCCGCGTTTTTCCAGCCGATGACGCCGTAAATCCTCATGCGATTCCCCGCAGCAGGGCCTCGGCCGCATCAAGTTCGGCAGGCGTGTTGATGTTTCGAAAGGCGGTCTCGTCAGCAAAGCGGGCGCGGGCGCAGTCGTGGGCCTGGGCGAAATCCATCACGCGCGGATTTGCGCCCGAGGCGAGGAACGCCTGCAATGCGGGGGCGAGAGTCACGGGCCAGAGACTACAGGTCGGATGGTCTTTGGCGCTGGCGGCGATGGCAAGGCCGGTGGGCGAGGTCTCGGCGGCCAGGCACAGCTGCGGCACCAGATCGCCGGGAAAGAACGGCGTGTCGACGGCCACGGTAACCACCGCCGTGGCCCCCTGTGGTGCGGCCCAGCTCAGCGCGGACAGGATGCCCGCAAGGGGGCCAAGCGGGGCAGTATCGGCCAAAACGGGCAGACCAAGGTCAAAGCGCGCAGGGTCGCCATTGGCCGAAATTGCCAGCCTTTCAACCTGCGGTTCCAGCCGCGCGATGGCGCGCGCCAGCAGCGTCTCGCCCGCCAGCATCAGCGCGGCCTTATCCACCCCGCCCATCCGCCGCCCGCCGCCCCCCGCAAGGATCACGCCAAAAATCCGCAAGATGCCCTCTTTATTTTGCCTGACCAAAGGCCTAAGCCCTAACGCATCTGGCGTAAAGCAGCGAGGCGCGATCTTGGTTCGAAGAGGTTTTCTGCGCGGCGTCGCCGACGGGCTGCCCTTCGTGATCGTCATCGTACCCTTTGCGATGTTGTTTGGCTTGCTCGCCTCGGAGGCGGGGCTGCATCTTTATGAAATCATTCTGTTTTCGGTGGTGGTCTTTGCTGGTGCGTCGCAGTTTGCAGCCCTGCAACTGCTGAAAGAGCACGCGCCTGTGCTGATCATTCTGGTCACGGCGCTGGCGGTCAATCTGCGGATGATGATGTATTCTGTCGCTCTGGCTCCGCATCTGGGACAGGCGCGGCTGCGCACGCGGGCTGTCATTTCCTATTTTCTGGTGGATCAAAGCTTTGCGCTGGCCAGTCAGGACTATGACAAACGTCCTGATCAGCCGCTGGCGGAAAAGGTGGGCTATTTCTTTGGCGCGGTGACGCCGATCGTGCCGACGTGGACGATCTCGACCATCGTTGGGGCGCTGGCGGGGCGGGCCATTCCACAAGGCTATGCGCTGGATTTTGCGGTGCCGATCACCTTTCTGGCGATGACGGCACCGATGCTGCGCACGCGCGCGCATTGGGTGGCGGCGTCCGTTTCGGTTGCGTTGACCCTTGGTTTGCAGGCGATGCCCTACGGGACGGGGCTGCTGGTGGCGGCAGCGGCAGGGATGATCGCGGGGGCCGGAGTGGAAAGCTGGAGGGCGCGCCATGATTGACCGCAGCGATTTCTGGACGGTGATCGTGGTGCTGGGGATTGGCACCTATCTGCTGCGGTTCTCATTCCTTGGATTTCTGGGCAATCGCCTGCTGCCGTGGTGGCTGGTGCGCGGACTGCGCTATACGGCCGTAGCGGTGCTGCCCGCGTTGGTGGCACCTGCGGTGCTATGGCCACCTTCGACCGGCGGCGCACCGGATATGGCGCGGCTGCTGGCGGCCTGCGCAACCGTAATTGTTGGGGCTTGGACCCGCCAGATGATGGCCGCTATCGCCGTCGGAGTGGCGGTGCTGTTTGGGGTGCAATATCTGGCGTAGACGTCAGTATTGCTTGGGGGGCTCGATCAAGATCACGCCGTGGTTATGGTCTGCCGTCGCATCCGTGATGAATTTGCTTTGCACACCGGGGAGCGCGCCGAACTCGGCCGAC
Source organism: Pseudorhodobacter sp. (assembly GCA_024642045.1). Classification (GTDB taxonomy): domain Bacteria; phylum Pseudomonadota; class Alphaproteobacteria; order Rhodobacterales; family Rhodobacteraceae; genus Cypionkella. The sequence continues at coordinate 6,179 of JAHEBX010000121.1, read as the reverse complement.
AGCTTGTTTGGGAACCAGGTAGGATGGATCGTTTCAAACCCTGGCACGTCCTTGAGGATCGCCGAGATCGAGTCGGCGCAATGCGCCTTGGGCACCGCACCATAGGCTTCGGCCTTTTGCTTAATCAGTTCGGCCACCGCCGGGCTAACCGTCACGGTTTGCTCGACAACGTTGTAAGTCTCGCGCGCGTGATAGTCGATATAGAAGGCCACCATGCGCGGGTTCATCCCGTAGTGCACGTCATTGCGTTCGGGCACGCGAGGATGCGTAAAGCTGCCGGCGGGGTCGAACAACACCTGTTCCGAAGCGTTGATCAACAAGCCGGAATGTGCGCCGGAGCCGTTGCGCACTGAAACCACGGTAAACAGAGTGATGGTGCGTGGCGGCGCGGCAAAATAATGCGCGTCGGGCGCGGTCATTGCCGCATCGGTCGCGTATTCCTTGCCTGCGGTTCCACAGGCGGTCAATGCAAGCAGCGCCAGAACGCCAAAGGCCTTGAGGGTCATTTCGTGCTCCGGCGCGGTCAGGATCAGGCGTTCGCAAGTGCCATGAAGATCAGCACGCAGACACAGATGATCGCGCCCCAGGTTGCCATGCGGATAAAGCCGTGAAAGGTTTTTTCCTGAACGCGGATGTCCATGCTGCCTTGTTCGTGGTCGGCCATTTTGTCGTCCTTTCGAATGGTTTTTCTGCCCATAGCTGATTCATTTGGTCAAGTCACGGGGGCAGGAGCAGAACCGATGAAGTTTTGGTTAAACTGAAGCATCTCCGGCACCGCCGCCCTGCCAGCCCGCATCCAGCCGAAATCCGATCCGGGTTGCGGGACGCTCGGGGGTTTTGGGCACGGCGCGCAGCAGCACGGACAGCTGCGCGATGTGTTGGACAAGCTGGGTCTTGTTGCCTTCGTCGTCGCGACCGTAAAAGGTGATCAGATCCGGGTCGTAAAAGCCCAAACCCTCGATCTTGAGCACGCCCGCATCGCTGCCTGCAAACCCCATGGCAATCTCATGGTCGCTGTCCAGTTCGCTTTCAAAGCTGCGGATATAGGCAACAAGGCGTTCATAAGCCGAGGCCGCCGGCCCTTTTTGCTGCGGTGGGTCCGGCAAAGCTTCCGGCGCGGGGCCAAGCAAGGATTCGACATCCGTGGCAAGGCGGTCAACGTCCGGCATGCCTGAGGCTTCGTGAACGGCGGCCGCAAGGGCTGCGTCAGATTTCGGATCGGTCATCAATGCCCCCTATCGGGCCTGCCATGCCCAAGCCCCCTGAGGGTTAAGTTGACGCGAAATGCGGCCCTGTTTCAAGAGGTGGTTCAGATGTGCCACCGCTTCGACCAAGGCTAGGCCAAAGGCGTCGCCGGTAATCTCTCGTTTGAACAGCGGCACAAAGCAGTCGGCCGCGGTTTGCGGTGTGCTTAGATGCGCGTGCAGCCGCTCAAGTGCGGCGTGGTGGTTCTCGGCCATCTGCACCAGCCGAAACGGCAGGCCGGTGAAGGGCAATTTGTGCCCCGGCAGCACCAGATGATCGGCGCGCGCCAAGGGCGCAAAGCCTGCCGTCGAGGCCAGCCATTCGCCCAAGGGATCCGCCTCGGGCTCGGTCGGATAGACGCCGATATTGGCCGAAATGCCGGGCAAAAGCTGATCGCCCCCCAGGATCAGCGCGTCATCCAGGCTCCAGAGCGTGGCATGGTCGGGCGCATGGCCATGACCCAGACGCACCAGCCAGCGCCGCCCGCCAGCGGTGAGGATATCGCCCTCGTCAATGCGGGTAAAACCCAGCGGCATCGCATCGACGATATCGGCAAAGTTGAACGGGCGCTGACTGGCCTTGGCGGCAAGCGCCTCGGGCGACAGACCGGCGCGGCGATAGAACTGCATCGCCTCGGGGGTCGGCGTTTCTTCGACATCGAGCACCAGCATCCGTGCCAAAAGCCATGCGGTGCGGGTGGTGATCAACTCGGCCCCCATCGCCTGAAACCAGCCCGCAAGGCCGATGTGGTCAGGGTGGTGGTGGGTGACGATCAGGCGGCGGACAGGCTTGCCAGCCAGCGGGCCATCGATCAGCGCCTGCCAGATCGCCTTGGTTCTGCGGCTGGAAAAGCCCGTGTCGACCAGCGTCCAGCCGTCGCCATCGTCCAACGCATAGACATTGACGTGGTCAAGCGCCATGGGCAGCGGCAGGCGCATCCACAAAGCACCCTCGCCAACCGGCACCGCTTGTCCCTCTGCCGGGGGCTCGGCCCAAGGGTGGTGGATGGCGTCGCTCACACCAACAGGGCCTCGGGTGTCAGCTCGTAAAGGCTGGCCGCGCCTTCGCGCAGCTGCGCAAGCTGCGGGCCGTATTCGGGCAGCAAGCGTTTGATGTAGAACGTCGCCAACGGCAGGCGCGCAGGTTCGGCAAGGCCCGCCTGCAAATGGTAATGCGCGCCCAGCACACGGGAAAAGGCGCGCAGATATGGCACCGATCCCGCAAACCGGTCGTTCAGATCCTGGCCAATCAGGGCCTCGGTCGCCTCGCGCAGCGCCTCGGAGGCGTTCCAGACAGCTGTCGCCAGCACGGGTTGCGCCTCGCGTGCCGCCTCGGCAGCGGCTTCGATTTCGTCAATCAGCAGGCCCGCTGCCTCGCCGCCATCCATCATCTTACGCGCGACAAGGTCCATCGCCTGAATGCCGTTGGTGCCTTCATAGATCGAGGTCACGCGCACATCGCGGCTGAACTGAGCGACACCGGTTTCTTCGATAAAGCCCATGCCACCATGCACTTGAACGCCGATATAAGCGACCTCGTTCCCGACATCGGTGCCATAAGCCTTGGCGATGGGCGTCAGCAGCGCCGCACGAGATTGCCATTCGGGCGTGCCGGTGGCGCGGCCCATGTCGATTGCAACGGCACAGGCCAGCCCGATGGCTCGGGCGGCAAAGGTTTCGGCGCGCATCTGCCCCAACATCCGGCGCACGTCGGCGTGGTCGATGATCGCGCCCTCACCCAAAGGCGTTTTGCCTTGCTTGCGGTCCATCGCATAGCTGACGGCAGCCTGCGTTGCCGCTTCGGCAATCGCCACGCCCTGCATGCCCACGGCAAGGCGCGCATTGTTCATCATGGTGAACATGGCCGCCATGCCCTTGTTCTCTTCGCCCACCAGCCAGCCCGTCGCGCCGTCAAACTGCATCACCGCGGTGGGCGAGCCGTGCAGGCCAAGTTTGTGCTCCAGACTGACGACTTTGAGGCTGTTGGGCGCGCCCAAATTGCCGTCTGCATCGGGAATGATCTTGGGCACAAGGAACAGGCTGATGCCGCGCGTCCCCGCCGCAGCGCCCACCAACCGCGCCAGCACCAGATGGCTGACGTTGGAATTGGTGTCGTTGTCGCCCCAGGTGATATAGATCTTTTGCCCGGTGATCGCATAGCTGCCATCGCCGTTTGGCTCGGCTTTGGTGCGCAGCGCGCCGACATCGCTGCCCGCTTGCGGCTCGGTCAGGTTCATCGTGCCGTTCCATTCGCCCGCGATCAGCTTGGGCAAATAGAGTGCCTTGAGATCGTCGCTGGCGTGATGTTCCAAGGCTTCGATCTGGCCTTGGGTCAGCAGCGGGTTCAGCTGCAGCGCAAGGCAGGCCGACCCCATCATATCATTGACGCAAGAGCCGAGCGCGATCGGCAAACCCATGCCGCCAAAAGCCGGATCGGCGGAAATCCCGACCCAGCCGCCGCTGGCAATCTCGCGGTAGCCTTCGACAAATCCCGGGGGTGTGCGCACAACACCGTTTTCCAGCCGCGCTGGCGTCTTGTCTCCGACGCGATTGAGCGGGGCGAGCGTGTTTTCACACAGCTTTGCGGCCTCGGACAAAATCGCCTCGACCATGTCGGGGCTGGCACCTGAAAAACGCTCGGTTTCGGCGACCTCGGCGAAACCGGTCAGTTGAAGTAAAAGATGGAAATCAGCAAGCGGGGCGCGATAAGGCATTTAGGGCTCCGATGGGCGTCTTGGCAAAAGGGGTCAAGGCAGCTAATGGCTTGTGGCAATCGTGGGCTGGCGGTTGGCCCGCATCAAGTTGGACGTTACGTCACATATGCCGGAAACTGAAGCGCTTTTGCCATCCCCTGAGGGTCTTGCCCGTGCCGCAGAGCGGCTGCGGGCCGGCGAGCTTGTCGCCTTTCCGACCGAGACGGTCTACGGGCTGGGCGGCGATGCGCGCTCGGATCTGGCGGTGGCGCGGATCTTCGAGGCGAAAGCGCGGCCAAGGTTCAATCCGCTGATCGTGCATCTGCCCGATCTGGCGGCGGCGCGGCAATTCGCGGTGGTGGATGCGCGTGCCGAGGCCGTCGCGGCTGTGTTCTGGCCGGGCCCGCTGACCTTGGTGCTGCCGCTGCGGCAGGAGGCGGGGCTTTCGCCCTATGTCACGGCGGAGCTTGAAACCGTGGCAATCCGCGTGCCCGCACATCCGGTGGCACAAGCGTTGCTGCGCGCCTTTGGAGGGCCGCTCGCGGCACCTTCGGCCAATCCTTCGGGGCGGATTTCACCCACGCGTGCCGAGCATGTGATGGCGGGACTGGCGGGCAAGATTGCGGCTGTGCTGGACGGCGGCCCTTGCGCGGTGGGAGTAGAGTCGACGATCCTCGGGCTGGCCGGCGCGCCCGCGCTGTTGCGGGCCGGCGGGGTGACGACCGAGGCGTTGGAGGCGATGCTGGGCCCGCTGGCGCAGGGTGGAAACGGGCTGAAACCGAGCGCCCCCGGTCAACTTGCGTCGCATTACGCGCCCGTGGCGTCCGTGCGATTGAACGCCACGCCAATCCGAGGAGAAGTCTTCATCGGCTTTGGCTACGGCGCGTCCGACCTTAACCTTTCGCCCAGTGGCGATCTGGTTGAGGCGGCGGCAAATCTGTTTCACATGCTGCGTGAGGCTGATGCCCTGGCAAGGTCAGGTCAGACCATCGCAATCGCGCGGATCCCAGAAGTGGGCCTCGGCCGCGCTATCAATGATCGTCTGCGCCGCGCGTCTGCGCCGCGTCCCTAGGGTGCCCGCGGAGACAAGCGGCCTTGCCGCGCAGGCGACCTAAAAGCTTGCGGCTTTGCCGCTCTGCTAGGTTACATGGACAACGGCTGGTTCAAGCCCGTTGATCTGAACTTCGCAGGTTTGGCCTGCCGCAATCGGTCCGACCCCTGCCGGTGTGCCCGTAAAAATCAGATCGCCCTGCCGCAGCTCTACCAACCGCGACAAATGTGAAACGATTTGTGCTACGGGCCAGATCATTTCGGCCAGATCTGCGTCTTGCTTCACGACGCCGTCGACAAGGCAGCGGATATGACCCGAGGGTGCGCCCGCCTGTGCGCTGCGGATCGCGCCGACAACAGCCGAGCGGTCAAACCCCTTCGACATATCCCACGGCCGCCGCGCCGCCTTGGCTGCAGACTGCACATCACGACGCGTGAGATCATTGCCCGCGGCATAGCCCCAGATCAGCGCGAGTGCTGACGCCGCAGGCACGTCGCTGCCGCCCGAACCCAGAGCGACAACCAACTCTGCTTCGTGGTGAAAATCCAAGGTCCCCACGGGATAGGCAATGTGTTCGCCGCTTGCGACCAGCGCATCTGCGGGCTTGGTGAAAAAGAAAGGTGGCTCTGCACTGGGATCATGTCCCATTTCGCGCGCGTGTTCTGCATAATTGCGCCCGACGCAAAAGATCCTGCGCACCGGAAAGCGCGCAGATTGACCTGCAACAGCAACTGATGGTTGGACAGGAGCCGGAAATACAAAAGCTGTCATCGCGGTGCCTTTCCTCAGGACCCCATCGTAAAGCACTGCGTCCCACGCGCTTGCAAGCGGCGGCATGCCAGATCGGCCTCTTTGCGGCTCAGGCCAAGAAAGTTGGCGTCATAGCCACGGTTGCTTTGGACGATCTTGCGCAGACTGTTGGCCAGGGTGGCATTTTCGACCAGCAGAGTCTTCATGAGCACACGTTCCGCCTCGCCGTGGGTGTTGAAGCGGCCGACGTTGATGCCCCAGCCCTTACCTCCCGAGGTCGAGACATTGGTGACAACCTCGGTGGTCGCGGGCGCAGGTTCAGCCGAAGCGACCTCGACGGCCTTGTCATAGATGGCCACTGCGCGTTTGGTTGGGCGTTGGCTGGCCACCAGTTTGATGGCAGGCAGGTTGGCAGGCGCTGCGGTGATCTGCAGGGTTGCT
>JAHEBX010000260.1 GCA_024642045.1 Pseudorhodobacter sp. | reverse complement strand
CGCGTCAGCACGCCTTATGCAATGTGAGATAGTCCATTTAAAAACTTGATTATAAATCATTTATTTGAAAAATTTTCGCGCATTCGCAAAGGCTGCGCCACAAAAAACTGTCGCATCACACGAACGCCGCTTTGCACCGAAAAAATTTGGTTACGGTTTGAAAGTGATGCGTCGCGGCCCGAGCGAAAGGCCGGCTCAGGCCATATGGCCCTGCACAAAGGCGACAATATCGCTTGCTGGCCGCGCGCCCGACAACCGTGCGACTTCTTTACCGCTGCGATACAGCACCAGCGCTGGAATCCCCTGAATCCGCGTGCGCTGTGCAATCTGCGGGTTGTCTTCGGTATTCAACTTGCCCAGCCGCGCACGCCCCTTCAGGGTTCCCGCCGCTTTGGCAAACTCGGGCGCCATCGCGCGACAGGGGCCACACCAGGGTGCCCAATAGTCCACCAGCAGCGGCAGATCATCGCCGCGCGTGGCCTTGTCATGCGCTTTGGCATCCAGCTCGATCACCCGGCCATCTGCCAAGGGCTCGCCGCAAGAGCCACACTTTGGCCCTGCTGCCAGCTTGGCGACCGGCACGCGGTTCATCTGACCACAAATAGCACAGGCGAGTTTGACAGCTTCCATGTTCGACCTCACATTCATCTTTTCGCATAAGATGGGAGCGCGACACCGTCAATGCAAGCCCCAAACCGCAAGGCCCCAAACCGCAAAACCATAGGCTGCCGAGCCTGCCAAAGTCGCTGCCAATACCGAACGGCGCAGCCAAAACACCGCAATCACTGCCGCCGTGCCCACGATCATCGGCACAGGCACCCCAGCCTGCAACCACGGCATCACAGACGCGACAAACAAGGTCGCAATCGCGGAAGGCCCCGTCGCGGCCAGAAACCGCGCCAGCCAGCCGTCGCGCGGCATCGCTGACACATCCATCCGCGTTGGCACATATCGGAATGCCCAGTTGCAGGCGCCAACCATCAACGCCAAAAGCAGAATGTCGCTACGCATCCGTCACCCGCCGCGTTAGGCCTGCGATAGCTCCCGCCAGCATACCTGCCAGAATCCCCGACGTGCCTGAAACCGCCAACGTCACCACGATTGTCACCCCTGCCGCCACCGCAATCACTGGCAGTTGCGCGCGGCTCAGGATCGACAAAAGCAGCGCCAGAAACAGCGCTGGCAGCATGAACCCGAGCGCCGCCTCCAGCACGGGCCAGCCCTGCAGCGCGGCCCCTCCTGCCAAAGCGCCCAGCATCGTCCCCGAAATCCAGGCCGCGTAGGCCCCGACGCCGATACCGAACATATAACTTTCCGAAAACCGCTGCCCCCGCGCCAAAGCCCCGAGTGCCGCACCAAAGACCTCATCGGTTAGCCCCCAAGCCCAGATCGCCGCCCAGCGCTTTGCCGCATCTGGCCCCACCCGCTTCAACAGCGCAGGGCCATAGAGCACATGCCGCACATTCATGGCGATCAAGGTAAAGGCCGCCACCAACACGGGCGCGCCGCCCGCGATCAGCGCCAGCGCCAGAAATTGCGACGCCCCCGCATAAATGATGACCGACAAGCCCGTCGCCTCTGAAGGCGAAAGCCCAGAACGCACCGCGGCGACGCCAAAAGAAAACGCTATCGGAAAATAACCCAAGGCGATGGGCAGGGCTCCCGCCAAGCCGTTCAGAAAGGTCGATTTTTGCGGCGTGAGAGTCATGGGGGCAAGACCTATCGGCCCGCCCCCAAACCTGTCAATCGTCCATCTTCAGCCGGATGCAAAACCGTCTGGCACAGCGCGAAAGTTGCTACTCTGCCGCCTCCATATAGCTTTCCAACGGCGGGCAGGTGCAGATCAGATTGCGGTCGCCAAAGACGTTATCGACGCGCCCCACGGGCGGCCAGTATTTATCCACGCGGAAGGCACCCGGCGGAAAGCAGCCCTGCTCGCGCGGATATTTGCGCGTCCAATCCGCCACCAGATCTTCGACCGTGTGCGGCGCATGGCGCAAGGGGCTGTCCTCGCTGGAAATCTCGCCGCTTTCCACCGCGCGGATTTCTTCGCGGATCGCCAAAAGGGCGGTGATAAAGCGGTCGATCTCGGCCTTGGTTTCCGATTCCGTAGGCTCGACCATCAAGGTGCCTGCGACCGGCCAAGACATCGTTGGAGCATGAAAACCGTTATCAATCAATCGCTTTGCAATGTCATCCACGGTAACGCCCGCCTCGGCAAAGGGCCGCGTGTCCAGAATGCACTCATGCGCCACCCGCCCCTTGTTGCCCATGAACAGGATCGGGAACTGCCCCTTGAGCCGCGCGGCGATGTAATTGGCGTTCAAGATCGCCACCCGCGTCGCTTGCGTGAGCCCTTCGCCACCCATCATCAGGCAATATGCCCATGAAATCAGCAGGATAGAGGCTGACCCAAAGGGTGCCGCACTCACCGGACCCTCAGCCCCGCCCGTCTCGGGATGCCCGGGTAAGAACGGCGCCAGATGCGCCTTCACCCCGATCGGTCCCATCCCCGGCCCGCCACCGCCGTGCGGAATGGCAAAGGTCTTGTGCAGGTTCAAATGGCTCACATCCGACCCGATTTCCCCCGGTTTCACCAGCCCGACCAGAGCATTCATATTTGCCCCGTCAAGGTAAACCTGACCGCCAAATTTGTGCGTAATCTCGCAAATGTCGCGGACGGTTTCTTCAAACACGCCGTGCGTAGAGGGATAGGTGATCATGC
>JAHEBX010000010.1 GCA_024642045.1 Pseudorhodobacter sp. | reverse complement strand
GAGGTGCTTGCCCTTTCCGACCGCATTCTGGTGATGGCCGATGGCCGCATTAGCGGAGAATTCGACCCAAGCGCGGGACATGCCGCCGTTATCTCTGCCGCGACACGGCACAAATCCAAGGAGGCCGCAGAATGACCGCTGTTACCGCACCCAAATTTGACCGCACCGACCTTTTGTTGCTGTTCCTGCGTTTGCGCACCTTTGTGGCGCTCATCATCGTTTTGGTGTTCTTTTCCTATGCTGCTCCAAACTTTTTTACCGCCGCCAATGCGGTAATCGTCTCAAAACACGTGGCGCTGAACGCGCTTTTGGCGATTGGCATGACCTTCGTGATTATCACCGGCGGCATCGACCTTTCCGTCGGCTCGATTGTCGGGCTTTGCGGCATGGTTGCAGGGTGGCTTATGCTTAACGGCGTCGACTTGGGCGTTGGCTATACGGTTTGGTTCAACACTATCGAGATCGTCGGAATTGTCTGCTTGGTTGGCGTTCTGGTCGGCGTGGCGAACGGAATTTTGATCACCCGCATGGGTGTCGCGCCGTTTATCGCAACACTTGGCACGCTCTACATCGCACGGGGGGCCGCACTTTTATCCTCGGGCGGGCGGACTTTCCCGAACCTGACGGGCTCGGCAGATATGAGCACAAGCAGCTTTCCGTTTATCGGCACAGGCTCGGTTTTGGGCCTGCCGATGATGATCTGGCTTTTGGTCATCGTCGGGCTTCTGGCGCATTATATCTCTCGCAGGACCACGCTCGGACGGCATATCTATGCGGTTGGCGGCAACGAGCGCGGCGCGGCCCTTTCGGGTGTAAAGGTGAACAAGATCAAAATGTTCGTCTATATGTTCTCGGGGTTCTGCGCCGCTATTGTCGGCATCGTTGTGGCCAGCCAGCTACAAGCCAGCCACCCCGCTACAGGCGAGACGTTTGAGCTGAACGCCATCGCCGCAGCGGTGCTTGGCGGCACCTCGATGGCGGGCGGTCGCGGGCGGATCGGCGGCACCATTGTCGGGGCGTTCGTGATCGGCATTCTGTCTGACGGCTTGATTATGATGGGCGTCTCGTCGTTCTGGCAAACGGTGATCAAAGGAGTGGTCATCATTGCCGCCGTGGTCATTGATCAGGCACAAAGCAAACTGCAAGCGCGGGTGGCGCTGCAACAAGAGGCTGCGGCAAACAAATAGATGCTTGCACTTTATGCGACGAACAAAATGTTCTAGAAGCAATCGAAAGTCTTCGCGGGCGTTTCCGCACAACATAAAGGCCTCCCTCTATGCTGCAAAATGAGCCATCCGGTCGTGGTGACACTATGGTCGGGTTGCTGTCCGAACCGCGCAGACGGCGCATTTTGGAATGGATCCAGGAAGAAGGAGCGGCCCGTGTGCGTGATCTCGCCGCGGCCTTCCAAGTCTCTGAAGCGACCATCCGCCAAGATCTTGAGCGTTTGGAAACCGAAGGCATGATCACCCGCGAACATGGGGGAGCATTCTTGAACCCGATTGCGCCGCAGGTCGGCGGCATGACCTTGCACCATCAAGAAAACATGGACAAAAAGGCCAAGATCGGCGCCTTGGCTGCCAGTCTGGTCAAGGACAATGAGACCATCATCTTAGATGCGGGCACCACCACGACCGAGGTGGCGATGCGCCTGACAACGCGCAAAAATCTGACCGTGATCACCAATGCCTTGAACATCGGCATCGTGCTTGGCTCGGTCCCGGGCTTTGCGCTGCATATGCCAGGGGGGCAGTTCAAGGCCCCGACGCTCTCGCTTTCCGGTGATAAATGCGTCGAGTATTTCCGCAGCATTTTCGCGGGAAAGCTGTTTCTTGCGACGGCGGGCGTGTCGCTGGAAACGGGCCTGACCTATCCCAGTTTTGCCGATCTCGAGCTTAAAGAGGCGATGATCAAAGCCGCCAGCCATGTCTATCTGGTCGCGGATTCGTCTAAAATCAACAAACCATCTTTTACACGTCTCAGCTCGCTTGAGGTGGTGCACAGCTTTATCACCGACGATGGCATCTCGGATGCCGATGCGAAGGCATTTGAAGATCGCGGCATAGAGCTTTTGATCGCTAAGTGAGCCCCAGCACCCAAATGCGCAGATTGGCGAGCGGCAATTAAAGTCACGCAAAACATAGGTTGCGGTTACGGGTGACTAACACAGCCAAGTGCCGCCAGTCTTGACCCGCAAAAACGAATATATGACGCATCCAGCCTGCGCCATTCAGGCGGCTCTGACCTGGTGGCCAGATGGCCTGCAACTGTTTCACCCCGAGGCTAAGCGGTATCGGTAAAGTGGCCTCGCAGCACGGCGAAGCAGGCACATTATGGGCTTGAGCTGGGCGCCCAAGTGCAGCCCGGTCTTGCGGTTATGGCTCATCAGGGCGAGCATCGGGATTGGTGAGAGCATGCAAGTTGGTCACCGTTCGGCGCGCCTTCACCTAGGTCGCATCGATCATCACCATCTGTGCAAACGCGGCTTTGGAAACCGGGCCCTTCATCATCTGGGCGAAGATGCGCATGATGCCTCACCGCTTTCAAAAGGTCTATGGCAAGCCGTATGCCTTGAGAGCGCCGCGCCACCGCAAGCCACTGCTATTGATGAATACTATTGCGCTCAGAACCCGCCCATCACCAACTCACGGCACGCCCTGCTCCTTCGGAGCGATGGGCCGCAGCCGTTGCATCTGCGCCGCCGTTAGTCAGGGAGCTGCCGGCCGATCAATGGGTGCTGAGCCGATAGCACTCTGACGGCGGTCAACGTTCAATCCGGTTAAATAACCTTTATGAACAAACGCTCACATAACGGTGGCGGGCCGCTTTATCTTGGCAGCGGCCTCAAGGACCAGAGGGCGCAAACCGGCTCCCCCCGCATCAAGGATCTCAAAAAGGTGGCGGCGCATCCGAGGCTCCCAGAAATCGTTGATGTGACTGGCGAAAAGATCCAAGCCCTCGGCATGTGGCTTGGATTCCATGAATTTCGCGATCTGATTGGCCATATAGACCAGCTTGGCCTGCGGGCCCTCGTGATGGGAATTAAGCGACATCTGCACTCTCCTGCGTGATGCGATCGATATGGGTATAGGCCTCAAACCTGTCAGGACGCGCAAGCGCGACCAGTGTCAGGCCCGCTTCTTCGGCGAGGGTCACGGCGTGGGCTGTGGGGGCGGAAACGGCGATCAGGATCGGTGCGCCAAAGGCGGCAACCTTTTGCACCATATCAATCGACACGCGGCTGGTCAGCAAGACCGCACCTTGGGGATGATTGACGCGACCAAGATGGCCGATCAGTTTATCCAGCGCATTATGGCGCCCTACATCCTCGCGGGTTGCCATCAAACGGTTCGTCCAAAAACCAGCGGCATGAACCGCCCGGGTTTCATCATGCAACGGCTGCGCCGAGGGCAGCGCGGCCACAGCTTGCATGATCTGCCGTGGCGACATGGTAAAATTTGAAGACGGCGTTTTTGCAACGCGGCGCATCGCCTCCTCCAGACTGTCGATCCCACACAGACCACAACCTACCGGCCCCGCCATGCTACGGCGACGCTTGCTCAGGCGCGCCTCGGCTTCCGCAACAAGCCAGATTTGCACATCAAGTCCCAGCGCCGTCTCGACCACCTCGACACTTTGAATCTCTTCAGTATTTGCGATGCCTTCGGTCAAAGCAAAACCATAGGCGAAATCTTCCAGATCGGCGGGAGTGGCCATCATCACGGCCTGCGTTGTCCCGTTAAAGGACAACGCAACCGCCGTCTCTTCCGGCAGATTACGACTGCCGGAACCCGCATCGCGCCCAAATGCAAGGCGTGGAAGATCACGCGCAGTTTTCATTCTGCGGCTGCGATACGCCGCGAGTGTTTGGCCTGCGCCGAGTATTCCTCTTGCCATTCCGACGGGCCATTCGAGGGCGAGACTTGCACTGCGGTGACCTTGTATTCAGGGCAGTTGGTGGCCCAATCTGAATAATCGGTCGTAATGACATTCGCCTGCGTATCCGGGTGGTGGAAGGTCGTGTAGACCACCCCCGGATTGACGCGATCGGTCAAAGTCGCGCGCAGGGTCGTGTCACCAGAACGGCTTGCCAGACGGATGTAGTCGCCCTCTTTGATGCCGCGCACTTCGGCGTCATGTGGGTGGATTTCCAGCAAGTCCTGATCGTGCCAAACGACGTTATCGGTGCGTCGGGTTTGCGCGCCCACGTTATACTGCGACAGGATACGCCCCGTCGTCAGCAGCAGCGGGAAACGCGGCCCGGTCTTTTCATCGGTTGCCACATATTCAGTGTTGATGAACTTACCCTTGCCGCGCACAAAACTGTCGACATGCATCAGTGGCGTGCCCAAAGGAGCCTTGTCGTTGCAGGGCCACTGAATTGAACCCATCGTTTCAAGCTTTTCATAGCTCACCCCTGCAAACGACGGCGTCGTCAGCGCGATTTCATCCATGATTTGCGACGGATGCGTGTAGGTCCAGTTGGCCCCCATCGCATTGGCGAGCATCTGGGTGATCTCCCAATCGCCAAAACCATTGCGCGGCGCCATGACTTTACGCACGCGGTTGATCCGACGCTCGGCATTCGTGAACGTTCCGTCCTTTTCAAGGAAAGTCGAGCCTGGCAAGAAAACATGCGCATAGTTCGCGGTCTCGTTCAGGAACAGGTCGTGGACGATAACGCAGTCCATCGCCGCCAGACCTGCCGCCACATGTTTGGTGTCAGGGTCGGATTGCAGGATATCTTCGCCTTGGCAATAGAGCGCCTTGAAGGTGCCCTCGACCGCAGCATCCAGCATATTGGGAATGCGCAAACCGGGTTCGTCGTCAATCTGAACGCCCCAGACCTTTTCAAAGATGTCGCGCACTTCAGCGCCTTTGACGTGGCGATATCCGGGCAGTTCGTGCGGGAAGGACCCCATATCACACGAACCCTGCACATTGTTCTGCCCCCGCAGCGGGTTCACACCAACGCCCGGACGACCAATGTTTCCGGTCATCATCGCAAGGTTGGCGATGCCCAGAACCGTAGTCGAACCCTGAGAATGTTCAGTAACACCAAGGCCATAATAGATCGAGCCATTGCCTCCCAAAGCATAGAGGCGGGCAGCGGCGCGCAGTTCCGCAGCATCCACCCCTGTCAGCAACTGCACCGCTTCGGGCGAGTTTTGCGGCTGGCTTACGAACTCGGCGTAGTCCTGGAATTCATCCCAATCGCAGCGTTCGCGAATAAAGGCCTCGTCAAACAGGCCTTCCGTGACGATGGTATGGGCCAGCGCCGTGACCACGGCGACGTTGGTGCCTGGCGTCAGAGCAAGGTGATGCTGCGCCTTGATATGCGGGCTCTGCACGATATCCGTACGGCGTGGATCGACGACGATCAGCTTGGCCCCCTTGCGCAGACGCCTTTTCAGGCGGCTGGCAAAAACGGGGTGGCCGTCGGTCGGGTTCGCGCCAATGATCAGAACGACATCGGTTTCCTCAACAGAATCAAAATCTTGCGTGCCAGCCGAGGTTCCGAGGGTCTGGCCAAGGCCATAGCCGGTCGGTGAATGGCAGACGCGGGCGCAGGTATCCGTATTATTGTTCATAAACACGGCACGGGTCAGCTTTTGCACCAGATAGGCTTCTTCATTGGTGCAGCGCGATGAGGTGATCACGCCGACGGAATGCCGTCCGTGGGTGTCGATAATGCCCTTCATCCGCTTGGCGGTGAAGTCCATCGCCTCGTCCCAAGACACTTCTTGCCACGGATCGTTGATGCTGTCGCGGATCATCGGGTTCAGGATGCGGTCCTTGTGGCTGGCGTAGCCATAGGCGAAACGCCCCTTGACGCAAGAGTGGCCACGGTTGGCCTTGCCGTGCTTGTAGGGAACCATTCGGACCAGTTCGTCACCGCGCATTTCGGCCTTGAACGAGCAACCCACGCCGCAATAGGCGCAGGTGGTGATCACCGAACGTTCGGGCGTGCCAATCTCGATAATCGACTTTTCCTGCAGGGTCGCCGTTGGGCAGGCGGCCACGCAAGCGCCACATGATACGCAGTCGGAAGACAGGGCATCATCGGTCTTGGCGCCAAAGGAGACGCGGCTTTCAAAACCACGGCCCTCGATGGTGAGCGCAAAGGTGCCCTGAACCTCTTCGCAGGCCCTAACACACCGAGAACACACGATACATTTCTGCGGATCATAGCTGAAATAGGGATTTGAATCATCGCGCGGGATGTAATGGATGTTGGCCTGACCGGAATTATCCTTGGCCTTGAAGTGGGTCTCGACCGCCTCATAGCGCACATCACGCAGGCCCACGGCACCGGCCATATCCTGCAATTCGCAATCGCCGTTGGCCGAGCAGGTCAGGCAATCCAGCGGGTGATCCGAGATATAAAGCTCCATAACACCGCGACGCAATTGCTTGAGCTTCGCATTCTGCGTATGGACCTTGAGCCCCGCAGCCACAGGGGTGGTGCAAGAGGCGGGCGTGCCATTGCGACCCTCGATCTCGACCAGACACAGACGGCAAGAGCCAAAGGCATCGACGCTGTCGGTGGCGCAAAGCTTCGGCACTGAAATGCCTATCTCCGCAGCTGCGCGCATGATCGACGTGCCTTCCGGCACAGTCACGTCAAAGCCGTCTATGTTCAATGTGACCATTTGTTTTGATTTGGCGGCTGGAGTGCCAAAATCGCGGTCAGGAATGATGAAGTCTTTCATTCGGCGGCTTCCTTCATGGCGTTGAAGTCATCGGGAAAATGGGAAAGGGCGGACATAACGGGATAGGGTGTGAACCCGCCAAGGGCACAGAGTGACCCTGCCTTCATGGTGTTGCACAGATCGGTCAGCAGCGGGATTGCAGCGGCATCGCCCCGGGCAATCCGATCAATGGTTTCGGTGCCGCGCACAGCCCCCAAACGGCAGGGCGTGCATTTACCGCAGGACTCGATTGCGCAAAATTCCATCGCAAAACGAGCTTGTTTGAGCATATCTGCCGTGTCGTCGAAAACGGTCAGACCTGCGTGGCCGATCAAGCCGTCTTTGCCTGCAAACTCTTCGTAGCCAAAGGGCGTATCGAACAGCGCACGTGGGAAATAGGCCCCCAACGGGCCGCCGACCTGAACCGCTTTGACCGGGCGGCCAGAGGCAGTGCCGCCGGCGATTTTGTCAACGATTTCACCCAGTGAGAGGCCGAAGGCGATCTCGTAGAGGCCACCGTGTTTCACGTTTCCGGCGATTTGCAGCGGAATGGTTCCGCGCGAGCGGCCAAGACCAAAGGTCTTGTAATGCTCGGCACCCTTTTCAAAAATCACCGGCACGGATGCCAGCGAGATCACGTTGTTGACCACCGTGGGTTTGCCCATGAACCCCTGCAAGGCTGGCAGTGGCGGCTTGGCGCGCACGACGCCGCGCTTACCTTCAAGGCTGTTCAGCAGGCTGGTCTCTTCGCCGCAGACATAGGCCCCCGCCCCGACACGGATTTCCATGTCAAAGGCATGCGCGGACCCCAGCACCGAGGCCCCAAGCACGCCTTCGTCGCGAGCAAGGACCACAGCCTTTTGCATCACATCAATTGCGATCGGGTATTCCGAACGAATATACACAAACCCTTTGGTCGCGCCCGTCGCCAAACCCGCGATCACCATACCCTCGATCAGGGTCAGCGGATCACCCTCCATCAGCATGCGGTCGGCAAAGGTCGCAGAGTCGCCCTCATCGGCATTGCAGACGATGTATTTACGGTCGGCCTCTGCCTCGGAAACGGTTTTCCATTTGATTCCCGTCGGAAAGCCTGCGCCGCCGCGACCGCGCAGGCCCGAGTTCGTTACCTCGGCCACGATCTCGGCCTTGCTCATCGCCAAAGCGCGCTTGAGACCCACAAAGCCACCCTGCGCACGATAGTCGTCGATCGACAGCGGGTCGATCACGCCGCACCGCGCAAAGGTCAGGCGGGTCTGCGCCTTCATCCAGGGCAGATCATCAATCAACCCAAGCGCCTTGGGATGAGCCGCCAGATCGCCAAACAGCGCAGGCACATCGGCCGGCGTCAGTGGGCCGAAAGCCATACGCCCCGCAGGCGTTTCCACTTCGGCCATCGGCTCCAGGAACACCATCCCGCGCGAGCCATTGCGAACCAGGTCGAGTGCAACGCCCTTAGATCTGGCGTGAACGCCAATCGCGTGGGCAATTTCGTCGGCACCAAGGGCAACGGCGGCGGAATCGAGGGGAAGATAGATTTTCATTTGATGTCCCCGATAATGGCGTCGATGCGGGCCTCGTCGATGCGACCGATCAGCTTGCCATCCAGCATCGCCGCCGGACCGCAGGCACAAAGGCCGAGGCAAAAGATCGGGTCAAGTGTGACCGCGCCGTCAGCGGTGGTTTCGTGCCAGTCCACGCCCAGAGCCTTTTGTGCATGCGCCGCCACACGGTCGCCGCCCATGGCCTGACAGGCCTCGGCGCGGCACAGCTTCAACACATGGCGCCCTGCCGGTTTTTCGCGAAAATCGTGATAAAAACTCATCACGCCATGCGCCTCGGCCTTGGAGATGTTCAGATCTTTGGCAATGATCGGCAGAGCTTCGGGCGGAACAAAGCCGAAATCTGCCTGAACCGCATGCAGGATCGGCAGCAGGGCGCCCTCCATCCCTTTGTGGACATTGAGGATTTCCTCAACTCTGGTGGCGATGTCGGCGGAATCAAGCATGTGGCGACCCTTTGATTGCTTGGCTGCTCAATACCCCAATTGATAGAGAAATCAATATTGATTTCCCGTCAGTTGATAGGCGCAGGCTATCGATTGATCCGCGCGGCCTCGTCCATCAACGCCTGCAACACTGGGGTTTGCGGATCTCGTTTTGCGGTGATCAGCCCGACCAAATGCTCGGCCTCTGGTTCAACCAGCGGAATCGCAACGACATCGCCCGAGCCTGTGAACATCTGCGCCAGCTTCATCGGCACAACCGAGGACCACCGGCCCGACTTCACATGCGCGATCAGCGCGATGGTCGAGTTGCTTTCGACCGTAGCCGCAACCCGCGCCCCGGCATCGGCGAGGTGTGTGTTCACGATACGGCGATTTTGCATATCAGAGGTCAGCAAGCAGAGTGGCTCGGCGGCAAGCTCTGACCAAGTGATCCGACCGCGGGTCGCAAGTGGCGAGGTTGCTGCGCAAAGGAAACGATAAAATTCGGTATAGAGCGGCACCGTCGCCACGCGCCCCAAGGGCTCGTTGTCCAGATAGGTAATTCCCGCATCCAGTTCGAGGTTGTCGATCCCGGCCAAAATCTCGACCGAAGTGCGCGACAGGATCGTCACACGCATATTCGGGTGACGCTCGGTAAACGGCGTGGTCAAATCCGCCACCATTGGCAGCGCAGTCGGAATCACCCCGATGCGCAGGTTGCCCGACAGACCGGAATGCACCGTGCGCATCTCGTCTCGCAGCGCCCGCATGTCGCCAACGATACGGCGCGCCCAATCCAGCACGCGCTGCCCCTCGGGAGTAAGGCCTTGAAACCGCGATCCACGAAACACCAACTGCACACCAAGCTGGTCCTCCAGTTGACGGATCGCCGAGGACAGACTGGGCTGGGTCACCCCGCAAGCCTCGGCCGCACGCCCAAAGTGGCGTTCGGTGGCAAGGGCAATGAACATTTCCAACTTGTCTATCATTCAGGCAGGGTGGCCGGGAAATTCGGCGCGCGCAAGACGCGGGCTTGCTTTCCGCGAGGGTCGTAGGAATTCTCCTGAGAGAAAGGCACAAGACGTTGTTAGTCGGCATCTGAAAGCTTAGGTTATGCGAATGAAAAGATTTATCCCCTTCCTCAAGAAAGACCCCGTAGTGCCTGTGATCCGCTTGTCAGGGTCCATTGGCATGGGGCGCAATGGCCTGAGCGATGCGGCCCTCGCATCGACCATCGAAAAGGCCTTCAAGATGAAGCCTACGGCGGTTGCACTGGTGATCAACTCGCCCGGTGGCTCGCCCGTGCAGTCAAGCCTGATTGCCGCCCGTATCCGGCGACTGGCCGAGGAAAAGGACGTGCCTGTGCATGCCTTTGTCGAGGATCTGGCGGCCAGTGGCGGCTATTGGCTCGCCTGCGCTGCGGATGCGATATGGGTTGACGCTTCGTCTTTGGTTGGCTCGATCGGGGTGATCTTTGCCTCGTTTGGTTTTCCCGAGTTGATGGCGCGCCAAGGGGTCGAGCGACGGGTGGTCACAGCTGGCAAATCCAAAAGCTTTGCCGACCCTTTCCTGCCACAAAAACCCGAAGACATTGAACGGATGAAGGCCATTCAGACGCCGATCCACGAGGCCTTTATCGCCCATGTCAAAGCACGTCGCGGCGGACGGCTGGCCGAGGCTGACCTGTTTAACGCCGACATCTGGGTGGGCCAAGCGGCCGTCGATCTGGGGCTTGCCGACGGTGTCGCCCATGTCGTGCCAAAGCTGCGCAGTCTTTATGGGGAAAAGGTGCGTCTGGTGCCCCTGGGCCAAAGGCGCAGCCTTGCCAGCCGCCTGGGCCTGAACCTCGCCGAGGAGGCGCTGGCTAGTGTAGAGGAGCGTGCGAATTGGGCACGCTATGGCCTGTAGATGATCAAGGCCGTCCTGTTTTTCCTGCTCGTCATGGTCGCGATCGGCATGGTTGGCAACGCGCTGTTCCCCGGCTCGGTCGGACGCAACCTGCGCAAAAAACTTGGAATGAAGGGCCCCACTACCTGTAAGGATTGCGGGCGCTATATCATCGGTTCAAAAGGTTGCGATTGTAAAAAGGGCGGATGATGCGGGCACTGGTGACGGGGGGCGGTAAGCGGTTGGGCCGTGAGATGGCGCTGTATCTGGCGCGGCGCGGTTTTGATGTGGCGGTCCATTTCGCTTCGAGCCGCAAAGAGGCCGAGGCCGTCGTCGCGGAAATCGAGGCGATGGGCCGGCGGGCGGTATCATTGCGCGCGGATCTGTTGATCGAGAGCCAGGTCGAAAAGCTGGTGGCCACGGCGGCGCAGGGGCTTGGCGGGCCGCTGACGGTCTTGGTCAATAACGCCTCTATTTTTGAATACGACACGTTGCGAACAGCCACCCGCAAAAGCTGGGATCGCCATATGGAAAGCAATCTGCGCGCGCCCTTCGTGCTGACACAGGCCTTTGCCGCCCAAGCGCCGGCTACGGCCAAGGATAGTTTGGGTGAAAGGATTGCTCTGGGCCTGGTTGTGAATATGATTGACCAGCGGGTTGAAAAGCTGACACCGGAATTCATGAGCTATACCCTCGCCAAAATGGGGCTTTGGGCCCTGACGCGAACGGCAGCTCAGGCGCTCGCGCCACAGGTCAGGGTCAACGCTATCGGGCCGGGGCCCACGCTTCAGGGCGCGCGGCAAAGCGCCGATCACTTCGCCCGGCAACGCGCAGCAACCGTGCTGCAACGCGGTGCAAATCCCGCCGATATCACCGCCGCGCTGGGGTTTTTCCTCGATTCTCCGGCAGTAACGGGGCAAATGATCGCCGTGGATGGCGGTCAGCATCTGGGTTGGCAAACCCCCGATGTACTGGGTGTTGAATAAGTGAAATTCCTGAATCACCCGAAGTTGTCCACTTTCGGGAAGTCCGTCATGAAACTGTTAGGAAAGTCTATATTTTTCAGTCATTTACCCCTTGATCAAAATAAAAGTTAACGATTACATGTTCTTACAGATGTGCCTAAAATTTAGGCAATCCTGCGAAGGGGGCTGAATACAAGGGAAAAACCAAGGTTCTCAAATCTTTTCCGCAATGTTATCCACAGAAACAGTGGACAGCTTTTCTCTTGCCCCCAAGCCACTATCATTGCAGCCCCAACCAGAATCAGCGCCTCGGAGAGTGCTTCTGCCATGAGTGAAACGACGCAAAGCGGGCACGACGTAATTCAGGGCTATTTGCGGTCGCTGGATGGCTCGCCGGGGGTTTACCGGATGCTGAATGCGGCCTCTGAAGTGCTTTACGTTGGGAAGGCGCGCAATCTTCGGGCGCGGGTTTCAAACTATGCTCGGCCCTCGGGCCATTCGGGACGCATCGCGCGGATGATCTCGGAAACCACCTCGATGATGTTTCTGACCACGCGGACGGAAACCGAAGCACTGCTGCTGGAACAGAACCTGATCAAGCAGCTCAAGCCGCGCTACAACGTGCTGCTGCGCGATGACAAGTCGTTTCCCAACATTCTGATCAGCCGCGAGCACGCCTTTCCGCAGTTGAAAAAACACCGCGGTAAGCGCAGTGAAAAGGGATCGTATTTTGGGCCCTTTGCCTCTGCCGGCGCGGTGAACCGGACCCTGAACCAGCTGCAAAAGGTGTTTTTGCTGCGCAATTGTTCGGATGCGATGTTTGACAGCCGCACGCGCCCCTGTTTGCAGTATCAGATCAAACGCTGCGCGGCACCTTGCACGGGGCGGATTGACGCGGCGGGATATGCCCAGCTGGTAGCCGACGCCGAGCGGTTTTTGCAGGGCAAGACCACGGCCGTGCAGGCAAATCTGGCGGCAGAAATGGCCACGGCCTCTGAGGCGCTGGAATTTGAACGCGCAGCGGCGCTGCGCGACCGGATCAAGGCGCTGACTCAGGTGCAGCAGAGCCAAGGGATCAACCCCGCGGGCGTGGCCGAGGCCGATGTGGTCGCCCTGCATCTGGAAGGTGGGCAGGCCTGCGTTCAGGTCTTTTTCATTCGCGCCAATCAATCCTGGGGTAATCGCGACTTTTATCCCCGCACTGGGGCGGGCGCAGAAGAGGCCGAGATCCTCGAAGCCTTTGTTGCCCAATTTTATGACGACAAGGAACCGCCCCGGCTGATCCTGCTCAGCCATCCGGTCGAGAATGAGGACCTGCTGGTCGAGCTTTTGTCGGAACGTGCCGGGCGGCGGGTCGAGGTGGCGGTGCCACAGCGGGGCGAAAAGGCGGAGCTGGTTGAGAATGCGCGGCGCAATGCCCGCGAAAGTTTGGCCCGCAAAATGTCAGAGGGGGCGACGCAGAACAAACTGCTTGCGGGTCTTGCCGAGGCCTTTGATCTGGACGCAGCCCCCACGCGGATCGAGGTTTATGATAACGCCCATATTCAGGGCTCGGATGCCGTGGGGGGAATGATCGTTGCGGGGGCAGAAGGCTTCTTGAAGTCGCAATATCGCAAATTCAACATCAAATCAGCGGCGGGCAAGAACTCGGACGATTTCGGCATGATGAAAGAGGTGATGACCCGCCGGTTCGAGCGGCTGCTGAAAGAGGACCCTGAGCGCACCAGCGGAACATGGCCGGACCTGCTCTTGATCGACGGTGGAGCGGGGCAAGTCTCGGCGGTGGCCGAAATTATGGCGGAACTGGGTGTCGATGACATCGCAATGGTGGGGGTCGCCAAAGGGATTGATCGCGATGCCGGCAAGGAAGAGTTTTATCGCACTGGAATGCCGGTGATGGCCTTGCAGCGCAACGATCCGGTTTTGTATTTTATCCAGCGCATGCGGGACGAGGCGCACCGATGGGCCAACGGGGCGCATCGGGCGAAACGGGCGAAAGCTGTTTCGGCAACCCCTTTAGATGACGTGCCCGGGGTGGGCGCGGTTCGCAAGCGGGCACTGCTCGCGCACTTTGGGTCTGCCAAAGCAGTGAGCCGCGCGGGCGTCTCGGATCTGATGGCGGTGCCGGGGGTCTCGGCGGCGATGGCCCAGACAATCGCAGATTTCTTCAGCACCAAGGGGTAGCGTTGAACGCGAGCCAAGCGAAAGCCTACGCCACAGGTCGGACGACCTCAGGTGGGGGTTTTCAATGCAAACGGGGGCCAGCTTGCGCGGCCCCCGTTTTGAATTTCTGTTGGCTTACGCCACTTTGGCTTATGCCAGAGCGAGGTTGATCGCCGACTCGCGGCCGTCACGGCCTGCTTCGATGTCGAAGGTCACTGCTTGACCGTCGTTCAGCTGACGGATGCCAGCGCGCTCCATTGCGGAGATGTGAACGAACACGTCCTTGTTGCCGTTTGCCGGTGCGATAAAGCCGAAGCCTTTGGTTGCGTTAAACCATTTCACGGTGCCATTAGCCATCGTGTGTCTCCTAAGTTTGGTATGCCATCCGCGGTATGCGATGACGTGGCTCAGTCGTAAAGATCGATAACTGAAGCCAAGAAGGAGACAGATTTTTCGATAGATAGCGTTTCGCCCGCCTCATATGCGCCTTTTATCGATTCGAAACAAGGGGCAGGGGAAGATTCATTTCGCGCAAGCGGATTGCGGCTTGCGGTCGTGGGTGGCGCCCTGGTGCTTGCGCAGCTATATCCGACGGGGTCAGATCAAACCAAGTCGTGCGACATGTGCTATACTGGCAGTTGCAGCCAAACGCGTTCGAGTCGCCGCAGCCGGACGGTGCAGCGGCGAAAAATTGGATCTGGAGGAAAAACACATGGCCAAACCAACAACTGACGCCAGCACTTCGCATCCTGCCGAGACAGCACTCTTGGGGATGCTTTCCGCAGTAAATCCTGCCACTACAAAAGCATGGCTCGATCTGATGCAGGAAAGTGCGCGCTTTATGACGACACGCTTGCAGCAGGACGTCGAGACGCAAAAGGCATTGCTCGCCTGCAAAAGCCCCGCCGAGTTGATGCAGGTTCAGACTGAATTCTTCAAAACCGCCGCCGAGCAATACGCCGACTACACAACGCGGCTTTTCAAAGGCGTCGCGCAATCGGCTCCAGGCAAGCCCACTGCGCGTAAATACGACGACGTGCCTCTTTAACAAGGCTCTTGCATGACATCTGGCAGCAATAAGCCCGCCTTTTAAAGGGCGGGCTTTGGATCTTTAGCGGCGGGGTGCTTATCCCTGCTCGCGGCCTTGGTAGGACATATCATCAGTGTTGATGATCACGCGGGTGCCTGCGCCAATATGGGGCGGCACCATGATGCGCACGCCGTTGGTGCAAATCGCCGGTTTGTAGGACGACGAAGCCGTCTGGCCTTTGACCACCGGTTCGGTCTCGGCAATTTCGACCGTGACGCGCTGCGGCAGTTCCATCGCAATCGCCAAGCCGTCATAGGTTTTCAGGTAGACCTTGATCCCGTCCGTGAGGAACGCCTTGTCGTCGCCGACCACGTCGGGATGCACGGCGAATTGCTCGTAAGTGTTGGGTTCCATGAAGTGAAAGCCCTCGGCGTCCTCGTAAAGAAAGTCGTATTCGCGGTCATCAACGTTGGCCTTTTCCACCATCTCGGTGGTGCGCCAGCGTTCTGCGACCTTCACACCATCGGAAATGCGGCGCATGTCGACAGAGGTGGTGGGGGTGCCTTTGCCGGGGTGGAAATTCTCGGCCTTGAGCACGGCGTAAAGTTTGCCGTCCATCTCGACGACATTGCCTTTGCGGAGAGAGGAGGCGATGACTTTCACGTCTGTTTCCTTGTTCTTGGGCGGCCCCAAGGGTAAGGGGCGCGGATATATCGGGGTGGCTTTAGCCTATATGACGGGAAATCTCCAGATGGCTGCGAAAAATAGCGACATGGCGTGGTGGCGGCCGCAAAGGCATGCAGACCGGCGCGGATTGTTGATGGAGCGCAACCGGATTCAGGCGCGGATCAGGGGGTGGCTGGCAGAGCGGGATTTTGTCGAGGTGGACCCTTCGGCTTTGGCCATCAGCCCCGGAAATGAGGCACATCTGCACGGGTTTTGCACCGAAGCTGTGGGCAATGATGGCGTGGGGCGCACGATGTATCTGCACACGAGCCCCGAATTCGCGATGAAAAAGCTCTTGGCGGCGGGCGAGCGGCGGATTGCGAGTTTCGCGCATGTTTGGCGGAACCGAGAGCGGGGGGCGCTTCATTCGCCCGAGTTCACGATGCTGGAGTGGTATCGGGTGGGCGAAAGCTATGAAGTTCTGATGGCCGATGTCGTTGCCCTGTGTCGGCTTGCAGGGCCCGAGTTGCGCTTTCGCGAAGCGATTTGTGATACGAGCGCAGAGCCGGAACGGCTGTCGGTCGCCAAGGCGTTCCAGCAGTATGCAGATGTGGATCTGCTGGCGAGCATCGCGGCGGATGGCGAAGTTTCGGCCGAGGTTTTGCGGGCCGAATTGGGGCGCGTCGGGCTGCGTGTCGCGGTGGATGACACGTGGTCGGACATGCTGTCCCGGGTTCTGGGTGAATTGGTGGAGCCGCATCTGGGGATGGGGCGGATCACCATTTTGGATGAGTATCCGTCGGCAGAAGCGGCCCTGGCGCGCAGGCATCCTGGCGATGCCAGGGTGGCGCAGCGGTTCGAGGTTTACGCCTGTGGGGTCGAGTTGGCGAATGGTTTTGGCGAGTTGACCGACGCGGGCGAGCAGCGTCGGCGCTTTGCGGCAGAGATGGACGAGAAAGCACGGGTTTATGGAGAGCGCTACCCTGTCGATGAGGATTTCTTGCAAGCGCTTGAAATCATGCCAGAGGCGAGCGGAATCGCGATGGGGTTTGACCGTCTGGTGATGTTGGCCACGGGTGCGCCACGGATTGATGACGTGATCTGGGCGCCGGTGGCGGAATAAAGCCATGCACCTTTTGCCGTCGCTCTGCGCTTTGGTCGGAAATTGCTGGATCCATCCTCGGTCCGTGGTCATGCCTGTCATTTCAGGCATACCCGCACCTGCGCTCGCGTCAAATAGCCTTGCCCTGCAACAGCTTGGGCACTTCGCCCGTCAATCCAGCCGCCTGCCGCATGAAGCCGCGCCGAAGGCTTGGCACTGCGTTCACCAGCCCAAGCCCCAAGTCGCGACCCGCACGCAAGATCGGATTGTCATTTGAAAACAAACGATTGACGCTGTCCATCCCCAATGCCAGCGCCGTCGAGTCAAACCGCCGCCACCGCTGATAACGCTCCAGCACATCAGACGCGCCAATATCTTCGCCGCGTCGTGCCGCCTCAATCAGCACCTCGGCAAGCGCCCCGACGTCGCGCAGTCCAAGGTTCAGGCCCTGCCCGGCAATCGGATGCACCCCATGCGCCGCATCCCCAACCAACGCCACTCGCTTGGACACAAAACTGTTGGCCAGAGACAGGCTGAGCGGATAGGTAAACCGCTCGCCTGCAAGCGAAATTTCTCCCAGAAAATCACCAAATCGTGGCCGCAGCGCCTCCAGATACGCTGCATCCGGCAAAGCCTGTATTGCCGTGGCTGCCCGTGCCTCTTCGCTCCACACAATCGACGAGTGATGACCGCCTTTCAGCGGCAATATGGCCAAAGGTCCGGCCGGCATGAAATATTGCTGTGCCACGCCATGATGGTCCGCCTCATGAGCGATTGCGGTGACCAAAGCGGTCTGACCATATCCCCAGCCGGTCCGCATGATCCCTGCCCGTGTGGCAACCCCCGACCCGCGCCCGTCGCACCCGACCAAGAGCCGTGCACGCAGCACCCGCCCCGAGCCCAGCGTCACGGATACACCAGCGCCGCTGTCGTCTTGCGCAACCACGCTCTCACCCGAGATGAGCTCGACCCCGGCCTTTCGCATCGCCGCCAGAAACGCCGCATAAAGATGCCGATCCTCGGCCATAAAGCCCATCGGGCCTTCCTCGATTTCTGCGGCGTCAAAGGTCAGGAAGAACGGCGCAGGTCCCTGCCCCGCCACCCCATCACTGGCCTTGATCTGCAAAATCGGCTGCACTTTTTCGGCCAAGGCATCCCAGACGCCAATCGCGCCAAGCAATCGCCTGGACGCAATCGCCAAAGCATAGGCGCGCCCGTCAAACCCAGCTTCGGCCCGCGTATCCGCAGCGCGCGCGTCGACGACGACCACACGCAAGCCGCCCTGCGCCAGTGCCAAGGCAAGCGCAGGCCCATTCAACCCGCCACCCACAATCACAATATCTGCTTGCTGTTCCATCCCCCCAATATGGCGCAACGCAAGCGATTGTCCATGCGCCGCCTTGCCGCTACAGTCTGCAAAACTGGGGGCATTGCGATGAAAACTTGGTCCAATATGACAGCGGCCGAACTTGGCACCGAGATCGGCAAGGGGCGCATCAACCCCGTTGAGTTGACCGAATTTTTCCTCGACAAAATTGCCGGCCATCGCCACTCGACCCGCATCTTTGCCCGCACCACCGAAACCCGCGCGCGGGGCGAGGCGATGGGTGCGGCCAATCGCGCCAAGACCGGTCTGCGCCGTGGCCTGCTGGACGGTGTGCCGATCAGCTGGAAAGACCTGTTTGATACCGCAGGCATCGCGACCGAGGCAGGATCTGCGCTTTTGCGTGGCCGAACGCCCGCCACAGACGCCAAGGTATTGCAAACCGCCACACTCGAGGGGCTTGTTTGTCTTGGCAAAACCCATATGACCGAACTCGCTTTTTCGGGACTTGGCCTTAATCCGGTCACCGCCACACCGCCTTGCATCAATGATGATAAGGCCGTGCCGGGTGGATCTTCGTCGGGGGCCGCGGCATCGGTTGCCTATGGCCTAGCGCCTGCGGCCATCGGGTCGGATACGGGAGGCTCGGTGCGCGCCCCTGCGGCCTGGAACGATCTTGTCGGGTTGAAAACCACTTCGGGGCGTCTGCCGCTAACGGGTGTCGTGCCGCTGTGCGAACGGTTTGATACCATCGGCCCTTTGGCGCATTCAGTGCAGGACTGCGCACTCTTGCTTGCGGCAATGGAGGGCGGCAGGCCTGTCGACCTGGACGGCACCAGTCTGTCGGGCACGCGGCTGCTGGTGCTCGAGACGCTTGCTTTGGATGACCTGCGCCCGCGCCCCGCCAAAGGGTTCGAGGATGCGCTGAGCCGTCTCGGGCGTGCGGGTGCACAGATCGAAACCATCGAAATCCCCGAAGTGGTCGAGGCGATTATCCTCGCAGGCCCGCTGTTTACCGCCGAGGCCTATGCCATGTGGGGGCCGACAATCGAAGCCGATCCGGAAAAGATGTTCGCTCCGATCCGTGAGCGCTTCCGTTCTGGCGCAAACGTCAAAGCCACAGACTTCATCGCAGGGTGGCGCCGTTTAGAGGTGCTGCGCAAGATCTGGGCGCAAAGGACCGCAGGCTTTGATGCCGTTTTACTGCCAACCTCGCCTATTCTGCCGCCCAATGCCGAGCGGCTTTTGGTGGATCAAGCCTATTTCGCCACCGAAAACCTGCTTGCCCTGCGGAACACCCGTATCGGCAATATGTTCGGCCTCTGTGCGCTGACGCTTCCCACCGCAGAACCGTCTTGCGGCATTACCTTTATGGCCCCACCAAGGCAGGAAGAGCGGCTGCTTCGCCTTGGCACCGCCGCAGAACGCGCCCTTACGTGAGGACAATTCCTGCGATTGCGGGACCTAAAAGCCACAATAGGTTGCCCCAAGCCACTATCGCGCATGGGTTTTTCTGGACGGAGCCGCCCGATCTGGCTATCGTCGGGCGAAACGGGGCGAGATGACCCCGAGATGAGGCAGTAATGGCGTTTCCAGAGCGGTTTTCGAACCTGCCGGATTATGCGTTTCCGCGTTTGCGCAAGCTGTTGGACGCGCATGCGCCCGGCGGGGAAACCATTTCGATGACAATAGGGGAGCCTCGGCACCCCATGCCCGACTTTGTCGCGCCGATTCTGGCGGCCAATACTGCTGACTTCGCGGTCTATCCGCCCAATGACGGCTCGCCCGACTTGCTGAGCGCGATTTCCGGCTGGATCATGCGCCGCTATGGCGCGACGATCACCGCCGATCAGCTGATGGTCTTGAACGGCACGCGCGAAGGGCTGTTCAATGCCTGTATCGCCCTTTCGCCCGAAACCAAGAACGGCAAAAAGCCCGTCGTGCTGATGCCGAACCCGTTTTATCAGGTCTATGCCGTGGCGGCGCTGAGCGTAGGCGCAGAGCCGGTCTATGTGCCCGCCACCGCCGCGACAGGCTTTCTGCCCGATTATGCGGGCCTCGCACCCGACCTGCTTGACCGCGTGACGGTTGCCTATATCTGCTCGCCCGCCAATCCACAGGGCGCTGTCGCTTCGCGCGCCTATTGGACCGAGCTTTTGGCCTTGGCCGAAAAGCACGACTTTGTGGTGTTTGCTGACGAATGTTATTCCGAAATCTGGCGCACGCAGGCTCCCACAGGCGTGCTTGATGTCGCTGCAGCCACGGGCACCAACCCCGAACGCGTGTTCGCGTTTCACTCGCTGTCAAAACGCTCGAACCTGCCCGGGTTGCGGTCGGGCTTTGTGGCAGGCGGGGCCAAAGGCATCGCCGAAATGCGTAAACTGCGCTCGTTCGCGGGTGCGCCGCTGCCGCTGCCGATCCAAAAGGTCAGCCAAGCCGCGTGGAATGACGATGCGCATGTCGCGGCCTCATTGGCGCTCTACCAAGAGAAATTCGCCGCAGCCGATCAGATTTTTAGCGGCCTGCAAGGGTTTCAATGCCCTGAGGGCGGCTTTTTCCTGTGGCTCCCCGTCGAGGATGGCGAGACTGCAGCACTCAAAGCATGGCGCGAAACAGGCGTGCGGGTTCTGCCCGGTGCCTATTTGTCGCGCGACGCAAACGGGGAAAACCCCGGCAAAGCCTATCTAAGGGTCGCACTTGTGGCTCCAAAAGAAGAAATGCAGCGTGGGCTTATCCGGCTCCGCGACTGCCTCTACGGTTGAGGAATAGCGAATGGCTTCTTATCAAATGCGGCAACGCGACCCACTTTTGGATCAAAGCACGCAGGCAATGCTGGAAAAGCGGGGCCGCGAGCTTTTGGGTCTGGGTCTGCTGTTGGCCGGTTTCCTGTTTGCCCTGATGCTGTGGAGCTATTCGCCCAATGATCCGGGTTGGATGGTCGCAACCGAAGAGCCTGCCGCGAACTACCTTGGTCGCTTTGGCGCGGCTTTGGCGTCGACGCTGATCATCATCGGCGGCAAGGGCGCTTGGGCGATCCCGCTGATCTTGATGGCTTGGGGTGCGCGCTTTGTGCTGCACAACGGGGCCGAGCGCGCCGTGGGCCGTGTGGTCTTTGCCGTCATCGCAATTGCTGTGGCCTCGGTCTATGAGGCCACCTTGTTACCATCAGCGAGCTGGACCCAAAGCTTTGGCATGGGCGGCCTTTTTGGCGATACCGTCGTTGGTGCGCTGCTGGGCTTGATCCCCGGCAGTTCTGCCTTTGGGTTGAAGCTGATCTCCTTCGCCTCGGGTGGTGCAATGGTGGCGCTGCTGCTCTATGTCACCGGTTTCAATCTGACCGAGATCCGCGCTACGGCTCGGTTTTTGCTGACCAGCCTGATCTATACCTACTCCACGATGATCAGCACCGCCGGCAAAGGCGCCCAAGGCACCGCGCGCGCCGCCGCCGCGCTGCAAGAGCGGCGGCGCATGGCCGCCACCGCCCATCAGCCAGAGGCCTATCACCATTCGCCCGATTGGCAGCCCGAAGTTACCGCGCAACCGGCCCGCGCCGGAGCTGTTGTCCGTCGCGCGGCAGAGTCAGCCATGGCCCCGCCCGCTCTTGGCCGCCCCGCGTCAATGCTGCGCGCCGACGCCCGCTACCCCGAGCCGCAAACCGAAGAGCCCCATTACGCCCCGCCCAAAGAGCGTCAGGGCCTGTTGGCACGCATGCCCGCCATGCTGCGCCGCGCTCGGGATCCCGAACCCGAACTGATCGAACCAGCACTGCCGGCGGGCTATCCTGCCGACATGCCGACCGACGACCGTATCAAGGCGCGCATTTCCGATGTGATCCGCGCCCGCACCAAGTCACCGGAAAAGGATCTGAGCCCGATTGCCGCCGCCATCGCCCGTCGCGAGCCCCCCGTTGCCCGCCCGCGCGGCCCCGTTCCACTGATCGCGGAAACCAAGGCTCATACGCGTGTTGAACCGCAGATCAGGACCCCGGCGCAAAACGCCTTTGTTGAAAATAATGACCTGGATGATGGCTTCGAGGCCAACTTTCCTGATCATGACGACACCGCACTGGATGCCGTTTATGCCAACACGCTGGACGATTCATTTATCGAAGCTGACATGCCCGCCGCGCGCGCAACACCCCAGCCCGAGCGTCGCCCCGTGGTGCAGATGCCCGCGAAAAAGGCCCCTGCCCCGTCGCAGCGCGCCCTGTCCGAAAGCCAGCCACGCCTGCGCTTTGACGATCCCGCGCCGGCATACGAACTGCCGCCGCTCGCGCTGCTGACCAGCCCTTCGACTGTCGAACGTCACTCGCTCTCGAATGACGCGCTCGAGGAAAACGCCCGCATGTTGGAAAACGTGCTGGACGACTATGGTGTCAAAGGCGAGATCGTCTCGGTTCGCCCCGGCCCCGTCGTCACCATGTACGAACTTGAACCCGCACCGGGTCTGAAGGCCAGCCGCGTCATCGGCCTTGCCGACGATATCGCGCGGTCAATGTCGGCACTTTCCGCCCGCGTCTCGACCGTGCCGGGTCGCACCGTCATTGGCATCGAACTTCCCAACGCCACCCGCGAAAAGGTGGTCTTGCGCGAAATCATCGCCGCCCGCGACTTTGGCGACAGCAACATGCGCCTGCCGCTCGCCCTTGGCAAAGACATCGGCGGCACGCCCATCGTCGCCAACCTCGCCAAAATGCCCCACCTTCTGATCGCGGGCACCACCGGCTCGGGCAAATCCGTTGCCATCAATACCATGATCCTGTCACTCCTCTACAAGCTTTCCCCCGAGGAATGTCGCCTGATCATGATCGACCCCAAGATGCTGGAACTCTCGGTTTACGACGGCATCCCGCACCTGCTCTCTCCCGTCGTAACCGACCCGAAAAAGGCCGTCGTCGCGCTGAAATGGGTCGTGGGCGAGATGGAAGAACGCTATCGTAAGATGTCGAAAATGGGTGTGCGCAATATCGAAGGCTATAACGGCCGCGTCCGTGAAGCCCTTGATAAATCAGAGATGTTCAAGCGGACGATCCAAACCGGCTTTGACGAAGACACTGGCGAGCCCGTGTTCGAGACCGAAGAATTCCAGCCCGTCGTCCTCCCCTACATCGTGGTGGTGGTCGACGAGATGGCCGACCTGATGATGGTCGCAGGCAAGGAAATCGAAGCCTGCATCCAGCGTCTTGCCCAGATGGCCCGCGCCTCTGGCATCCACCTGATCATGGCCACCCAGCGGCCTTCGGTCGATGTCATCACCGGCACGATCAAAGCCAACTTCCCGACGCGGATTTCGTTTCAGGTCACCTCGAAAATCGACAGCCGCACCATTCTTGGCGAACAGGGCGCCGAGCAGCTTTTGGGCATGGGTGACATGCTGTTTATGGCGGGCGGTGGCCGCGTTTCCCGTATCCACGGGCCTTTTGTGTCGGACGAAGAAGTCGAAGAAATCGTCAACCACCTCAAATCCTACGGCCCCCCCACCTATATGTCGGGCGTGGTCGAAGGCCCCGAGGATGACGCCGCATCTGACATCGACATGGTGCTTGGCCTTGGCAATGCCGACGCCACCGAAGACGCGCTCTATGACCAAGCCGTCGCCATCGTCGCCAAAGACCGCAAATGCTCGACCTCTTACATCCAGCGCAAACTTGGCATCGGCTATAACAAGGCTGCGCGCTTGGTCGAACAGATGGAAGAAAACCACGTCGTCACCACCGCGAACCATGTCGGCAAACGCGAGATTTTGTTGCCGGAGCACTGACAGGGTGCGCGCAGGCGCACCCTCTACCGCCTGAGACCTATTCCGGCGATCTATGTGTGTCGTCAAACGCCCTTCGCGAACGACTTTGCCCCAGAACCAAAGCACGCGTTTTTACGTCTGCCGAACCAACCAGTGGTAAGGATTTTGATCCTGCACCATCACGCATTGATGTACGGCTCGGAAAACGTCGCACGCTAAAGCCAGCATCGGCACCTCTCCGCCAAGTGATCGGCGCGGGGGATGCAGCACCCCTTGCCATCCCCTATATTAACTGCATGAAAAAACTCCGCGCCCTTCTCGCCCCGCTCGCCCTGATCGCCCTCGCATCCCCTGCGCTGGCCGATAAAATTCCGCTGCGCGACATCTCGTCCTACCTCAACAGCCTGACGACGGCGGATACCGATTTTACCCAAGTCAACGCTGACGGCTCGGTCGCGACGGGCAAGCTGTTTATCCAGCGCCCCGGCCGCGCCCGTTTTGAATACGCCCCGCCCGACAAAAGCCTTGTGCTCGCTTCGGGTGGGCAGGTTGCGATCTTTGATTCCAAATCCAACCAGCCGCCCGAACAATACCCGCTTTCGCGGACCCCGCTCAATCTGATCCTTGCCAGCAACATCGACCTTGGCCGCGCCAAGATGGTGGTGGCCCACAAAGAGGACAAGAACGCCACCCAAGTGGTCGCCCAAGACCCAGACCACCCTGAATATGGCACTATCGCGCTGGTGTTTACCTCTAACCCGACCACGCTGCGCCAATGGGTGATCACGGATGACCTTGGGCAGCAAACGACGGTTATTCTGGGCGAAATGCACAAAGGCGCAAGCTATAAGCCGTCGACCTTCAGCATTGACATGGAAGGCAAGAAGCGCGGGCTCTGACCTGCGCTGTCGCTACCTGCGGCAAACGGAAAGCTGGGCCGCATAAAGCTGCGATCTTTGACCAATAGCAGAGGCGACATCCATCAACCAAGGCTTGCTGAGATGGCTCTGGTTGAGATAGCCGGTGCGCCCTTCGTGATAGGCCAGATACTGCGACTCGGCATCCTGCTTGGAAATGCCCAGCGTCCGCGCGCTCTGATCCATATACCAGCCCATGAAATCCGTCGCATCGCCGATCCGGTCGCGCTTGGCCCCAAACCGTCGCTGGTCGCGCTGGTATTCCTCCCATGTCGCATCCAAGGCCTGACTATACCCATAAGCTGAGGATTGCCGCCCCATCGGGATAACACCAAGCGCATATTGATGCGGCGTGCGGGCGTTACCGATAAACTTGGATTCCTGATAGATCGCCGCCATCTGGACATGCACAGGCACGCCCCACTTGCGCTCGGTTGCCTTCATGGCCCGATAATAGGTCGGCCGCTGACGCAAGATGTCGCAAGCATCGTCCAAATTGCGCGGCGCCGTAAAGTTACCACCCCCACAGGACGCGAGGGCCAACAACAAGATCGACGCACGGAGAAGTCTGCTCATAAGCCCCTCACGTTTATATTTTTGCCAAAGCATAAGCCAAACAGGTGCATTAGGAAATGCCCACCGCCGGTATTTGCCCGCGAAAACGGGCGATTTCAGCAATTTATCGTGAACCCTGGCCGCAATCCGCACATCACTGTGCCATCTGCGCCGACAGACTGTTTCTAGACCTGTGCTGCACTGGAATGGACAGCCGGGGCGCAAAGGCATAAGAATGCATAATCGGGGATATATCTAAATGCTGAAAACTGCAGCCAAATATCATATCGGGCAGGTGCTGCGACATCGCAAGCATCCGTTTCGGGGTGTGGTGTTTGACGTCGATGCAATGTTCTCCAACACCGAAGAATGGTATCGCGCGATCCCAGAAGACGCACGCCCTTCGCGCGACCAGCCTTTCTATCATCTTTTGGCCGAAAATGATCAAAGCTATTACGTCGCGTATGTATCGGAACAAAACCTGGTTCCTGACGAGACAGGCGAACCGGTAAGCCACCCCGACTTGCCAGATCTGTTTGGCGACTTTGAGGATGGCCGCTATCCGCTGCAGTTCAATTTGAACTGAATCGCGCACCCGCTTACCGATCAGTAACAATTTCACCGTAGCCTGCTCCTCAGTTTAGATAGGAGCGTTACATGAAACTGATGGCTGAACAGCAGGGCGATGTCCTTGTCATATCGGCGATGCATGACCGTATCGATGCCGCTGGGGCGATCCAGTTCAAGGACCGCATGCGCGAATTGACCCAGACGATGACGCCACGTGTGGTGCTGGACATGTCTCGCGTCAATTTTCTTGACAGTTCGGGATTGGGCGCGGTGGTCGCCTCGATGAAGGCGCTCGGACCAGACCGCAAGCTCGAGCTTTCGGGCCTAACCCCCACCGTACAAAAGGTGTTTCGTCTGACACGCATGGACAGCGTGTTTGTGATCCACGCCAATTTGTCGGACGGGATGCGGCATGCGGTTTGATGCCGGAACTCATCCAAGTTCCTCAGTGCAAAGTGTAACGACGCGCATCATCATTCCTGCAAAGGAACTCGCTGTGCGGGATGGTTTGTCCAATCTGCTTGAACGCCTCCCACTCAAAGCGCTGTCGCAAGATGATCGGGGAACCATTGAGATCGTCCTGGCAGAGGCGCTCAATAACATCGTTGAACACGCTTACGCCCGGTTCGAGGGGGAAATCGAGATTTCGCTAAGTTTGGCGGGTCACGAGTTGAAATGCCTCATCACCGACTGGGGGTTGCCCATGCCAGACCAGACCGTGCCCGCGGGCGAACTGTTACCGCTGGGCGCTTTCGAGGATTTGCCCGAAGGAGGATTCGGCTGGCACTTGATTCGCACCCTCTCCAAGGACCTGAGTTACCGGCGCATTGGCGATCAAAACCTGTTAAGTTTCAAGCTGGATACGAAACAATCGCAACATTGATGTGCGATTGCACTCAATTCTCAGATTCTGACACGAAGATGCCATATTTTCCCCCTAAAACTGTCTGCCTGAACCGACATATTGAGAATGTAGCTGCATAAAGCTTCCCTCGGCGCTGCGGATCAAGCCCCCACCCAGTTCGTAGCGCCGAGGTTCATTCCACTTGGATTATCCAAAAGCCAGACCTAATGTCAGGCTGAAGTTGGACGGAGAACCGCAGGTCTCTCCATCAAGTGGGAGGCTTTTATGCGCGATTTTCAAGTTCCAGGTCGCTCTGAGGTTTATGCCAGTAATGGACTTTGTGCGACATCGCATCCTTTGGCAGCCAAAGTTGCGATCGAGACACTCGAAGCCGGTGGAAATGCCGTAGATGCTGCGATTGCAGGCGCAGTTCTGCTGGGAATTTGCGAACCCCAGATGACGGGAATCGGGGGGGATTGCTTTGTCTTGCTCAAGCCTGCCCACGAAGAGCGCATCCTTGGACTGAACGGTTCTGGCCGCGCAGCTGCCGCCAGCTCCGCCGCAGAGATGCGCGCACGCGGGCTGAACGCCATTCCGCTGCGCGGAGCCGACGCCGTCACGACCCCCGGTGCAATCGATGCGTTTTGTCGGCTTTCGGATGACTGGGGCAAACTGGGGATCGACCGCGTCCTTGCGCCCGCGATCCGCTATGCCGACGAGGGCGTGCCGGTCGCGCCGCGCGTGGCCTTTGACTGGGCCGAAGATTCCAAGGATCTGATCGGCGACGCGCGCAAATTCTATCTGCTTGACGGTCAGGTTCCCAAAGCGGGCCAGGTTTTCAGAGCGCAAGGTCAAGCCGAGGTCCTGCGCCGCATCGCTGCGAAGGGTCGTGCAGGGTTTTACGAAGGCGAAGTTGCCGAGGATATGGTCACTTCGCTGCAATCGATGGGCGGCCAACACACGATGGCCGATTTTGCCACCACCGCCTGCACTTATTCCGAGCCGATTTCCGGCCCCTACAAGGGCATTGATCTGGTCGAGCACCCGCCAAACGGCCAAGGTGCCACCGCCATTTTGATGCTCAACATCCTGTCGCACTTTGATCTGATGGCGATGGACCCTTTCGGCACCCAGCGCGCGCACATCGAGGCCGAAGCCGCCAAACTTGCCTATGATGCCCGCAATCGCTTTATTGCCGAGGCCAGCCCTCGGATCGAGCACATGCTTGCCCCCGAAACGGCGGCCAGACTCGCGGCCCTGATCGACCCAAAACGCGCCATGCCGTCCGCAGCTCCCCTGACCGAGGCGGTGCATAAAGACACCATCTATATCACTGTGGTCGACCGTGACCGGATGGCGGTGTCGCTGATCTATTCAATCTTTTGGGGTTTTGGCGCGGGCATCGCCTCGCGCAAGTTCGGCATCAACTTTCAGAACCGCGGCGCGGGTTTCACCCTGCTGGAAGGGCATCCGAATGAACTCGGCGGAGGCAAACGCCCGATGCACACCATCATTCCGGGGATGCTGCGGAAGAATGGCAAAGTTATCATGCCCTTTGGCGTGATGGGTGGTGCTTACCAGCCCTGCGGCCACGCGCGCTTTGTCTCCAATATGGTGGATTACGGGCTCGACCCTCAATCTGCCATCGACGCCCCACGCTGTTTTTCGGGGCCCGAGGGGCTGATGGTGGAAAACGGATATGCGCCGCAAGTGCGCGCCGAACTCGCCGCGATGGGGCATGAGGTGAAGCTCTCGCCCGACCCGATCGGCGGCGCGCAATCGATTTTGATCGACGATACAGGCGTGCTGATCGGAGCCTCTGATCCGCGCAAAGATGGCTGTGCTTTGGGGTATTGAATGCAAGAAATCGTCGCCGCAGTCCGTGCCTTGACCCACGGCGAAACCGATAGCGTGGCGCTGATGGCCACCGTCGCCTGCGAGGTGCATCACGCCATGCCACAGGCCGATTGGACTGGTTTTTATCGCGTGACCGCGCCGCAACTGCTGAAGATCGGCCCCTATCAGGGCGGCCACGGCTGTCTTGTCATCCCGTTTTCCCGTGGCGTCTGCGGCGCTTGTGCGCGCACGGGTCAGGTGCAGAACGTCCCCGATGTAGATGCCTTTCCGGGCCATATCGCCTGCGCTTCGTCGACACGGTCCGAGCTGGTGCTGCCGGTCTTCAATGGCGCGGGTAAACTGCTCGGCGTTTTTGATATCGACAGCGATACGCCGGCTGCATTCTCATCCTCGGACGAAGCATGGCTGGTGCCTCTGCTTGCCGAAGTTTTCAAGGAGGCGCAATGAAGGGAAGTTGTCTTTGCGGGGCCGTGCGCTTTGAGGCAGACCCACCCCTGCGCGACGCAATCGCTTGCCATTGCAGCCAGTGCCGCAAGACCTCTGGGCACTTCTGGGTCGCCACCTCAGTGCCGCACGACCGCTTTCGCCTGACCAAGGATGAAGGCCTGCGCTGGTTCAAATCCTCTGATGCCGCAAGCCGTGGATTTTGCGATGTCTGCGGCTCCAGCCTGTTTTGGCAGCCCGTCGGAGAAGACCGGATCAGTATCGCAACGGGCGCGTTCGACGGGGCGACGGGGCTTCAGATTTCCGAACATATCTACACCGAAGACAAGGGCGATTATTACGATACACCAAAGGCTTAAGGCGATGTGGCAAACCCTCACCCACTTTCCGCCAGACCAGTTTTTGTTGTTCCTCGCCGGCGGCATTCTGTTGAATCTGACCCCCGGCCAAGACGTGATGTTTGCCACTGCAACGGGGCTGCAAGGCGGGCCTCGGGCGGGGGTGATGGCGGGACTTGGCGTGGGTTTGGGCGCGCTGTGGCATGTCGCGCTTTCGGCCTTGGGGCTATCGGCGCTGATCGCGGCGCATGCGGGGGCGCTGGCTGCGATCAAATATGCGGGTGGGGCATATCTGCTTTATATCGCGTGGAAATCCTGGAACGACACCGGCACGACAGGGCCTGCGCGCGCCAGCCGCACCGGCTGGGACGCCTTTCGCAAGGGGGCGTTTACCAATATACTCAACCCCAAACCGATCCTGTTCATGCTGGCCTTTCTGCCACAATTCGTGCATCCCGAAATCGGGCCAGTCTGGGCGCAAATTCTGCTGCTGGGCGGGGCGTTTGGGATTACGGGTACATTCATCACTGCCGCTTATGGCTATTTGGCAGGACGTGCTGGCCATGTGATCGGGGCGCGGATGGCAGTGCTGAACAAAGGCGCTGCGGTGGTTTTTGCGGGCCTCGCCGCCCGCCTGATCTTGACGGAGTAGACGA
This sequence comes from Pseudorhodobacter sp., assembly GCA_024642045.1. Classification (GTDB taxonomy): domain Bacteria; phylum Pseudomonadota; class Alphaproteobacteria; order Rhodobacterales; family Rhodobacteraceae; genus Cypionkella. Next base: position 9,702 of record JAHEBX010000010.1, on the reverse strand, counting down.
TGCAAATAACGCTTTTGGACGGCGGAATGGGTCAGGAATTGGTCGCGCGCTCGGGCGATACGCCGACGCCGCTCTGGGCCACACGCGTGATGATCGACCACCCCGGTCTGGTCAAGGCGATTCACGACGACTACTTCGACGCAGGCGCTTCGGTGGCCACCACGAACACCTATAACATCCTGCACGACCGGCTCGAAGGTGTTGGACTTGACCCCCTTTATCACGCGCTGCACCTGCGCGCGCTGGCCGAGGCGCATGAGGCGCGCGCGCGTGCCGGTCGTGGCCTGATCGCAGGCTCGATGGGCCCCTTGGGTGAAAGCTATCGCCCCGATCTTACCCCACCGGTTGAGGTTTCTGCCCCGCTTTACGCCGAAAAGGCCCGCATCCTTGCACCACATGTCGATATGATCCTGTTGGAAACCATCTCGTCGCTGGGCCTTGCCGAGGGTGCGCTCAAAGGTGCGCAGGCGGCGGGCAAACCGGTCTGGCTCTCGGTTTCAGTGGATGACCGTGACGGGTCCAAACTGCGCTCGGGTGAACCCGTCGCGGGCCTGCGTGATCTGATCGCGCGCTATCCCACAGCCGCCGTGCTGGCCAATTGCTCGATGCCCGAGGCGATGCTGGCCGCGCTGCGAGACCTGAAACAGCTTGGTCTGCCCTTTGGCGCCTATGCCAACGGCTTTTCCGAGATTTCAAACCTGCCACTGCCTGAAACCCAAGATGCCCCCGATTACACCCATCGCCACGACCTGACACCGCAGAAATACGCCGACTTTGTCTTGCAATGGGTCGGCCTTGGCGCAACCATCGTCGGCGGCTGCTGCGAGGTCGGTCCCGCCCACATCCGCCACCTTGCCGAGACACTGCGCAAGGCGGGCCATACCATTTTATGATCCCCGATTTCGTCTACAACCCGCCCGACGTGCCCTTGGACATCCTGTATCAGGACGACCAGATCATCGTGGTGAACAAACCCGCAGGCCTCTTGTCTGTGCCGGGCAAACTCGCAGGGCGCGAAGATTGCCTTGTCGCCCGCCTGCAAGCCGCGCATTGGGATACGCTTTTGGTGCACCGGCTGGATTGCGACACGTCCGGCGTGATGATCTTTGCCCGCACCAAACAGGCGCAGGGATTTCTGGGGCAGGAGTTTGAAAAACGCCGGGCCAAAAAGACCTATGTCGCCCGCGTCTGGGGCCAGCTGACCCCCGACACTGGCCATATCGACCTGCCGCTCTGCACCGACTGGCCCAACCGTCCACGCCAGATGGTCGATCCTGAAAACGGCCGCCCAGCACAGACCGACTGGCACGTCATCAGCCGTGATGCCACGACCACCCGTGTGCGGCTGTTCCCATTGACAGGACGTAGCCATCAGCTGCGCGTGCATATGCTGGCGCAAGGCTGTCCGATCCTTGGCGATCCGATCTATGCCACGGGTGCGGCCCTCGCCTTTGCGCGGCTGATGCTGCACGCTGAAAGTCTTTCGCTGCACCATCCGGCTACGGGCGAATGGGTCACCTTTACCGCGCCCTGTGGCTTTTGAGGTGACATCCGCGCAAGTCGCTGGCACGTTAACCTTGATGCAAGCAATCTGCGGCTAGATGGCTGCACCCCGAGCAAAAGGACCTGCCCCGTGCTGCGCAATATATTCGAGACGCGCTACCTGCCGCTGACGGCCTCTGTTGTTGTTGCGGTGGTGTCACTTGTCATGGCGCTGCTCTGGCCGCACAGCGCGATGGTCTTCGACCTTATCTTTCTCTTCTCAGCGATTCTGATCGCGATCGGCATCCACGATCTGTTCCAAACCCGCCACGCCATCCTGCGCAATTATCCCATCGCGGCACATCTGCGTTTCATGTTTGAAAACGTCCGGCCGGAACTGCGGCAGTATTTCTTTGAAGGCGACAAAGACGGCGCGCCTTTTCCGCGTGACAAACGCGCCATTGTCTATCAGCGGGCCAAGAAAGAGCTGGATAAACGCCCCTTCGGCACCATGCTTGACGTCTATCAAGAGCAATACGAATGGTTGCACCATTCGATGGCGCCAAAACCGATGCCGGCGATCGAGGACATGCGGGTCACGGTCGGCACGGGTCCGCACGCCTATTCCGCCTCGCTGCTCAATATCTCGGCCATGAGCTATGGCGCGCTTTCAGCCAATGCCATTCGCGCGTTGAACAAAGGCGCGCGGGCGGGTGGGTTTTTCCATGATACCGGCGAAGGTGGTGTCTCGCCCTATCACCGCGAATTCGGCGGCGATCTGGTGTGGGAGCTGGGCTCTGGTTACTTCGGTGCGCGACGCGCTGATGGCGGATTTGACCCCACGCTTTTCGCCGAAGCGGCCGCAGATCCGCAAATCAAGATGGTCGAGCTCAAACTGAGCCAAGGCGCCAAGCCCGGCCACGGCGGTGTGCTGCCCGCCGCCAAGATCACCGCTGAAATCGCCGCCATTCGTGGCGTGCCAATGGGCCAAGATTGCGTCTCGCCGGCCAGCCATTCTGAATTTTCCACCCCCATCGGCCTGCTGGAATTCATCGCCAAAATGCGAGACCTGTCGGGCGGAAAACCCGCGGGCTTCAAGCTGTGTATCGGCCACAAATGGGAATTTCTGGCTATTTGCAAGGCGATGGTGGAAACCGGTATTACCCCCGATTTCATCGTTATCGACGGCAAGGAAGGCGGCACCGGTGCAGCGCCATTAGAGTTTATGGACTATATCGGTATGCCTCTGCGCGATGGCCTCAGCTTTGCCCACAACGCCCTGATCGGCGTAGGTCTGCGCGATCAGATCAAGATCGGCGCAGCGGGCAAAATCACCTCGGCTTTTGATATGGCCCGCGTCATGGCGCTGGGGGCAGATTGGTCCAACGCCGCGCGCGGCTTTATGTTCGCGGTGGGCTGCATTCAGGCACAGTCCTGCCATACAGGCGAATGCCCAACGGGTGTGACCTCACAAAACCCACTGCGCCAACGCGCGATTGTCGTGCCAGATAAGGCGCAGCGCGTGGCGAATTTCCACCACAACACCCTGCATGCGCTGGCCGAACTCGTCGCCGCGGCGGGCCTGTCGCATCCCTCAGAATTGCGGGCCCACCACTTTCAACGCCGCAGCAATTCTGACCAGGTGATTTCATTCGCGCAGCAATATGAACACCTGAGCGACGGGCAGTTGCTGGCAGATCCGCAATCCTCGCCGCTGTTCCGCGAGGCCTGGGCCTTATCCACGGCCAACAGTTTCGCCCGCCAAGGCTAAAGCGTCAGCGCCAGCTTGCGACCCTCGTGGAACGCATAGGCAGCAAGCCGCGGCGCGGCGCAATCGCCAATCCGATGCGTGGACTTGCCCGCAAAGCCTTCGGGGAAAGGATCAAAGCTGCGGTTGGTCGTGGCCATCACCAACCCCGAGGCTGGCATGGTTTCCTGTGCCCCTGTGAGCAGATTGCGCAGCGTAACACCGTTGCCGTGCCACTCGGCAATACAATGCTCGGTCAACATCCGCACCCCCAGCTGCGCGAGCCGCCGGCGCGCTGGTCCATCAGCAGCCGTGCGAGCAATCTCTTTGCCGACGAAGGCTTCGGGCGTCACGATCGTGACCTGTATGCCCTGTTCTGCAAGGGCCCAGGCCGTACCCACCCCGCGCCAGTTCGATCCTTCATCATAGACCACCACGGCATCCCCCAACCGCGCCTCACGCCGCAGCACCTCCTCGGGTGACCAAACCCCACCCAGATCAATCCCCGGCAGTCGATCCAGTTGCGGCATCCAGCGTTGAAATCCGGCCTCATCAGGCAAAGACCCCGTGGCAAGGATCACCACACTTGCGTCATGTGCCGCGATCTCGGCCTCTTCCAGATAGCAATTCAGTCGCAAGGTGACGCCGAGCTTTATGAACTGACGTTCATACCAATCCATCAGGTCCAAAATTTGGGCGCGTCTGGGCTGCATCCCCGCCAGACGAAATTGCCCACCAATTTGACCAGAAGCTTCAATTATTTCAACAGTATGACCGCGCTCTGCTGCAACCCGTGCGGCCTCTAACCCCGCAGGGCCAGCCCCAACGACCAACACCGATTTCGGTGAAACCGAGGCAGTAAACCGATCGCCGCCCCATTCAAACTCGCGGCCCACCGACGGATTGATCAAACAGGAAATCCAATAGTCACGGCTTCGCCGGCCCCAACACATCTGATTGCACGAAATGCAGCCACGAATATCCTCAACTCGCCCCTCGGTGGTTTTGCGTGCCAGATGTGGGTCAGCGATCTGCCCGCGCACGATCGACACCAAATCCGCCTCACCCGAAGCGACGATCGTCTCGGCATTCTCGGGCGTTCGCACGCCAGCCTCAGAGGTGATCGCGGCATGTTTCACAATTGCCTTTAGTTGCGAGGTCAGCGGCGTCGTCAGCTTTTCGCCGTGGGTAAAGGGCGGAATGATTCCCTCAAACTCCAGATAGCTGCCATACCCGCAGGTGACATAGTCCACATGCCCCGTCGCATCATGCAAGGCGATGATTTCACACATATTTTCCGCAGAAAGTGTTACGGAATACGCGGTGGAATAACTGATGGCCAGCCCGATGATGAACTCTTCTCCGCAGGCGCGGCGGATGTTTTCGATCAGGGTTCGGGAAAACCGGGTCCGATTTTCAAGGGTGCCCCCCCATTTGTCGCTGCGCTGATTAGACCAGGGCGTCCAGAACTGATCCAGCAACGAATGATAGGCGGCCCAAACCTCAACCCCTTGGAATCCCGACATTTTCGCCCGAACTGCCGCAGCGACATGCGCCTGCAGCACCTCCTCGATCTCGCTTTCTGTCATCCGATGCGAACCATCCGAATCGTGGTAGCTTGGGCCGCCCGAAGGAGACCAGTGCGGGGCAAAACTGAGATCGGAATCGCCATGCGCACCAACGTGATAGAGTTGCTGGCAGATCACCGCACCTGCCTCTTTCACTCGGGCGGTAATCTTTTGAAAATGTGGGATAATGTCGTCAGATTCGTGCAGCAGATTGCCCCTCGTCAACACCCCGGTCCGGTGAACTGGCACGGGTTCGGTGACGATCATCGCGGCCCCACCCAACGCGCGCTCGACCAAATACCCCTCCATCCGCGGCCCCGGCATGCCCATATCTGACATGTTGTTGGTATGGGCGCCAAAGACGATGCGGTTGCGCAGGGTCTGGTCGCGCAACCGCAGCGGCTGCAACAGGTGGCGATGCTGGGTCATGGCGTCCTCCTGCCTCACCCTAAGCGCAAGCGGGCTGGCCGCGTGAGCCATCCCGGCGACATTCCGCAGTCAGAAATCGCCATCATCAAAGGAAAAGGCCCCGGTCGCTCGGGGCCTTTCGACTACTCGGCTGCGCTATCCCAGCCTGAGATCGCCTTGACCTCGAGGAATTCCTCCAGCCCCCAATGCCCGCCCTCGCGCGCACGTCCCGAAGCCTTCACCCCACCAAACGGCGCACCCGCGCCGCGCGATTTCCCATTCGTCTCGACCATGCCGGATTTCAACCGCAGCGCCATCCGGTTGCGCAGCGCACCATTCTGGGTCTGCACATAGTTGGTCAGCCCATAGGGTGTGTCATTGGCGATGCGCACTGCATCCTCTTCAGTATCAAAGGGAATCATCGACAGCACGGGGCCAAAGATTTCCTCGCGTTCGATCGTCATGCCCGGCACCACATCAGCAAAAATTGTCGGTTTGACGTAAAAGCCGCGATTGAACCCTTCGGGCAGACCTGGCCCGCCTGCCACCAGCCGCGCCCCTTCGTCGATGCCTTTCTGGATATAGCCTTGGATCTGCTCCCATTGACGCTTGTTTACCACGGGGCCAATGTGGTTGCCCCCGTCGTGTGCCGAGCCGACCTTGATGCTGTCCGCCACCCGCGCCGCAGTTTCAACCGCCTGATCATAGATCGGGCGCTGCACCAGCATTCGGCTTGGCGCGTTGCAAGACTGGCCAGAATTATTCATCATATGACGCACGCCACGCTCAACCGCCTTTGCATCCGCATCGGCAAAAATCACATTCGCGCCCTTGCCGCCAAGTTCCAGCGTTACGCGCTTGAGCGTCTGCGCAGCAGCAGCCGAGATCGCCCGCCCGGCACGGGTCGAGCCGGTAAAGGAAATCATCTCGACATCAGGATGCGCCGAAAGCACAGAGCCAACGCCTGCGCCATCGCCGTTCACCAGATTGAACACCCCCGCAGGCACACCCGCATCGTGGCAGAATTCCGCAAACAACATCGCGTCGAGCGGACTTTCTTCCGAAGGCTTCAGCACACAGGTGCAGCCCGCCAAAATTGCCGGAATAGCCTTGAGTGCAATCTGGTTCATCGGCCAGTTCCACGGCGTGATCAGGCCAACAACGCCGATTGGTTCCAGCGAGATGCGGTCGTTCGGCGCATGAGGACCAAGCGGCTTGATCCACTCCATCGCGTCAAAAGCGGTCAGAAAATTCGTCGCATGCCACGGCAGGCAAGGCGCCTGATCGCCGCGCGCCATATCAATCGGCGCGCCCATCTCAATAGCGATTGCATGGGCCAATTCTTCCAATCGCAGCTCGTATTGCTGCAGGATCTTCACCACTGCCTCGCGCCGAACCGCTGGCGGCGTCGCAGCCCAACCCGGAAAGGCCGCCTTGGCCGCAGCCACAGCCGCATTGGTATCAGCCTCGGAGCCCAGCGAAATGATCGCGCAGGGTTCCTCGGTTGAGGGGTCGATAACCTCGCAATCCCGCGGGGTGACGGGGGCGACCCAACGGCCGTTAATATAGAAATCGCGCTTGATGATCATGGCTGGCTCCTAAATTTGATCATATTATGACAGCAGGACGCCCATCCCGCAAGGTTGGCAGCGACAAGGAATGTCGCGATTTCAGACACTGCAGAACTGGACGGATATTTCATGCAGGCGACAATAAGTGGGCATTTTTCCCTATTTGCGGCATTTACGCGCGGGTGGATGCAACTTTGTTTTCGACAGATTAAGTATCTCCTATCACAGGTTTAGGAGACCCCATGTCGATCCGCATCAATGACGTCGCCCCCGATTTTACCGCCGAGTCGACGGCGGGCACCATCAAGTTCCACGATTGGCTTGAAGGCGGTTATGCCATCATTTTCAGCCACCCGCGCGATTTTACCCCGGTTTGCACCACCGAATTCGGCGCAGTGGCACAGCTCGCTGCCGAATGGAAAAAGCGCAACACCAAGGTCATCGGCGTCTCCGTCGATTCGGTGGCCGAGCATCAGAAGTGGAAGCGTGACATCGAAGCCTTTGGCGGCGCTGCAGCGGAGTTTCCGATCATCGACGACACGAGCCTGACGGTTTCCAAGGCCTTCGATATGCTGCCGGCAGAATTCTATCTGCCTGAAGCCAACCGCACCCCCGCCAACACCGCGACGGTGCGCTCGGTCTACATTATCGGGCCAGACAAGAAGGTCCGCCTGACGATGACCTATCCGATGTCGGTCGGGCGCAACTTTGCCGAGATCCTGCGCGCTCTGGACGCAGTTCAAGCCACCGACGGCGTGCCGATCGCCACGCCCGCCAACTGGCAGCCCGGTCAGGACGTGATCGTGTCGATGAGCCTGAATGACGCGCAGGCGAAAGAACGGTTTGGCGATCTGGACATCAAGCTGCCCTACCTGCGCTTTGCCAAGGCGCCGAAGTAAACCATCCGCGGGCCGCCAAGCGTGGCCCGCACCCTGCCTGACAGCCAACGTTTGCGCCTCGGTTCGGGTGATGCAACGGGCTTGCGCCAAACAAACACACCCACAAGTTTCCTTGTGGGTGTGTTTTTAATTTCAAACCGCTCTGAGGCCGCCCGCTTGCGCAGCGACCTCAAAGCAAAGCTTACGCCTCGGCGGCTTCTTCCTTGGACTCGGTGATTTCCAGACCAGTTTCCTGATCGACCATCTTCATGCCCAGACGGACCTTGCCGCGATCGTCAAAGCCCAAGAGCTTGACCTTCACTTCTTGGCCCTCTTTCAGGATCTCATTCGGGTGGTTCAGACGCTTGGAGGCGATCTGCGACACGTGAACCAGACCATCACGCTTGCCGAAGAAGTTCACGAACGCCCCGAAATCAACCAGTTTGACGACTTTACCGGTGTAGATATGGCCTTCTTCCGGCTCTGCCACGATCGACCAGATCATGTCATAGGCCTTCTTGATGGCAGCCGCATCGGACGAAGCGATCTTGATGATGCCTTCGTCGTTGATGTCAACCTTGGCACCCGAAACTTCAACGATCTCGCGGATAACCTTGCCGCCCGAACCGATAACTTCACGGATTTTGTCCGTGGGGATCTGCATGGTTTCGATCTTGGGAGCATACTCGGAGAAGCCAGCCGGAGCCGACAGCGCCTTGTTCATCTCGCCCAGAATGTGCAGACGCCCGTCCTTGGCCTGAGCCAAAGCCTGCGCCATGATTTCCGGCGTGATGCCTGCAACCTTGATGTCCATCTGCATCGTGGTGATGCCGTTGGCGGTGCCCGCAACCTTGAAGTCCATATCGCCCAAGTGATCTTCATCACCCAAGATATCGGTCAGAACCGCAAAGCGGCCGTCGTCTTCAAGGATAAGACCCATTGCCACGCCAGCCACAGGCGACTTCAACGGAACGCCCGCATCCATCATCGACAAAGAGCCACCGCAGACCGACGCCATCGAGCTTGATCCGTTCGATTCCGTGATCTCGGACACAACGCGGATGGTATAGGGGAAGTCGGTCGCCGCCGGCAGAACGGCCTGCAGCGCGCGCCAAGCCAACTTACCATGACCAATCTCACGACGGCCAGGCGAGCCCACACGGCCAACTTCGCCCACCGAATAGGGAGGGAAGTTATAGTGCAGCAAGAAGTTCGAGCGCGAATTGCCATGCAGTGCGTCGATGATCTGCTCATCTTCGCCGGTGCCCAAAGTAGTCACCACAAGGCCTTGCGTCTCACCACGGGTGAACAGCGCCGAACCATGGGTGCGCGGCAGGATACCGGTTTCCGATACAATCGGGCGCACGGTCTTGTTGTCACGTCCGTCAATACGCGCGCCACCGTTGATAATGTCGCCACGCAGGATCGAGGCTTCCAGCTTTTTGATCGCCGAGCCAAGGTTGATGTCAGCCAGATCGGCCTCATCCAGCGCAGCTTTGATCGTCGAAACCGCAGCAGAGATCGCAGCCGTCCGCTCTTGCTTGTCGCGAATAGCGAAAGCCGCGCGCATTTCGGTTTCACCAGCAGCTTTGACGCGGCCATAAAGGTCGGCATAGTCAGGTGCCTGAAAATCGAAGGGCTCTTTGGCGCAATCTTCGGCAAAGTCGATGATCATGTCGATCACCGGCTGCATCGCCTCATGGCCAAACTTCACAGCGCCCAGCATCTCGTCTTCGGTCAGCTCATAGGCTTCCGATTCCACCATCATCACGGCGTCTTTGGTGCCCGCGATGACCAGATCAAGACGCTGATCAGGGTTGTTGCGCAGGCCCTGCATGTCGTCCACGCTCGGGTTCAGCACATAGTTGCCGCCCGAGAAACCGACGCGCGCGGCGCCAATCGGCCCCATGAAGGGCACGCCCGAAATCGTCAGCGCCGCCGAAACGGCGATCATCGCGACGATATCAGGATCGTTCTCAAGGTCGTGGCTCAGCACGGTGGCCATGACGAGAACTTCGTTCTTGAAGCCTTCAACGAACAGCGGGCGG